>NZ_JBQKEP010000006.1:0-162021 GCF_052121255.1 Faecalicoccus sp. LCP19S3_E2 | reverse complement strand
AAGACAAGGAAGATTTAACTCGACTTTTAGAGCTTTTACATCTGATTGAGGAAGAGTAATCTTCCTTTTTTTGTGGAGGAATTTGTCAAAGCTTATCTTTTTGCGTATAATAGAATGCATTCATGGGGTCTATACAAAGAAAAGCGCCAGGACTGTAATTTTACAGTTGACGAGGACCAGGTTTTTCGAAAGATTCGGCGGGTGACCTGGAGGCTGGATACGGCCTGAAACAATGGACAAAAACAGTCTGTGAAGATTGAACAAATCCATTCGGTATCCTCCATGAAGTGAATAGAAAATGGAGGATTTTTTCATGTGCGGAATTACAGGTTTCGTGGGTAAAGGGGAAGCTTTACCATTTTTAATGCAGGGTTTAAACAAACTCGAATACCGGGGATACGATTCAGCCGGTGTGACTTTAGTAGATGATAATGGATTATATACCTTTAAAAGTAAAGGACGTTTGTGTCAGCTGGAAGACTTGTTGAAGGGAGAGTCACATCCACAGAAAACCGGGATTGGTCATACGCGCTGGGCTACGCATGGTATTCCCAGTAATCTTAATTCACATCCACATACGAATGCGAAGAACACGATTTCTATCGTACATAATGGTATTATCGAAAATTATCAGGCCATCAAAAAAGAGTTGATTCGACAGGGATATCCTTTTGTATCGCAAACCGATAGTGAAGTCATCGTGCATTTGATCGACTACTATGATCGAGGAAATCTATTGGAGGCACTACAAAAGGCAGTGCGCTATTTAGAAGGCAGCTTTGCCTTGTGTGTGGTGTCTGTACAAGACCCTGATACGATTTATGTTGCCAAAAAGGAAAGCCCTATGATTATCGGACATTGTGCATATGGTAGTTTTTGTGCCAGTGATATACCGGCTGTTTTAGAATACACCAAAGATATTTTGAGTTTAGAGGATGAACAAATTGCGGTGTTAAAAGCCGATAAAATACAAGTCTATGATTTTCAGGGAGAACTTAAGAAACAAAAATGGATGCACATTCCTTACGATCTGCAGGCAGCGCAAAAAGGTGGTTATGATACTTTCATGGAAAAAGAGATTCATGAGCAACCTTATGTTCTATCAGAAACTTTGCGTGGTCGAGTGGATAATGATGTAAGAATGGATGAGCTGAAAGAATTAAATATCAACTGGGAAAAGCTGGAAAGAGTTTACTTTTTGGCCTGCGGAACGGCTTTAAATGCCGCTTCATATGCACAAGATCTGTTCCGTCAATGGGTTCCGGCCTGTCCTTCCTTTGCGTTGGCAGCCAGCGAATTTCGGTACGGGAATTATTATTTGAATTCAGATACGCTATGTATTTTTGTATCACAATCCGGGGAAACAGCTGATACCCTGGCGGCTTTACAGCTGGCAAAGGAAAAACAGGCAAAGACGTTATCTATCGTTAATGTATTGGGATCTTCTTTAGCTCGTAAATCGGATTGTACACTTTATACTTGTGCCGGACCGGAAATCGCAGTGGCGAGCACAAAAGCTTATACAACACAGCTTGTACTCTTAGTATGTCTGATGATCGCCTTGAGTGAGAAATTAGGACGCCAACCAAAAGATGTATCCAAGCTGATAGAAGATTTGCAAAGAATTCCAGAAATCACAAAGGATATGTTGGCACAAAAAGAAATTGTCAAAGATTATGCACAATGTTTAAAAGATCAAAAAGATGCGTATTTTATTGGTCGAAGATTGGATTATTTTAGTGTCGTGGAAGGCGCCTTAAAGCTAAAAGAGGTCTCCTATGTCCATGCGGATGCTTATATTGCCGGAGAACTTAAACATGGACCGATTGCCTTAATCGATAAAGGAACGGTGGTCATAGCGCTTGCGACACAGGAAGAAGTTGCTTCTAAGACGATTTCCAACATTGAAGAAACCATCGCCAGAGGAGCTAACGTTATACTGATTACGACTCAGCATCAGGATACACATGCATTTCAAAAAGTCCTGCGCATTCCGGATGTACACCCGGCTTTGGCAGCTATACCAGCCGCTATCCTTTTACAGCTTTTTGCCTACTATGGAGCGGTGTTAAAAGGCTGTGATGTCGATAAACCTAGAAATCTTGCCAAGTCAGTAACCGTGGAGTAATCAAATAACTTTGATAAAGCATAAAAATTGAAAAGCCTTTTTGAACTATGATTAAATAGAGTCAAAAAGGAGTGAGAACAAGTGCTAAATTATGTACATGATATTCCGACTAAGATCTATTTTGGGAAAAACCAGATTTCCCAACTGGAAAGTATTTTAAAACCATTGGGAAAGAAAGTTTTGTTGGCATATGGCGGTGGTTCCATCAAAAAGACAGGATTGTATGATACGATCAAAAAAATCCTTGATGCAGGTGGCTTTGAGGTGGTGGAGCTATCCGGCATTGCGCCTAATCCTCGAATTGAATCCGTTGTTGAAGGCGTGGCCCTTTGTAAGCATCATCAAATTGATGTGATTCTGGCAGTTGGCGGCGGTTCTGTCATTGACTGTTCCAAAGCCATTGCGGCCGGTGTTTATTATCCGGGAGAGGATCTATGGGAAATGGTCAAAACGTCAGATCATCTTCAAAAGGCATTACCGCTTGTCGATATTTTGACATTGAGTGCGACCGGTTCTGAATTTGATGGTGGCGGTGTTATCTCCAATTTAAAGACAAAAGAAAAACTGGGAGGACTTTTTACTTATCCTACCGCTTCGATTTGTGATCCGACCTATACTTTTAGTGTTTCTTCCTATCAAAGTGCTTCCGGATCTGCCGATATCATGAGTCATATCATGGAAGGATACTTCTCAAAAACAAAAGACAGTGATTTATCGGATGAACTGGCACAGGGTGTTTTAAAAACAGTGATCAAAAATTTACCAATCGTACTTAAAGAACCGGATAATTATTCTGCCAGAGCCAATTTAATGGCCTGTGCCTCCGTAGCATGCTCCGGCATTCCGGAATACGGAAAGGCTTCTACCGGATGGCCTTGTCATGCGATGGAGCATGAGCTTTCCGCTTACTATGATATTACGCACGGTGTGGGACTGGCGATCTTAACACCTGCCTGGATGCGTTATATCCTTCAAAAAGATCCTTCAGTAACGTGGCGATTTGTTCGTTTTGCCAAAGAAGTTTGGAATTTGGAAGGTCAGGATGAAACAAAGCTTGCCTATGCGGGCATCGATGCGTTGGAACACTTTTTCAAAGATGCAGGAATCCCTATGCGTTTAAGCGAATTAGGTATCGATGATATGCACTTTGAAGAAATGGCAAAACATGCTAATCGTAATGGACGTTTATCCAATGCCTTTGTTGCTTTAAATGAGCAGGATATTGTCGAAATCTTTAAAAATTGTCTATAAAAACAGGCTCTTTCTCAATTTTGTTTTGAGGAGGAGCCTGTTTTGTCTTCTAAAATGGAATATCCTTCTTTTCGTACATGATGAACGATAAAATCGATCGTATCGTCCAATCCATGATCTGCCAGATACTGCAGAAGAAAGAGAATCAGTCGGTCTGTATCCGGATGGATCATGATACGATTTCTACCTTGCATGTAATAATCCAAAGCACTGTGGTCGGTATATTGATCCTTTTGATAGATCATACTGGCGGCGACGCGATCACAAAACATCTCGATGACATAATTGGCCGGCATCTTTACCGGATGGACTCCATTTGGTCCATTATCTAACCAGTATTCCCAATGATGTTTATTACGGCCCTTATGATGAAGCCAGCTTAAAGAATAGCCTATGTCTTCCTTCTGGGCATCGATAGGGGAACGAAAACCTTGGTAATAGGTAAAACCGGTTTTCAGCTCTGTCCAGGTATATTTGCTTAAATCATGTAAAATTCCCTGCTTATACAAATGACAGCGAAAACAAAGCTGTGTAACTTTGGCTTTATGTTGATTGATCGTTTTCAGATGACCTCGAACCTTATGCATGGACAACATAGGATCCCTCCTGTCTGTATCTTATTCTAACACAATCCGTGATCACAAAATTTTATTCTGTATTTAAAAGTGATAAAATGATTCCATTGATAAATAACAGGAGGAACGGCCATGAAATTCAGTGAATATCCATATCATACAATTGATGTCAAACAGGCAAAAGATAAATTTCGGAAAATAGAAAGCCAGCTTGTAAACGCAGAAGATTATGCTTCTTTTAAACAAGCTTTTAAAGATTTAGATGTGTACAAAAAAGAGCTTTATACACAATTTAGTTTGTGTGAAGTTCGACATACGATCGATACACGGGATGAATATTATAAGAAAGAACAGGAGCATATTGATGAAATTGCACCGATTTTACAGGAAGATCTGGTTCGTATTTCTAATGTGATTTTGGAAAGTCCGTATCGAAAAGAATTGGAAAAGGAAATTCCTTCTACCTATTTTCTGGCTAAAGAATTTGATAAAAAATGTTTTTCTCCAGACATCATTGAAGAGCTACAAAAGGAAAATCAATATTCCAGCCAGTATCAACAGCTGGTTGCCAGTGCACAAATTGAATTTGAAGGAAAAAAGCGCACTTTGTCCGAATTAGAACCATTCATGAAGGCAAGCGATCGCTCTATGCGAAAAAAAGCTACAAAAGCATATTGGGGATGGTTTGAGAAATATGAGGAAGAATTAGGCGAGATTTTTGATTCTTTGGTAAAGATACGAACAACGATGGCACAGAAGCTGGGATATAAAGACTATACAGAGATGGGATACTATCGCATGTATCGTTTTGATTATACGAAAGAGGATGTTCAAACGTATCGTAAACAAGTATTGGATACGGTCGTACCGGTCACAGCTTCTCTTTTTGCGCGCCAACAAAAAAGACTGGGACTGGATGCGTTATATGCATGGGATGAAAAGGTGGAGTTTCAAAGCGGAAACCCAACACCTAAGCAGGATGCCAGGACGATGGTAAAAATTGCACTGCATATGTATCAGGAACTTGATAAAGATACCGGTGAATTCTTTCAATTTATGGTGGATCATGAACTCATGGATCTGGAAAGTAAGCCGGGTAAGGCTGCCGGTGGATATTGCACATCTTTTGATGTATATGGTGCACCGTTTATCTTTGCGAACTTCAATCAAACCAGTTCAGATGTAGAAACTCTCACACATGAGGCTGGTCATGCCTACCAGGCATATGCTTCTCGTGATATTTTTCCATCGGATTGTATCTGGCCAACCAGTGAGAGCGCAGAGATTCATTCCATGTCCATGGAGTTTTTGACATACCCCTGGATGAAAGACTTCTTTAAAGAAGATACCAGGAAGTTTTATTTTCAGCATTTAAGCGATGCCATCAGATTCTTACCTTATGGAGTTTTGGTGGATCACTTCCAACATGAAATCTATGCTCATCCAGAGTACACGCATGCCAAGCGTATGGAAACATGGAGAAAGTTGGAAAAGATGTATTTACCGCACAAAAACTATGATGAGATCGATGTATTGGAAAGAGGAGGCTGGTGGATGCGGCAGCTTCATATCTTTATGGATCCGTTTTATTACATCGACTATACACTGGCACAGATCTGTGCTTTACAGTTTTGGAGCCGGGCTCAAAAAAAGGATCCAAGTACATTAAAAGATTATAAAAAAATCTGTAAATTGGGCGGCAGTCTTCCTTTCCGACAAATCGTGCAGGCTGCCAACTTAAAGAGTCCTTTTGAAGAAGGTTGCCTGGATGAAACGATGAAAGAAGTACAAAACGCATTGAATGCGATTACCGATGAGGAACTACAATGAGAAGAACAAGGCAGGAACTATCAAAAGAAGAAACATTAGAGATTTTGAAGAGAAATACATCGGGAGTTTTGGCTTTATGTGGTATGGATCAAAAACCATATGCGGTGCCATTAAGCTATGTCTATGCCGATCAGAAGATTTATTTTCATGTGGCTTTGGAAGGCTATAAATTGAAACTGCTGAACCAGAATCCATATGCTTCTTTTTGTGTCATTGATAAAGATGAGATTTTACCGGAAAAATTTACGACAAAATATAAAAGTGTCATTGCTCAAGGAAAAATCACAGTGGCAGACGAGCATGAAAAAAGGAATGCGATTACGCACTTAGCAAAAAAGTATGCCCCAGATATGGATCCACAAGACGAAATTGATCGATTTTGGAATCAGTTTTTGATTTTGGTTTTAGAGCCGGAAACATGCACGGGAAAACAAGCTATCGAACTAGTCAAAGATGGATTACAGCTTTAATAGACTGACATATTCGACATAGTGTTTTTGAATCAAATGATTGAATTGAAACTTTAAATATCCCATCGATAGAAACCAAACAGGATAAAAACAAGAACCAGCATAGCAGCTAACATGGCAAAACAAATCCATAATATATCTGGCTTTTCACTGAGAAAAAAAGTAAGGATCAGTAAGATTGCCAAAATCAAAAGGGTCAAACAAACGGCAGCTTGAAAGGCTTTATGTTTGCGTTTTTGTTCCTTAGATAAGATAGAATATATAAATTTTAACTGTTCTAAGGATAGTTCTCTGCGACAGATTTTGTGTTTTGTATCCGCATCCAGTTTTGCGATAAAGATCTTAGCCATATCTGTATTATAAATCGGGAAAGTATCAAAAGAAAGGAGAAAGGTATGCAGAATCAGTATTTATCCAAGCTTCGAAATGGAGAAACCTTACACACATCCGATCAGATCAAAATGATATTTCTACTGGCACTGCCGGCCATCCTTTCTCAGATTTCCAGTACCGTGATGCAGTATATCGATGCCGGTATGGTGGGAAGCCTGGGCGCCAATGCCTCTGCCAGTATTGGGCTAGTATCCAGTACGACATGGATGTTTGGCGGAATTTGTTTTGCCGGTATTACCGGTTTTAGTGTTCAGGTGGCTCATGCCATTGGAGCCAAACAATTTAGTAAGGCACGAAATATCATGAAGCAGGGTTTTGTGATCTGTTTGGCTTTTGCCCTGGTTTTAAGCTTGATCGGATGTCTGATTTCTTCTTCATTACCGATATGGTTAAAAGGAACACCGGAAATTGTTCAAAATGCGTATTACTATTTTTTGGTGTTTGCTCTTTTTTTGCCCTTTCAACAGCTGAACTACATCGCCACAGGGATGCTGCAGGCATCCGGAAATATGAAAGTACCCAGTTTATTGAATATTCTGATGTGCATACTGGATGTTTTCTTTAATTTGTTTTTTATCTTTTATTTGAATCTGGGTGTCATGGGTGCCAGTATCGGTACGGGCTGTTCTCAGCTGGTCGTATCGTTATTGTTGTGTGGATTTCTGTTTTATAAAAGCGATATTTTAAAGCTTCATAAAGATGAAAAGCTGTGCTTTGATCGACACACGATTCAAAGAGCCATGCAGATTGGTCTTCCGGTAGGATTGGATCGTTTTGTGACAAGCAGCGCATATGTGGCATTTACCCGTATCGTATCGCCTCTGGGGACGATTGCGATTGCGGCCAACAGTTTTGGGATTACGGCTGAAAGTTTATGTTATATGCCGGGGTATGGAGTACAAAGTGCTGCCATCACCTTGATTGGGCAAAGTATTGGTGCCAAAAGACAAGATTTGACCTTTCGTTTGGGCACGTTGACTACGGCATTAGGTGTTGGCTTGATGACTTGTTCTGGCTTGTTTATGTATTTTGGTTCACCTTTGATGATGCATTTATTAACCCCTGATGCACAGATCATCGCTTTAGGGGTACAGATCCTTCGCATAGAAGCTTTTGCCGAACCGATGTATGGAGCCAGCATTGTCGTGGCCGGTGTTTTGCAGGGAGCCGGCGATACATTATCTTCTTCTTTGATGAATCTTATCAGTATGTGGCTGGTTCGTATTCCTTTGGCAGCCGGTTTAGCCGGTCATTATGGCTTACCGGGCGTCTGGTTTGCGATGGCACTGGAGCTTAATGTTCGTGGCGTTCTCTTTTTATTTCGACTCTTTCGCAAAAAGTGGATGCATCGCCTAAAGGGTTAAGACTCTTCGTTGTTTTTAAAAGAAGATAATGGTATTCTTATCGTATGAACGAAAGACATGCGAAAATATTAGAGTTATTAAGTCGATATCATAAAATGGAAGTCTCGCGCCTTTCCACGCTTTTAAATGTTTCACAGGTAACGATTCGAAAAGATCTGATTGCCTTGGAACAAAGTGGGATGTTGGTTCGTGAACATGGATATGCCACGCTGAATAACAGTGATGACATTAATAAACGGCTTGCCTTTCATTTTGAACAGAAGATGCAGATTGTAAAAAGAGCCGCACAACTGGTTGAAGATGGGGAAACGATCTTTATTGAAAGTGGATCCTGTTGTGCTTTGTTGGCAGTGGAAATCGCACAGACAAAAAAGGATGTAACGATTGTAACCAACTCGGCTTTTATTGCCGATTATGTGCGCAAGATCGAAAATGTGCAGATTGTTCTTCTGGGTGGAAACTATCAAAAGGAATCGCAGGTCATGGTAGGACCGATGACGGCGCAATGTGCGCAGGCTTATTTTGCGGATAAATTGTTTATCGGCACAGATGGCTTTAGTATTCGTACCGGATTTACCGGAAATGATTATATGCGAAGTGTTGCGGTACAAGATATGGCTAAACAAGTGGAAAAAGTCATAGTGGTGACAGATTCCTCCAAATTTTATCAGAAAGGCAATGTATCTTTGATCGCCACCAATCGAATTCATATGTTGATTACCAATTCGGATATTCCGGCGGAGCAGGAACAATATTTATTGGAACAAAAAGTAGAAATTATAAAGGCTTAGAAAAAACAATCTAAGCCTTTTTTTATGAATTCATTTTGATATTCGATTAAATCTTCTTTCTGCAGCGCCCTGACGTTTTTATAGGCATATTCTTTATGCATCATCTCGTATTTTCGCTCTCCAAATTGATGAAATGGAAGAAGTTGTACTTTTTTGAGTCCAATCTCCGTCAATAAAGAAGCTAAACCGGCGGCATCTTGGATGGAATTGTTAAAGCTGGGGATAACCGGAATACGGGGAAGGATTTCCAGACCTTGATGAAAGGCCCATTTTAAGTTGTTGATAATTCGTTCATTGTGAACGCCGGTACCTTCAAAATGGCGGTTGGTATCATAGTGTTTGACATCAAATAAGAGCAGATCAAAGAGTGGCGCCAGCTCATGAAAGGTTTCTTTTGGAATATAACCGGTTGTTTCAATCGCCAGATGTAAATTGTGTTTTTTTAATTCTTTGACCAGTTCTTTTAAGAAGTCTGGTTGTGACATCCCTTCCCCGCCGGATATCGTGATACCACCGCCGGATTCTTCATAAAAGTCTTTATCTTGTAAGGCAATGCGCACGATTTCTTCAATTTCCTTTGTTTCTCCTTCATTAGACAGTGCACTTTGAAGACACGTTGAAACGCAGTTCAGACAGCCTTGGCAAAGCGCTTCATCGATATGAATTTCTCCCTCTCTACATGAAATTGCCTGATACATACAACTTTTTACACACTGAAGACAATGTACACATTTCTTTTGATCCCATAAGATTTGAACATGGGCACTTTGGCTTTCAGGATTGGCACACCACTTACAGCGCAAAGGGCAGCCTTTTAAAAAAATCGTAGTTCGAATACCGGGTCCATCATGAATCGAAAATTTTTGTATGTTGAAAATAAGTCCTTTTGTCATGCTTATAGTGTATCAGTGGGAAGTCAGTTTGTAAACATAAAAAGTTTCAAATGAAACTAAAAAACATTACAAATGAATTGACAAGAGAGAAAAGGATTGATAGACTACAAGTAAAATAAGGAGGACACTCTTATGGAGAATACACAACATTTTGGTTCTTTGACACCTCGTATGCATAAATATCGTCAGAGTGTTTTAGATAAGAAACCGTATGTTCGATCACAAAGGGCTTTATTATGTACAGAAGCATATAAGGCAAATCTGGAAAAGCCGGTTGTCTTAAAACGTGCGTTGATGTTAAAGAATATTTTGGAAAAGATGGATATTTATATCGAAGAGGAAAGCTTGTTGGCAGGCAATCAGGCAGAATCGAATCGTGATGCACCCGTCTTTCCGGAATATACATTGGAGTTTGTGATCAATGAGCTGGATACCTTTGAAAAAAGAGATGGTGATGTTTTCTATATTACAGAACAAACTAAAGAAGAGCTTCGCTCAATTGCGCCTTTTTGGGAAAATAATAATTTGAGAGCTAAAGGGATGGCGATGCTTCCTAAAGAAGTAGATGTTTATATGGAAACAGGTTTCTTTGGCATGGAAGGAAAGCTGAATGCAGGTGATGCACATTTAGCAGTTTATTATGAACGATTATTAAAAGAAGGTTTGAAGGGATATGAAAAGCGTACTTTGGAGGCAAAAGAAGCATTAGATCTTTGTGATCCTGCATCCATCAGTAAATATCATTTTTATGATGCGGTTTTGATCGTGATCGATGCCGTGAAATCGTTTGCCAGACGCTATGCTGATCTTGCCAGAGAACAGGCTAAAACCGCAAATGAAGAAAGACGACAAGAGTTGTTGGAAATCGCAAGGATTTGTTCTAAGGTTCCTTATGAGCCGGCGGAAAGCTTTTATGAGGCCATTCAGGCAATTTGGTTGATTCAGGTTGTTTTGCAGATTGAATCCAATGGACATTCTGTATCTTTTGGACGCTTTGATCAGTATATGCAGCCGTATTATCAAAAAGATAAAGAACAAGGATTGATCGATGATGATCAAGTCTTAGAACTTTTAAGCAATCTTTGGATCAAAGCCTTGACGATTAATAAAGTACGTTCGCAGGCCCATACATTTTCCAGTGCCGGTTCACCGATGTATCAAAATGTAACGATTGGTGGACAAACAACAGATAAAAAAGATGCGGTCAATGAGATGTCTTATCTGGTGCTTCGTTCGGTAGCACAGACTCGCTTGACGCAACCGAATTTGACGGTGCGCTATCATGCCCATATCGATCCAAAATTCTTTGACGAATGTATTGAAGTGATGAAGCTGGGCTTTGGCATGCCGGCTTTCAATAACGATGAGATCATCATCCCTTCTTTCATCGATAAAGGGGTAAAGGAAGATGATGCCTATAATTACAGCGCCATCGGCTGTGTAGAAACGGCAGTTCCAGGGAAATGGGGCTATCGTTGCACAGGCATGAGCTATATGAATTTTCCAAGAATTCTTTTGATGGCCATGAATAACGGGATCGATTTGACCAGTCAAAAGCGGTTCACAAAAGGCTATGGTCAATTTACCGATATGAAAAGTTTTGAGGAATTGATGGATGCCTGGGGTAAAACCGTAAGAGAGTTAACACGAATGAGCGTGATCGTAGAAAATACGATCGATCAGGCTTCGGAAAAAGAAGTGCCGGATATCTTATGCTCTACACTGGTCGATGATTGTCTTGCCCGAGGAAAGACTATCAAAGAAGGTGGTGCGATCTATGATTTCATTTCCGGATTGCAGGTGGGAATTGCCAATATGGCAGATAGCTTGGCCGCCATTAAAAAACTGGTTTTTGAAGAAAAGAAGATGACTCAAAAAGAGCTGTGGGATGCAATTTTAGATGATTTTTCCAGTCCAGAAAATCAAAAGATTCAGAAAATGTTGATCAAAGAAGCGCCAAAATACGGTAATGATGAGGATTATGCGGATCAATTGATCGTACAGGCTTATGCTTCTTATATCGATGAAATGAAGAAATATCCAAACACTCGTTATCACAGAGGTCCGATTGGCGGTATTCGTTATGCGGGTACTTCTTCGATTTCTGCGAATGTGGGGCAAGGATTTGGTACCATGGCTACACCGGATGGCAGAAAGGCCAGAGAGCCATTGGCAGAAGGTTCCAGTCCGGCACATGCGATGGATACGCATGGACCAACAGCGGTATTCAAAAGTGTATCTAAGCTTCCGACCATTGAAATCACCGGTGGTTCTTTATTGAATCAAAAGGTAACACCGGCTATGTTATCGACGGAAGAAAACAAGCAGAAGCTGGAAATGATGTTGCGAACTTTCTTTAATCGTCTGCATGGCTATCATGTACAATACAATGTTGTAGATAAGGAGACATTATTGGATGCTCAGATTCATCCGGAAAAACATCAGGATCTTATTGTTCGTGTTGCCGGATATTCCGCATTCTTTAATGTATTAAGTAAAGCGATACAGGATGATATCATCGCTCGAACAGAACAGCAATTATAAAAAAAGTCAGATGTTGAATCATTTATTCAGCATCTGATTTTCTTTGTATTTACTGTTGAGATAGTTTTAGAACAGCTTCTTCGCTAAGTCCTGTCAAGCGAGAAATCAGGTCATGTTGTAGGCCCTCAGATAACATATTTTGCGCAATTTCATAAGCTTTATTTGTTAAACCTTTTGAATAGCCATTTTCAATACATTCCTGTGCATATTCTTCTAATGCTTTACACATGCTGATAACACCCTCCTTTGTATGCTTTTGTATAAACTCTTGATTTAAATTCACAAATACATTGGCATGATAGAAGATATCCTCTTCTACGTTCTCCAGTAAGGAATCCGTGTATAAATTTTCCCATTTCTTTTGATATACATATTGTATGATACGAAAGAACTTCTGTAAATAAAGACACATAAAATCGATAGGATCACTGTTAATGTCAAACAGTTCCATCTGATAGTCGGGAATCTCCTTTGCGTTCCACTGATTATCGACCATGCACTCATACAATCTCTTACGATGTTCCCATTTTGATTCGCCCATGTAAAGGGTCAGGGAATAAACCGGATACAACAGATGCAGTTTGGTATCGGTCTTGATCTGTTGATGGATACCGGCATACTTGTAGTTTAAGATACGAACGGGCATGTAGGGATCCTTCTTTCTTTGAAATTCAAGATGGAGAAAGAACTTGTTATCATAAAACATCAACAAATCATTTTCCTTACGAAATCCTAAATCATGATGTGTTTCCTTGTCATAGAGTGAAAGCTTATCTGGATTCAGAAGTAACCCCTTTTTAAAGTAGACGGTAGAAAACAGATCGGCAAAATGCTGTTTATTGGAAAAGACCTCCTTTAAACAGAGATCATAGGGATTCACTGTCAAAATATCACCTTCTTTTCTTTTTATGAATGAATCCTGAATCAGCACTATATCTATTCCGGAAAAAATAAGTACTACTATTTAATACGATAAAAAATCAAAAAACGTTTAAAAGTTTTTTAAAAAAATTGTCTTATACTTCAGAGATATGGTCTTGTCGGTAGGTGAAGTGTTTTTCCTATGGTATAATAACAAGGCAGGTGATAAAAAAATGGAACATAAAACAATTTCAATCAAAGGTGCTCGTGAAAACAACCTGAAAAATATAGATTTGGAAATCCCTCGTGATAAGCTGGTCATTATGACCGGAGTATCCGGAAGTGGGAAGACCTCTTTGGCATTTGATACGATTTATGCCGAAGGGCAAAGACGATATATGGAATCTCTGTCGGCGTATGCCCGACAGTTTTTAGGGAATAGTGAAAAACCAGATGTGGATCAGATCGATGGTCTGTCTCCGGCCATTGCGATCGATCAGAAAACGACTTCCAACAATCCTCGCAGTACAGTCGGTACGGTAACCGAAATTTATGATTATCTGCGTTTGATGTATGCGCGGATCGGTGTGCCCTATTGTCCACATCACAATGAACCGATTACCGGCAGTACGATCAAAGAGATGATCGATCGTATCATGGAATTGGAAGACGGAACACGTTGTACGATTCTGGCACCGGTGATTTCCGGAAAGAAAGGAACACACAAGGATCTTTTGGACAAGTTGATCAAGGAAGGCTATGTTCGTATTCGTTTGGACGGACAGATCGTTTATCTGGAAGAAGTGGAACCATTGGAAAAAAACAAAAAGCACAACATTGATGTGGTTGTGGATCGTATCGTGAAATCGGATAATCGTTCGCGTTTTCATGATTCCCTGGAAACCGCATTAAAGTTAAGCGATGGCCTGGCCATTTTACTGACAAAGGACGAAGAGATTCTTTTTTCCAGTAATTATGCCTGTAAGATCTGTGGTTTCAGCGTACCGAAACTGGAACCTAAATTGTTCAGCTTTAATGCGCCTTTTGGGGCGTGCCCGGAATGTAAGGGTTTGGGGATCACACAAAAGGTGGATCTACAATTGTTGATTCCGGATCCTTCTTTATCTATTGATAAGGGAGGCATTCGCTACTATAAAAACATCGTCAATACGGAAAATCTGGAATGGCAGCGTATGCAGGCATTAATTGATTATTATCAAATCGATACAAGTGTTCCGATCAAAGATCTTCCGAAGAAAAAACTGAATTATATATTATATGGATCGGATGTACCGATTGCCTATCAGCTTCATTCGCGCGGTGGTATCCATCAAACGAAAAATGAATATATTGAAGGGGTCGTACCGATGATCGAACGTCGGTATATGGAAACAACTTCGGCTATGTCCAGAGACTGGTATGGATCCTTTATCGCCGATGCCCCATGTCCGGTATGTCATGGTGCGCGTTTAAACGAACAGGCTTTAAGTGTGCGTGTAGGTGGAAAAAATATTCATGAATGGACACAGATGTCGATCAAAGAAGCCTTGGATTTTATGAATCATTTAGAGCTGACGCCCATGCAGGAAAATATTGCACATCTGATCATTAAAGAAATCAAGAACCGCTTAGAATTCTTAAATCATGTCGGATTGAATTATTTAACCTTGGATCGTTTAGCTTCTACCTTATCCGGAGGGGAGGCACAGCGTATTCGTTTGGCCACACAGATCGGTTCTCGTTTGACCGGTGTGATGTATGTATTGGATGAACCGAGTATCGGTTTGCATCAAAGAGATAACGATCGTTTGATTTCTGCCTTAAAAGATATGCGTGATTTAGGCAATACACTAATTGTGGTAGAACATGATGAAGATACGATGCGTGCCAGTGATTATATCGTGGATGTCGGACCGGGGGCCGGTATTCATGGCGGACAGATCGTTGCGGCAGGAACACCACAGGAAATCATGGAAAATCGGGACTCCATCACCGGTGCGTATTTAAGTGGACGTAAACGCATCGAAGTTCCGACAAAGCGCCGTAAAGGAAATGGAAAAAAGCTGCGTATTGTTAAAGCCAGTCAAAATAACTTGAAAAATGTAACCGTAGATTTTAAACTTGGTACTTTTACCGTTGTGACCGGTGTTTCCGGATCTGGGAAGTCCAGTCTAGTGACGGAAGTTTTGACCCATGGCGTACAAAATGCACTAGGTCTTCTTCGTATCAAACCGGGTCAGTGCAAGGAAATCAAGGGTCTGGAAAATATTGATAAGATCGTAGAGATCGGTCAAGATCCGATCGGTCGTACACCACGAAGTAATCCGGCGACTTATACCGGTGTTTTTGATGATATTCGTGATTTGTTTGCCCAAACCAAGGAAGCAAAAATGTTAGGATATGATAAAGGACGTTTCTCGTTTAATGTCAAAGGAGGACGTTGTGAAGCGTGTCAGGGTGATGGTATTCTTCGCATCTCTATGCACTTTTTACCGGATGTGTATGTACCTTGTGATCAGTGCGATGGAAAACGATATAACGAAGAAACGTTGCAGGTGCGTTATAAAGGAAAGAATATTGCGGACGTATTAGATATGACGGTCGAGGAAGCACTGGACTTTTTCTCCAATGTATCCAAGATTCGTCATAAGCTGCAGACTTTATATGATGTAGGTTTGTCGTATATCAAGCTGGGACAGAGTGCGACGACCTTGTCCGGTGGGGAAGCACAACGTGTTAAACTGGCCAGTGAACTGCAGAAAAAGGCAACCGGAAAGACTTTGTTTGTCTTAGATGAGCCAACGACCGGCTTGCACAGCGACGATGTACGAAAATTGATTGAAGTTTTACAGCGATTGGTCGATCATGGAGATACGGTGGTTGTGATCGAGCACAATCTGGATGTGATCAAATGTGCGGATCAGATCATCGATATCGGACCGGAAGGCGGTCAGGATGGTGGAACGATCTTAGTCACAGGAACACCGGAACAGGTAGCTGCCTGTGAAAAGAGCTATACCGGACAATATTTGAAACCTTTGTTGGAAAGGAAGTGAGAACATGGCACAGCAGGAAACACAGCCAACGATCAGCGTCAAAGATCTAGCGGCTAAATTTAATTGGGAAAGAGTAACGGGCGATGAAGAAAGCCTGCAGCGAAAGTTGGTCACCGCAGAAACCAATCGACCGGGGTTGGAGCTGGCCGGTTATTTTCCCAATACAGTAACCAAAAGACTGACGATTTTAGGAGATAAAGAAATCTTATATATTGAGCAGGAGATGGATGAAGTCTCACAGCGAAGAAGCTTTGAATTTTTGACGGGTGAAGATACACCGGCCATCGTAATTGCCCATGGGCATGAATGTCCGGCTATCCTGGCGGAAATTGCGATTCGTAAGAATTTTCCGATTTTTAAAACGGCAGTAGAAACCGCACATACGATTGTTAATGTCACCAACTATTTGGATGAAAAGTTGGCACATTCTATCATCATTCATGGCGAATTGATGCGTATTTATGGAATTGGTGTCATGATTACCGGACCTTCCGGCATGGGAAAAAGTGAGATTGCCCTGGAATTGATCAAAAAGGGACATCAGTTGATTGCTGATGATCGTATCGACTGTTATCGAATCCATAATGTATTGGTAGGGCGTACCCCGAAGATGTTGGAAGGCTTTATGGAGCTTCGTGGTGTTGGCATCATCAATGTAGGTCGTATGTATGGTGTTGGTGCTTTTGCCCATCAGACTAATATCGATTTTCAGATCGAACTGGTTTCTTTTGATGGAAACGAAGAGTATGACCGCGTGGGAATCGAGGAAAAAGAATACTCGGAAATCATGGGAGTAAAGATCTTAAAGATGCGCATCCCGGTCAGTGGCGGACGTCCGATGTCAACGATCATTGAAACGGCGGTTACGAATTACCTGCTGTTGCAGGATGGATTTGATTCGGCCAAAGAATTTGAAGAAATGGTCTTAAAAAAGATTGCGGCCAATAAAGAAGAGGATGAAGACAATGCAGCTCTTTCCTGATACAAAGATCATTCTTTCTATAGGAGGACTTCATGTCACATGGTATGCCGTTTTGATTCTGACCGGTGTACTGGCCGCCTACTTTCTGGCGCAGAACACCATGAAGAAATGGGGTTACAGTAAAACAATTTTAGAAGATTATGTAATTCCCATGATGGCTTTATCCATTATTGGCGCACGTTTGTACTATGTGATCTTTGAGTGGGATTTTTACAGTGCGCATCCTGATCAGATCATTGCGATCTGGAATGGCGGCCTGGCTATCTATGGTGGTTTGATCGTAGGGGTTCTTTACAGCATTTACTACTTTAAGCGACAGAGGATCAGCGCTTTGCGAATGGCCGACTGTATCATGCCCGGTGTCATGGTGGCGCAGGCTTTCGGACGTTGGGGCAATTTTATGAACCAGGAAGCCTTTGGAAAGATCGTACCGGAAAGCTACTATGCGTTATTTCCATCTTTTATAAAAGATCAGATGTACATTCAGGGAGCGTATCGTGAGCCGACCTTTCTTTATGAAAGTGCCGGGAATATTTTAGGCTTTCTGTTTATTTATTTTATCTTTCGTAAACGTTTTTATAAAAGACGAGGCGATTGTGCCTTTATGTACTGTATCTGGTATGGAGTGCTTCGCTTTTTAGTCGAAGGCCTGCGTACCGATTCTTTGATGATTGGTTCTTTTCGAGTCTCACAGCTTGTTTCTTTAGCAATCATCTTGCTTGGAGTATTGGGCCTCACCGGTATCTTACATAAAGCGTTTCACTGGAATCAAAAGCCGGTGATCCTTTTTGATCTGGACGGAACACTGCAGGATTCGCAACATTTAGTATTTGAAACTTTCAAGGAAGTATTTCGAATCCGTAAACCGGAACATAAACTGTCACAAGAGGAACTGTATTCTTTCTTTGGGCCTACCTTGGAAGAAACCTTTTTAAAATACTTTAAAAAGGAAGAACTGGATGATGTGATCGCCTTGTATCAAAAGATCAATATCCAATTACACGATACTTTATTGAAACCGATGCCCAATGCCTTTGAAACGGTATCGACATTACATGAACAGGGTTATAAAATGGCGGTTGTTTCCAATAAGCGAATCGGTATAGTGAAAATGGGATTAAAGGCCATTCATTTGGAGCCTTATTTTGATGTGGTCTTAGGAAAAGAGCAGCTTCCTGAACCCAAACCAAGTCCATCCGGACTCTTAGAAGCATGTAACTTGTTAAAAGTGGGACATGATGATGTAATATATGTCGGAGATAATGTGACAGATATTTTATGTGCCAAGAATATGGCTGCATATTCTGTCGGTTTCAGCAATGACGAAAGACAGTTGGAACAACAAAAACAGGTACATCCTTGTAAACAGATCACAGATCTTCGTGAATTGATTGAATTATGTAAGGAGGAACGCGCATGGAGCGACAATACGATTTGGTAATCATAGGAGCCGGGCCAGCCGGAATGGCTGCCAGTGTATATGGATCTCGTGCCGGCTTAAAAACATTATTATTAGATAACGGGGCACCGGGAGGGAAACTGATCAAAACACATTTGATTTCTAACTATCCGGGTGTAAAAGAACTTTCAGGTGTTGATCTTGCGACACAGATGTTTGAACAATCGACATCCTTTGGTGCAGAGTATGCCTATGGCGATGTCGAAAAAGTAGATGCGGATAAAAAAGTGTATTTAAGTGATGGTACAGTTGTAGAAGGAAAGGCCGTAATCGTTGCGACAGGAACGAAAGAGCGTCTTTTAAACATACCGGGTGAACAGGAAAACATCGGACGTGGCGTATCTTTCTGTGCGGTATGTGATGGAGCCTTTTTTAGAGGAAAAGATGTAGTCGTGATCGGTGGCGGGAATTCCGCTTTGGAAGAAAGCTTGTATTTAACACAGTTTGCCAATTCGGTTACGATCGTGATTCGAAGAGATGTATTCCGCGCAGAAAAGCGAATTCAGGATCAGATTCAAAACAATGAAAAGATCAAGGTGATCGTCAAGCACATTCCAAAGGAAATATTGAGTGAAAACGGCAAAGTTTCCGGCATTGTTTTGGAAAATGTAGATACCAAAGAAAAACAGACGGTTGCCTGCCAGGGAATCTTCCCTTATATCGGACAGGATCCAATCACATCTTGTTTGGAAGGTTTGGGCGTTTTAGATGAAAGAGGCTATGTCAAAGTTAATGAGCACATGGAAACATCGATCAAAGGCTTGTATGCGGCTGGTGATGTGATCCAAAAAGAACTTCGTCAGGTCGTAACAGCAACCAATGATGGTGCCATCGCCGCCCAGCATGCTTTTCACGAGATTACCGGAATTTAACCTGTAAAGGCTTTCATTTTCCGCAAAAAAATGCTTTAATAGGGATAGAACTATTAGTATTGGGGTGAAAGATATGAACGCTATGGAAGCAATCTATAAGGCTATGGATGCCTATCATGAAATTACCGGATTGCACAGTTATTTTGTACAGGACGAGACAGATATTGTCAGTGCCAGTGCCAAAGAGAAGAATTTTTTCTGTAAATGTCTGAAAACCAGCAACAGTGCTTTAAAACATTGTGATGAGTGTACAGTAGAAAACTATACACAGGCATTACAATCCATGAAGGTACAGACATATTCCTGTCATGCCGGTCTTGTCAAATGGTCGGTTCCGGTAGAAGTTAAGGGATTGACAGGTGTGATCATTTCTGAAGGAGTTATTTCTAAGCAGCAGATCAAGGAAAGTGAAGACTGGATCTCCTATTTATCGGAAAAGTATAACGTATCAAAGTCGATCCTGTTGGAAAACTATCATCAGGTACAACAGATGACAGAAGAGCAGGTGGATCGAAGCATTCAGCTTTTAAAAGATATTTTAGCTTATTATGCCGCAAGTATCAGTGAGGACTAAGGTTCTCACTTTTTTTCATGCATCAAAAAAGATGCATTATGCGATCTGAAGATATTCGCAAAGTGCATCTTTACAATCTTGTGCATCTTGATAACCGGTTTTATAGAGGCTTTCCAGTTTTACGACATCTTGTTCCAGGCGTCCTACGCCGTGCGTATCACTGGGGTAAATGACAAAAAGCTTGCCTTCCTTTTCCAACTCTTCCATTTTTTCAAACTGGGCATTGTATCGAGTGTGTCTGTTTTTACAGGCATCAATCACATAAGGATAATCTTTGTACATTTTCTCAATCATTGGCATCAGCTTGTTGGAGCTTTTACGATAGCCTCTGACTTTTGTGGAAACCACAACGATTTTTTCATAGCCTTTATCCATCATAAATTCAAAAGGAATGGAATCGCCTAATCCACCATCTAACATCTTATGACCATCAAACTCTACGATCTTAGAGATGATCGGCAAGGAGGCACTGGCACGTATATATTCCATGTTTTCCTGAATGTGCGGAATCGGTGCATAAATTGATTCTCCGTTTTCGCAATCAAAACAAACGCAGTACATACGAGTTTTAGAGTTATTGAAGGTTTTATAATCAAACGGATCGATCACATTGGGAATTTCATCATAGATGAACTGTGCATTGAACAAATCACCTGTCTGTATCAAAGATTTGAAAGAAAAGCTTCGTTTATCTACTAAATAGTGCGCACTAATACGAATGGCACGTCCTCTTTGTTCGCTGATATAGCTTGTCGCATGGCAGGCACCGGCACTGACACCGATCACACCGTCAAAATGAATGTTGTTGTCGAGAAGAAAGTCAATGGTTCCACACGTATAGGCACCACGCATGCCTCCTCCTTCTAAAACGAGTGCTGTTTTCATAACATGACCCCCTTTATTGAATATTTATTATACCGCAATTGCTGTTCGAGGCAAGGAAGTATCACCAATAAATTGATGTGGATGTGTTAGAAGGAGTATAATGATAAAAAGAAAGTGAAGTGATCAAAATGAAATTGATTCTTGCGATTATGTCGAATGATGACAGTCCTATGGTAAGTTCAGCCTTGAATAAAGATGGTTTTCAAGTGACCAAATTAGCAACGACTGGTGGTTTTCTTCGCGCCGGAAATACTACATTGATTTGTGGATGTGAAGATGAAAAAGTAAAAAACGCAATTTCTATCATTGAAAAATATTCCAGTAAACGAACAGAGCTTGTTCCTAATACAGCAGGTTATGATATGAGCCATTTTGCGACATTTCCTTTAGAGGTTCAAGTAGGTGGAGCCGTTATCTTTGTTTTGGATGTCGATCAGTTTATAAAGGTATAATTCATAAGGATATTGAAAAACTTCTTAAGAATAGGTGTTTATAGCTTATTTTTAAGGAGTTTTTTTATGTACGATAGATACTATTAAATCACACAATTTGTGATTTTTTTATATAAAAATGGGAAATGTAAAATAATATACTAGTAAAGCGATATGAAATATGGTATAAATGAATTAGTCTTATATGACTCAAATAACAAACAGGTCAAAATATGATCTTATTTAACGAATAAAAATGACAATATAGAGAATGAAATAGGAAGGTTAAAGGGTGAGAAAATGAGAAGAGGATTAAAAAAATGCTGGATTTTTTCTCTGGCTGTTTTTTTATCATTAACCACAATATTAGCTCGTGTACCACCGGATTTGACGGTATATGCGCAAAGCAAGGATGTAGAAGTATCCGCCGTAGATTTAGATGGAAATTCGTTAGGGCAAACGGTTTCCTTTGCAGGGGGAGATATTACCGAAGCCACTGCACCGAAAATAGAAGGTAAACGATTTATCCGGGCTTATGTGATTGATTCTGTAACCAATAAAAAAGAAGCGATTCAAAGTATTGAATCCAGAGGTGGACGTGCTTACATTAAGCGAATCAATGAAAGTGTAGATGCTTTGGAACGCTCTTATCTAAGTACAGATACTGCTTCTAAGATTTATTTTGAATATTTAGATATGGCGAAAACAGTAACAGTTACATATCAACCCGAAGATGGCAAAGATATTATTGTCACCGGGCCACCACATCTAGAGTTAGTGAATGGCAGTGCTGTTGGATATTTTACGGTATCTGTTCCACGAAATGCCAAACCCATAATTGAGACAAAGGAAGTTGCTTTCGATCAGGATGTGTCCACAACTAAAAGAACGGTATATCGTTACAAGATTATTACTTCAAAAGATTTAAATATTCCTATCCGAAGTGAAGTCAAAGAAACTTTGACTATCACGGCAAAGGCAAGTAATGATGGCAAACATGCCGATGATTGGAAGATGTCGGGGCTTCCTGTCTGTAATATAGGGGAAGCAACTGATAATAACAGTTATGGACGTGCGTGTGTTCGACAAGATTATTTCTATGCCCAAACAGAAATTGTTACGGGAAATATTACCAATCAGGATATTGCCAACAAAAATTCGGTTGGTGAACAAATCACAGAAAGTACAGAAACTTCTTCGTATGGCAGTACAGTTCACCTCAAAGCTTATCATGATATGACTTATTGGGGCGGAAATAAACCTGCTGTATATTCTACCTTCATGTCTATTCTATGGATCAATGGACAACCGTTTGGAGCGCCACAACCTATGGCTCGCTTTGGACCGTCTGCTTATGAAAACACATCGAAAGAGGCATCCTATAAACGGCCATACTATGAAGATGTAAATGCGAGTTGGAATAATCGCCCTGGCTATGCGAATAAATATACGCTTGTTTCCACGTTTGGACGAAGACAAGGATGGGAACCTTATTGGGGATCAAAGTATTGGAGCGAAAAGAATCGTGACAATGGTTTTTACATTTGGTACAACGATATTATAAAAAGGCATGTCATCGGACAAAAAACACAGACATATGTACAACATGGTCCGCTAGCCGGGGCAACGGTAACGATCACGATTACGGATGCCAAACCAGATAACTATCGTGGCAGCTTAAATACATTTAATGAGTATAAAGATGGTGACGGTTGGGATGACACCTCAGCTTACAATAAAGGGCAGCATAATTCACTTCGTTTAGCCTATGATATTCAAATTGATAATGCACCAACGGATATTGAGGCTATACCTGAATGGGCATCAACGAATCAGTCAAAAGTCGGAATGTATCTAAACTATGGTGTGGAAGATACATGGGTACATGCTGCTGTTGTGAATGAAACAGGTTCTGGTCAAAACAAAACCTCCACGGTCAATGATCCGGCAGATTGGCGTAAAAGTGATTCTTCTTGGTTTGCCACCGCGAATTCAAATGATCGATATGTGAATGGTGTAGATACAAAATGGGATAAAGATTTTAATCGAGAAAAACTAGATGATCCATTAACTTCCATTGTCGGGAAAGTAAAGAATGGGTATACCAAGCCCATGTATCGAGATATGGCGATTAGTGATGTACACCTTGTGCCTAATTCCAGAGAGGCAAAATATGATGATCGATATGCCAAGCCCGGCGATTTCTTTGTGAATGTACCTGTGTTTGTAAAAATAGGAAATTCCATAGAAAATGATCGAACGTACGGATATGTTTCTGTCGGAGGAATGAATGTCATTGGTGTAGAAGCAGAGCTACTACATTTGCCGGTTGATTATTATCTGGATGGCGGAACGGTTCAAACGCCTTCGGATTTCCCGGATGCGGCAACATCTAAGGCCGATGGAAATGAACGATTTATGTATGATGTGGAAGGAAATCCGATTATCCATGTACCGTTAGAAGTTCCAACTCGCGAAAACTCTCAGTTTGTCGGTTGGGGATTATATAAGGTCAGTAACGGGGTGAAAGGTGAGAAGATTGCTTCTGTTGCTCCGGGAGAAGATATTGATGTTCGAAACGAAACATTGTTTGGTCGTATCAGCGATACGCTTGGAAACGTTAACTTTGATACTGTGCGCTTGGAAGCGGAATATATCGGTACCGAACAGCAAGCTGCAGATGCGTTTGTTGTCAATCATGTCTATAAAGAAAACGAAGACAGCAAACAAGAAGATGGAACAGCGACGGTTGGATCGTTTGTTTCTATTCATGGAACAGATTCCAGCTTAACGGAAAGCGGAGAAAAGAAATTCGCACCGGATAAGTTAGAATACAATGGCAATAAGTATAAACTGGTACTTTCTGATGATGCATCGCCTAGGGGTGGATATACAACCTTTACAGATACATCGACTTCTATGACATTTACATATGTACGAACGCGAGGCACTGTAAAAGTTCGATATGAAGATACAGAAGGAAATTTATTGCCGGATACGAAAGAGATTACCCTGGTTGATAACGGACTGGAAGGTACCGAATATGAATCGACAAAGGAAGAATTTACGGATTATGTATTTGTCGACATGAAAGAGGACTCGGCCCCGGCAAAGGGTACGGTCCAAGAAGGAGATCAAACTGTTGTGTATGTGTATCGTCCTAAGGTCAAAGTTCCGAATACGGGACTGGATGTACCAATGGGCCCTACACTGGCCATACTATTGGATGCTGTGTTGGCTACGGGGATATTCTTGTTAATACGCCGTAAAAGACGAGGATTGTAAAGTAAGAAAGTCAAAGGAGAAAGAAAATGAACAAAAGATTTCAAAAAGGTTTGGCTGTTAGTGCTTTAACGGCCATGGTAGTGGCACCGTTTGCACACCCTGTATATGCTGTAGGGACTGATGCCAATTCAAATGGTCTGAATGAGACAGAGGAAAGTACATTAAATCTTAAAAAAGATTTGACAGTCAGAGATTTAGATGATGCGAATTATACACCAGAAACACCAAACGTTACTTTTGGCTACACTGTTAGCAATGGTGAAGCAGGAACTTTTGCATCTAAACAAGATGATAAAGGGGATCAAGTGTTCCAGGTAAAAGCCGGTAAAGATGGAAATTTGGTTAAAGTTAACGGTACAGTGACTACAGGTAATGTTGTATTTACCCAAGATGATACAGCAAGTAAGGGTAAGGTTACTAAGGATATTGCATTGGATTTTAGTGGAATTACATTTACTGAAGCAGGTATCTATCGTTATGTGATTACAGAAGCTGATTATACGGTTAACGACAATTCTCAGCTTACAAATGCACTTCCACAAACCACAGCGAACAAAACACGTAATGTCGATGTATATGTAGAACAAGATGGTGATGCCTATAAAATTAAAGGCTATGTTGTTAGTAAAACAAGTGATTCTACTGGAAAAGATGCCGGTTTTACGGAAGAGAAAACAGATGGGAATGTAGACCCAACAAAGAGTAGTGTGTACTCTACATATGATGTAACATTAACGAAAAAAGTAGATGGCGTTTTAACAAACAATGCTGGTTATTCTTTTACTATTACATTGCCAACAGATGACAACGGTACTTATGGATATCAAAAGAATAGTGATTCGGCAACTACGGTAGAAACAACAAACGGTAACAATACTCATACTGTAACATTGGCGAAAAATGACAAAATCAAAATTCAAGGTTTGCCGGTAGGTGCAACGATTGACATCGCCGAAGACCATGTAGAAGGATTTAAATTGCCGACTATTACTGTAGATGACCAATCAAAAAAAATGACAAATGATGACGCTGGTAAGAAATGGAAATATAGCGGTGTAGGATCTAACGATGCCAATAACGATGCAACCGATGTAGTAATTACCAACAAGACAGAAAATGATTCTATCTTACCTCCTACAGGTATCTTAATGACTATCGCTCCATTTGCAGCTATGGTAGGATTGGGTGCTGCCTTGATCGCATTGTTTGCCAAAAAACGTAAAAACGAAGCTTAATTCGAACGCTAAAAAGTAAACTTTATGTTGCTGGCAGAAAGAATCGCCCGATTTGGGAATAAAATTGTATCGCTTCTGACGGCTATATTGATCATATTGCTTCTAACGTATGGTCTATATTCTTTATGGGATATTTATCGTATCAATCATAATGCCTTTATATCCGATGAGTTATTAAAGTATAAGCCCGGACAGGAAAATGGCTTAGGCTTCGATGCTTTACGAGAACTCAATCCAGATGTGAAAGCTTGGATTACCATCGATAATACACATATTGATTATCCTGTATTACAGGGAAAAGATGATATGGAATATGTAAATAAGGATCCGTTTGGTGAATTTGCACTAAGCGGTTCCATATTCCTGTCAACCAAAAATGCATCGGATTTTTCAGATATTTACAACATGACATATGGTCATCATATGGAAAATGGTGCTATGTTTGGGGATCTGACAAAAATGTTGGATTTAAACTATTTAAAAGAACATACCACGGGAACACTGTATGTACCGGATAAAACTTATTCGGTGAAATTGTATGCTGCTTTGGAATGTAGTGCTTATGAAACTCGAATCTATAACTTAGCTGGTGTGATGTCAGATATGGAAGGGTTTCAAACGTATGTAAAAGCCAATGCCACATCGTATATAGATCAAGGAGTCAAATCGACGGATAAGATCATTGCGTTGTCTACGTGCATGAGTGCGACAACCAATGGAAGGGTTGTTGTATTTGGAACATTAACGGAAACAGAAAAGGAGGTTCAATCATGATTATGTTTTTAAAAAAGAAACATTTTATTGTGTTTGGCTTTCTTTTTTGTATTTTTTGTTTTAGCTTGTTTGCGCAACCGTTACAAGCCTTGGAAACGGTAAAAACAAAATTAGATATTGAACTAGCCGTTGATGGGAAGTATCCTGATTTACTGCCCAAGGATACCTATGAATTTATACTGGAAAAGGAATCTGGTGGCACATACAAGATTGTGCAGATGGTAT
This sequence comes from Faecalicoccus sp. LCP19S3_E2, assembly GCF_052121255.1. Lineage (NCBI taxonomy): Bacteria > Bacillati > Bacillota > Erysipelotrichia > Erysipelotrichales > Erysipelotrichaceae > Faecalicoccus > Faecalicoccus sp. LCP19S3_E2. The sequence continues at coordinate 135,143 of NZ_JBQKEP010000006.1, read as the reverse complement.
CCATCGTTGCCACTAAGGAAGGCAAAGCTTCGATAGAAAATATTTTGATTGAGAATGCGGGAGAGCATCATTATCGTCTCTATCAAAAGGCTGGATCGAATCAGGATATGAGCTATGATCCTACTGTGTATGATATTACGGTATATGCTTTTTATAATTCGAACCAAGAGTTGGTATGTGATGCTGTAGCCTATAAAGAAGGGGATACGCAAAAGGTATCTAACTTTGCGTTTACCAATCAAATGAATCATCAAAATGTAGTTGATGTCAGTGAAAAGAAGGATAAAACCGATACTTCAACACGGACGAATGAGCAAATGTATGCCATGTTATGTACATCCATGATTGTCTTGATGGTCGTTCTATATAGACGTTCCAGGAGAGAAACGAATGGCTCTTAGAAAGGCAAAGCGAAAAGAAGCACAACAGTATTTCCCAAAAGAATCCGTAGAATCCAGTCCGGGTCAAAAGCCAAAAAAGAATCCTAAAAAACGAGCGTTGGAGGAAATTCGTTTCTTTTTGATGCGAGCTGGGGTTCTTCTTTTGATTTTATACATCATGTTTGGCTGGATCTTTGGTCTCCATGTCGTAAATAATTTGGATATGCAGCCTAAGATATTTGCGGGAGATCTATCTTTGTTTTATCGTTTAGACCCCAGCTATAATATAGGTGAAGTACTTGTTTATCAGGTGGATGGAAAAACTTATCTTGGACGTGTGGTGGCAAGAGCAGGGGATGAAGTTGATATTACTGAAGACAACCATTTAAAAATCAATGGAGATATCATGATTGAATCAGATATCTATTATGAAACCGGTCGTTATGAGAATGGAATATCACTTCCTGTGAAAGTGCCGGCGGACAGTTATTTTCTATTGTGCGATTTGCGGGAAGGTGGAAAGGATTCTAGAATTTTCGGGCCCATTTCTCGTTCCGATATTAAAGGAAAAGTCATTACGATACTAAGAAGAAGCAATCTTTAAATCCAAAGGAATGTAATTTTAAAAACGTATTGAATGAGAAGCAGGAGATTTTTAACTCCTGCTTTTTGGTTGCTCCACTAAAAAAGAGCAAAAACTACGTGTTCGATGGCGCAATAGTTTTGGCTCTCTATATTACAGGGCTGAGACAATGTCCACACCCGGTAATGGCTTATTGAATTCTTTCCTGAATCAATTTCTGAATCTCTTCTGCTTCTTCTCTATCTTTTTGATAAATCGAAGTATTGAATTGTGTTTTGATATCCGAAACATAAATGGCGCGTACAGAATGATCCTTTAAGGTAAGCTTGATTCCTACATAAAGACTTGGTTCTGCCGCAATGCTCATAAAGGTAACACCACCTAATACTTGATGCGCAAAAGGTGTTGATTTCCCTTTGAATTTGGCATCTTCATTTGCCACAGATACTTTTTCGATATCCGTATAAGCTACCTCTCCAGAAGATCCGATAAGAATGGATAATTTCTTATTCTCATCATCAAATACAACAGATTGAAATTCTTTTTTCATGATCTTTACCTCAATTTTTCCAGCGATTTTTTAGCAAGCTCCCTATCTTCTTCGTACTCTTTGGTTTGAAAGCGTACCAGGCGATAAGATACGGGGGCAACAAGCTTATCCTCTCCGATTTCCATATAGATACAGATATAGAAAGATGGTGGGCTTAACCATCCGGTGGGAATAGCTGTATCGGCAATCGTATGTTGATAAGCAGTAGGAGAATCAATAAACTTTTTATCAATGTTTACGATCTTACAGTTAGATACAGAAGATATAGGATATTCTTTACCGTGAATGTAAACATGATTCTCTTTAATTTGCAGGGTATGCATGATAACCACCTCGCTTAAAGCAATCAATAAGCAATATGTATGATCATTTATTAGATCATTACCATGATGAAGTGTTTTTTAACTAATTTAAGAGGGTAGCCTTTATTTATTTTCATTATATGTACAATTGTATGAAAATGCAATAGAATAATAGTCTTTACTTTTTATAAGCTGTTATATTGATTAGAAAAATCAAAAGCAGAACGAATTTGATTGATAGATTCTCTAGGGATTTTTTGGGTTTTCGCAAGACTTTCCCAATTGTTATGTACGGTTTGCAGAATGAACTTAATATCTTGTTTTGCTTTTAACGAATCCATTCCAATTAATTCAGAAAAGTTGATTAACGTTGGTAGACTAATTCGATTGTCATCATCTGTGACATTGAGAGATAAAGTATCACCATAAGGAATAGGGTTTACATCATAAAGCGGAGATAAAATCCATCCTTTTTTACTCAATAAAAATCCATGATTTCTTAAATGATCATCTGTGTTTGAAACAGCCATATTAAAAATGATCCTTTTCCAAAGTTCATGAATATCTTGATTTGGAGTAGCGCCATAGGCTTTTATAAAATCAACGATATCTAAATAACTTGAACCATCTTGAGCAGAAGCACCGTCTATTTTTCCCAGCAATGTCATAGCGGATGAGAAATGGATGCGTTTCTTCCCAATTCTATCAAATCTTTTTGTCAGAAAAGTACTGCCATATTTTGAAAACTTTTGAACCGATGTTTGCGGGACTTTAAGTCCACATAATTTTGCCAATTCCATTGTCAGCTTTTCCCAAGCTCCTATATCGGTTTCATCGTATTTAGACGGGAATTTTGCTATCCACAATTCGCCTTTTGTATCTTGGATGGTGGCTTTTGGTCTGGCTCCCCCTAGTGAAGATCCGGGCTTGATTAGCTGTTTGATCCATTTTTCTATATTGTCTTCTCTGTTAGTTTCAAAACCACGGGAAGCTTCTTCTAAATCTCTTAACGTAGCCCAGGGAGGGACTGCTTCATCTTCGTTGTCAGATAGAAATGGTCCATTCTTTTCTGTTTTAAATCGTAAGGCACCCATTCTTGTTTCGTCATAAACTCCTAACAGGAAATCGCTTGTAGTTAACGTTTTAGGTTTTCTACCTTCTTTTTGAGCGATAATCAGTTCTCTTCTTTTCATCAAAGTTTGTCCCCAACGATCTGGGCATGAGTCTGAAAAGATACCAAATAATTCTTGATGTATTGGATATTGTCTGCCTTGGTAAAATTCAAGATTAGGATCTAGGATGAATTGAGTTATAGAAGTAGATTTTAACCAGGTATCATCATACTCAAACGAATAGTTTTCAGATCCTCTACTTTTAGATACAAATAATATCCCCATTAATAGAGGTTCATCATGACTCCAATTTTCATAAACATAAATTTTTTGTTCTTCGTTTGCCATAAGATTCCTCCTATCTCTTTTTTAGTAACTCTATATCTTGCAGCTTTCTTCCTAATTCATCATCTTTTGCGATTAATAATAAATCTTTATCCATGCCATTGATCGCATGAAGAACGGCAGCATAAACTCCCATAGATACAGAAGAGTTTCCTTTTTCAACGTTCCATAATGTAGAGCGACTAATACCAGCTCGTTCGGCCGCAAGAGTTGCCGAAATTCCTCTTCTTAAACGGGCTAGTTTGATCTGTTCTCCCATTTGTTTAAGAATATTTTCTGTACTTCGCATGATTTTTACTGTTTTTTTTGCCATATTGCACCTCAATGTTTGATTACAAAAACATTATAGGCTATTTTGTTTTTGTAATCAAACATTTTTAATTGTTTTTAGAACAATTAGACTGAATAAAAAGATAGGAAAATCAAACAGGTAAACTATTGGCTAATGTGTTAGCTGTATCTCACCATTTCTTCTTGTTTTTCTATAAATAAAGGTTTAAACTAAGAACAGTTCTTAGAAAAGGGGATAAAATGTACAAGGTTTCGAGGCAAAGAGAGTGGATCTATGATTATATTCAGTCACATCCAGATCGTCATATGAGCGTAGAAGAAATCTATGAAGGTCTAAAAGAAGAAAATCGTGAGGTTTCAGTTGCGACCGTATATAGAAATCTGAAGATCTTACAAGATGAAAATCGGATTGCCAGCTTAATGTTGGAGAGTGGGAAACAGGTTTTTGATAAGACATGTCGGCCACATGATCATCTGATTTGCACAACTTGTCAAAAAGTCTTTGATGTGGATATGCCTTATGATCGTTCCATTGAGCGCAAAGCGGAAAATCAGTTGCATATTCCCATTGAATCGCACTCTCTTGTGTTGTATGGAACATGTGCAGATTGTCTTCAAAAGAAAGGTAAGGTATAGGAAAATGGAATTAAAAGGATCTAAAACAGAAAAGAATTTGCAGACTGCATTTGCCGGAGAAAGCCAGGCTCGTAACAAATACACGTATTTCGCCAACGTAGCTCGCAAAGAAGGTATGAATCAGATTGCGGAAATCTTTGAAGAAACAGCTCGTAACGAACAAGAACATGCTCGTTTGTGGTTTGAAGCTTTAGGTGGAATTGGCAGCACAGATGATAACTTAAAAGCAGCCGCTGCTGGTGAAAACTATGAATGGACAACAATGTACAAAGAATTTGCCGATACAGCTCGTGAAGAAGGGTTCACTAAGATTGCTTTCCAGATGGACAAAGTAGCTGAAATTGAAAAACAACATGAAGAACGTTACTTGAAATTATTGTCCAATGTAGAAGAAGGAAAAGTATTCTCCGGAGAAGAAAGCGACACTTGGATTTGTGGAATTTGTGGTTTCCAATATACAGGTGCTAATGCTCCTAAAGCTTGTCCGGTATGTGGATATCCTCAGTCTGTATTCCGTAGAATTGCGAAAAATTATTAATAGATTTATTGTTTTAATTGGAAGAGCTGCTCTTTTAAAAAGAGTGGCTTTTTTTGTGATGTTCCATATGAAAAACTCTTTTGATATCATTAATAGTATCTATTTATTAAGTATTGAATTAAACATTTTCAATCGCCTGAGTTTACTGAAACAAACTAAATAATCTGTGAAACAAAGAAAAATATATTGATTATAATAAAATTTGCGGTTATAATACAGATGATTTAAAAAGAAAGCGTTTTCGGCCGAACGCATAAGGAGGAAAAGATGAAAGCATTAACTCGGTATTGTAGCGATCAGGGAGAATTTGGTGGATATCATTATATTGATTTACCAGCCCCGGAATGTGGTCCTGATGATATTGTTATTAAATTAAAAGCAGCAGCTATTTGCGGTGCAGATATGAAACATTGGTATGCAGATTTGAACAATGAAAATCATTCAACAGAATTGGATTCTATTCGAGGACATGAATTTGCCGGTGTCATTGTTAAAGTGGGAGAGAACGTAAAGAAATGGCATGTGGGGCAAAGAATTGTATCGGATAATAGCGGACAGGCTTGTGGGGAATGCCCGGCATGCGAGCAAGGTGATTTTATGCTTTGTGAACATAAGAGCGGATTAGGATTAGATCATAATTATAAAGTATTTGGTGGATCTGGCGGCTTTACAAAATATGCGAAGATTCCTGGAGAAATATTGAAATTACATCCACATGCCATTTGGGAAATCCCAGAGGGCGTTAAATATGAAGAAGCAGCAGTATTGGATCCTATTTGTAATTCTTATAAGGCGGTAGCTCAACAATCTAGCTTACTTCCTGGTCAAGATGTAGTTGTATTTGGTACAGGACCGTTAGGTTTGTTTGCTGTTCAGATTGCTCGTATTATGGGTGCTGTTAACATTGTTATGGTAGGATTAGAAGAAGATGTAGAAACACGCTTTCCAATCGCAATGGAAGTTGGAGCTACTCATTGCGTCAATGCTTCAAAGGAAGATGTGGTAAAACGTTGCACGGAAATTTGTGGGCGAGATAATCTAGGATTAGTTATTGAATGTTCAGGAGCTAACATTGCCTTAAAACAGTCTTTAGAAATGTTGAGACCAAACGGAGAAGTGATTCGTGTAGGAATGGGATTTAAACCATTGGAATTTTCAATCAACAATATCACTGAACTGAACAAAAGTATCATTGGGCACATGGCTTATGATTCTACTTCATGGAGAGAAAGTATTCGATTGTTGAAGTCTGGTGCCATTAAAGTGCAACCAATGATTACACATCGTTTAGGTCTTTCGAAATGGAAAGAGGGTTTTGCAGCTATGGCAGATAAATCGGCTGTTAAAGTTATCTTCCATTACGATGAAGAGGATAAGGATGTAGCTGAATTTGGTGAAGAAGAAACTCCTAATGATTACGATTTTAATGATTGATAAAGAAAATGAGTAGAAATAAATTGTATTTGGCTCCATCTATGGGCTGTTGTGACTTGTTTGATTTTAAACATCAGGTTGAATTTATAGATAGTAAAGCAGATTTTTTACACATTGATATTAAAGATGGAAATTATGTAAAAACCTATAGTATCGGCCCTGACTTTATGAAAACATTAAAACCTGTTGTAAAAACACCAATGGATGCTCATTTGATGGTTAAACATCCGCAATGGATCATAGAAGAATGTGCAAAAGCAGGAGCCGCCTATATTACACCTCATACAGATTGTATAGAAAGTGATGCTTTTGTCACAATTCATAAAATTTTAGATTTAGGATGCAAAGCAGGTATTGCTTTAAATCCTTCTACTTCTTTGGAAACCATTCGTTACTATTTGCCACTTTTATCAAAGGTTACGATCATGATTGTAGATGCAGGTTATGCGGGTCAAGAAGTTATAGAACAAATGTATGAAAAAATTCAGACATTAGTTCAATGGCGTAATGATATGAAACTAGATTTTTTGATTGAAGCAGATGGATCAATGAATGCAGATGTTTATGGCCCTCTATATGAAGCGGGAGCGGATGTAGTTGTTTTAGGACCACCGGCTTTATGGAACAAGGATAAGGATATTGAAAAAGCATGGAACATTATGCAAAAAGAAGTAGAAAACGCATTAATACATGTGAGTAGAAAGTGATAGGAATAGGGAAATGGATAATGTAAAGGGCGCTAATATTGGCGCAAGATTAGATCGCCTACCAAATTCTGGATGGCATACAAAGATGTGGCTAATAACAGCATTTGCACTTTTAGTATGCTGGTCAAATGGAATAGGTGGTGCGGTACAGAATATTTTGTTAAATGAAGTACATTGGTTAAAACCTGGATCGATGCTGTTGGCTATGTGGGGAACGACTTATACAATCGGACAATTGTTTGGAGCACTAATCGGAGGGCCTATTGGAGATAGAATCGGAAGAAAGAAATCTATCCTTTTATATGAGGTTGTACATATTATTGTGATGATCGGTGCAGCTCTTTCACCAAATGTTGAAATTTTATATATTTTCCGCTTGTTACAAGGTTTTGCGCTAGGTGCATTGCTGGTTGTTTTATTTGCAGGGTTTACGGAATATGTACCGGGAAGAAATCGTGGAACATGGTCCAGTCGAACTTCATTTATTGGAAACTGGGCACATCCTATATGTAATTTGATTGCGTTAATTCTGATTGGTACAGGTATGAGCATGAGCATGAATTGGCGAGTGGAATTTATGATTCCATCTGTTCTTTCTATTATCGCAACTTATATGATTTATAAAAAATTTCCAGAATCTCCAAGATGGTTAGAAGCGCAAGGCCGTGTTGAGGAAGCAGAAGAAATCATGAGTCGAATCGAGAAAGAAATTGAAGAATCTACAGGTGAGCCGCTGCCACCAGTAACCGAAGCTCCAAAAGAAGTTAAAAACTTGCCATATTCAGCCTTATTTAAAGGAGCTCTTCTTAGAAGAACAATTGTTGGATCTCTTGTTTTGATTGGAATGAACACAATTCAATACACCTTGATGAATTGGATGCCTTCTTTATTGGTTGGATTAGGATATGATACATCACAATCTCAATTTATGACTGTATTTGGATTGTTTGGAGCTCCATTCGGAATTTTCATTGCTTCTCTGATTATGGATAAAGTATCAAGAAAATTGTTAGGTGTTCTATTGTTGAGTGGTATGGCCGTGTTTGGAATTATTATCGGGTATGTAACACAAGCAGGTTTGGTTGGAATGAATGGATTAATCATTTTAACTTTCTTAATGAATACGATCATCTACATGTATGTTTGTTATGCCTCTGCCGTATATGTTCCAGAAATGTGGCCTACATCTGCTAAATTATCGGGATCTGGTTTCTCAAATGCGATGGGACGAGTTTCAAATGTGTTATTTCCATTTTTAGTTACTACCTTAGCTGCACAAAGTCCAAGTTACGTCTTTATATTACTGGCTATTGTAGCTCTGATTATTGCCATTGGTGTGATTTTCCTTGGTGTAGAAACTAGAGGGGAATCGGTTGAAGATATTGGAAATGTTTAATAAGTATTAGGAAGATCAAGTAAATTCTAGTGTAAGTTCTCCTTAAAAATCAATTTTTTCTTCCTGTTATTTTAGAAAGGTTATTTATGAAAAATACAAAAGCAATATTGGTCGAACCTAAACATTTTGAAATTAAGGATGCAGAGGTTCCACAACCTAAAGATAATGAAATTTTATTAAAAGTAGAATATGTTGGAATGTGTGGATCTGATATTCATGGATTTGAATTTGGTCCTTTTATTCCACCAAAGGATCCGAATCAAGAAATAGGATTAGGGCATGAAGTCGCTGGGGAAGTTGTAGGCATTGGATCTAAAGTGACGAAATTTAAGATAGGAGACAAGGTGCTGATTGAACCAGGTGTACCAGATGATACATGTGAGTATTGTCGTACTGGTAGATACAATATCTGTCCAGATGTAGATTTTATGGCTACACAGCCCAATTATAGAGGGGCATTATGTAACTATATGACACATCCTGAAGAATGGACTTATAAGATTCCTGAAGGTATGAGTGTTATGGAAGCTGCATTGGTGGAACCGGCTGCCGTAGGCATGCATGCAGCGATTTTAGGACAGGCAAAGCTTGGAAGTCACATTGTTATCTTTGGTGGAGGTACGATTGGTTTAATGACTTTACAGGCGTGTAGAAGTTTAGGTGCTACAGATATTACAGTAGTTGATATTTTACCGAAACGTTTGGACTTAGCTTTAAAATTAGGTGCTAAAAGAGTAATAAACGGAAAAGAAGAGGATGCAGTAAAAGTTCTTCGTTCTTCTCAATGGTATGGAGATCATGGTGTTGATTTAGTTTTTGAATGTGCTGGTTCAGCGTTTACTGCAAATCAGGCCGTACAGGTTGTAGCGCGTGGCGGAAGAATCATGATGGTTGGTACGCATTCAAAACCAGTACCGATTGATTTCTTGAAGATTAATCGAGAAGTTACGATTCAAACTTCTTTCCGTTATTGTAATAACTTCCCACAAACTATAGAAGCAATTGCCAGAGGAAAGTTTAATGTAAAAGATATGGTAAGTCATGTTTATGATTACAAAGATGTACAAAAAGCGTTTAGCGATGCCATTGATCCGGTAAAAAAAGCCGATATGATCAAAGGTGTAATTAAGGTAGAAGAGATTTAGAGAGGTATAAAAATGTTAGCGGATATTCGTTATTGGGAAAATAAAGCCAAAGAAGGAAAATTTGCAATTCCACACTTTAATGTATGGAATGCAGAGATGTTAATGGGTGTTATAGATGCTGCAGAAGAAGCGCAAGCTCCTATTATCATTTCTTTTGGTACAGGATTTGTGGGAAATACATCTTTTGAAGATTTTTCAAACATGATGGTTTCGATGGCAAAACAAGCTTCTGTTCCGGTGATTTGCCATTGGGATCATGGTCGAAGTATGGAGATTATTCAAAATGCTTATAATCATGGAATGAATTCTGTTATGCGAGATGCCTCTGCTTTATCTTTTGAAGAGAATATTCAGGAAATTAAAACAGCAGTGGACTATTTTCATCCATTAGGTATTCCTGTAGAGGCAGAGCTTGGACATGTTGGAAATGAAACTATATATGAAGAAGCTTTAAGTGAATATAAATACACAGATCCTGCACAAGCAGCAGAGTTTGTTCAAAGAACAGGATGTGATTCGTTAGCGGTGGCAATTGGAAATGTGCATGGGGTTTATAGTTCTGAACCTAAATTAGATTTTGATGTCATTAAAGCATGTAGAGATGCGGTTGATGTTCCTTTGGTGTTGCATGGAGCTTCCGGTATCGGGGATGAAGATATTCGTAAATGTATTTCGTTAGGAATCGCAAAAATCAATATTCATACTGAACTTTGCCAAGCTGCTATGGAGGCTATCTCAAAAAATACAGATAAGTCTTTCTTGGAATTGGAAAGATTAGTTCGTCAAGCAATTAAAGAAAGAGCTCTTTATAAGATTCGTCTCTTTGGGGATGAAAATAAGGCTAGTTTATAAACTATGGAAAAACAATTTGATGTGCTTTGTGTAGGCGCTGCTGTCATCGATATTCCTTTACAACCGGTTAGTAAAAATATATTTGACGTAGAGTCCTATCCTTTGCAGCAAATAAGCATGACAATTGGTGGTGATGCTATCAATGAATCGACTATTATCTCTAGGCTTGGTCATAAAACGGCTTTGGCAACTATGGTTGGAGATGATGCGGCTGGGCAATATATCATTCAACATTGTCAGCGGGAAGGAATTTGTGTAGAGGGTATTCGAACCAAAGAAAATATAGATACTTCTATTAATGTAGGATTAGTTACTCAGGATGGAGAACGTACATTTGTTACAAACCGTAATGGAAGTCTATGGAAAATGACGATAAAAGATATTGATCTTGCTTTAGTTCCCAAAGCAAAAATATTGTCTTTGGCAAGTTTTTTCAACAATCCTTTATTAGACAATGATGCACTAGTTAAGATTTTTTCAAAAGCTAAATCAAACAATATGATTATAACTGCAGATATGATTAAGCCAAGATTAAATGAGACGTTGGATGATTTTTCGGAAGCATTGAGTTATGTAGATTACTTTTTCCCGAATTTTGATGAAGCTTGTTTGATGACAGGAGAAAGCGATGTAGAACTCGTTGCAAAGAAATTATTGTCTTATGGTGTAAAAACAGTAGTGATTAAAATAGGAAAAAGAGGAGCTTATATTCAAACACAGAATCAGGAAGGTATGATTGTACCGGCAATGAAAGGAATTAAAGCTATTGATACTATTGGGGCTGGTGATAATTTTGCTTCCGGTTTCATAAGTGGACTTTTGGAAGGAAAGTCACTAAAAGAGTGCGGAGAATATGGAAATGTGACGGCATCTATAGCTATTCAAAGTATTGGAGCTACAACCGGTGTAAGAAATCGCTTAGTATTTGAACAACGTATGAGGGAATATCGTCAACAATATCCAGAAGTATAGAAGAGAGGAAACAATATGAGATATGCAGAATTAGGAAATTCAGGGATTCAAGTTTCAAAGATGGGACTTGGAACCTGGGCTATTGGTGGAGGTCCTGCTTGGAGCGGTGATCTCGATGAAAAACGATGTATAGATACTATTGTAGCAGCTGTAAACAATGGTATTAATTTGATTGATACGGCGCCGGGATACAATTTTGGAAATAGTGAAATCATTGTAGGAAAAGCCCTTAAAGAAGTGGATCGTTCAAAAGTCGTATTAGTAACAAAATGTGGGGTTGTATGGAACAGAAAGGGAAGTGTATGGAATAAAGTTGGAGATCGTCAATTATATAAATTATTGACACCTGAATCTGTACGTTTGGAAGTCGAAGAATCATTAGAACGCCTGGGTACAGATTATATAGACTTATACATGACACATTGGCCTTCCGTTGAGCCGTATTATACCCCGATTCGTGAAACGGTTGAAGAATTAAACAAATTGAAAAAAGAAGGGAAAATTCGTGCCATAGGTGCTGCCAATGTAAGTATTGATCAAATCAAGGAATACTTAGATTGTACACAATTAGATCTTGTTCAAGGAAAATATAGTGTTTTAGATCGCGCTGTAGAAGAAGAATTAATTCCGCTATGTGTAAAAAATAAAATTACTATGCAGGCATACTCACCTTTGGAACAGGGACTGTTAACTGGTACTATATCCAAAGATTATCGTCCGGAGCCGGGCAACGCAAGAGCAAATAAAAAATGGTGGCAGCCTGGGAATATGGAACGAGTTATTGATATGCTAGAAGCATGGAAGCCTCTGGCTCAAAAATATAATGCGTCAATTCCAGCTCTTTGTTTAGCTTGGATCATGAACCAGGGAGATTCTATCAATTTATTAAGTGGTGCTACCACACCTGCTGAGGTAGAGATGAATGCAGTTGCTGCCGACATTGTACTTTCTAAAGAAGATTTAGCTATGATGCGTAAAATGGCAGAGGCATTAGATCAAGAATAATAAAATTTATCATTTATAAACGCAAGAAACGTTTTCAACACAATCGTCAATATTTGAGCTTATAAATGGTTGAAAGGTATGAAACCTCTGTCTATAATATTTGGTTTTCATACCTTTTTTAGAAAAAGGAGTCCTCTATGAAAAAGAATAAAGAAGGAAAATCCTCGATTGTACGCCGTATGATTTGGGCGGTTGTTTTAGGATTTATGTGTGGTATATTGATGATCATCTTACGAGAGAACTCAACAGGAGATTTATCAAACGCTTGGAAATTTGTTGATGCTCTACTATTTCAAGATATTACAACAACAAAAGGAATTGAAGGAATTGGCTTGTTTTATATTGTAGGACAGATATTTATGCGGGGCTTACAGTTAGCCATTGTCCCTTTGGTTTTAACTTCACTTTCTCTTGCTTTATGTTCACTTGCGGATCCAAAAAAATTAGGAAGAATTGCAATCAAAACATTTATCACATATCTTTGTTTTTATCTTGCGGCAGCAACATTAGCGGGAGTAGCAGCTTATGGAGTGAAATTAACTGGTGGCTTTGATGTTGTATTACCATCTACTCAGGCTGCAGAGATTGCAACGATGGAAGGATATAATCCTTTGGTTACTATTGTAAATGCGGTGCCGAATAATATTTTTTCTGCCTTTACATCCAACAATGCAATATTATCTGTTGTTGTAACTGCATTAATTTTGGGATTGTGTATGACATATCTAAAAGACAAGGCAGAACCGCTAAAACAAGTGATAGAAAGTCTAAATGAAGTGATACAACTTTTTTTGAATTTTTTGATTGATAAAGTGGGCCCTTTTGCGATCTTTTGTATGATTACACGAGCTTTAGCTGTATATGGGGTAGAATACATTCGACCAACTTTGGTTTGGATGATAACAACAATAGTTGTTAGCTTAGTTCTGGTATCTACTATCTATCCCATTGGAATCTTTTTAACCACTCGACTGAATCCACTTCCTTTTATGAAAAAGGTTTTTAAAGTTGGATTGTTTGCGGCTGCAACAAATTCATCGGCTGCAACGTTACCTTTAAATGTAAAAACTTGTACGCAAGAATTAGGTTGTACTGAGGAAATATCAAGTTTTGTGTTGCCAACGGGGATGACAATTAACATGAATGGTACAACAGCAATGCATATGATTGCGATTACCTTTATTGCTTCGGCAGCAGGTTTGGATATTTCTCCCGCCACTTTAGTATTGGCAGCTTTTCTGTCTATATGTACAGCTATGGGAACACCGGCAATCCCGGTTGCCGGAACAACTATGGTTTATGTTGTTATGATGGGGTTAGGTTTAAATTCTGAATTATGCATGATTGGATATTCCTTGGTTTTAGCAATGAATTATCTGCCGGGCATGGCGGTGATAACGCTAAATGTAATTGGTGATGCTGCGACAAATGTTATTGTAAACTTTAAAGAAGGGGTATTGAATAAAGAACAGTATATGGAAAAATCATCTAATGGAAAAGAAGTCAAATAACATTTTGACAGTTTCAATTATACCGATGTAAAATTTGAGGTAGAATAGGGGCTTGGTTATGGCAAAAAATCGTCTAGAGCAAATGAAGCAATATATACATGAAAAAGGAAAAGTTACAGTTTCAGAATTAAGTAAACAATGGAATATAACAGAAGAAACAGTACGAAGAGATTTAGACAAATTAGAAGCAGATGGAATTTTAACTCGTATTCATGGTGGGGCTATCTGGAATGAATCGATTCGTCATGAAGGAATATATTTTTATCAAAGACAACGAAGAAATTTTGCCGCAAAGAGAAAACTGGCAACCTTGGCATTGCCATTGATTAAGTCTAGTGGTGTTATATTTGCGGATGCAAGTTCTACGGTATTAGAAATGTTGCGTTTATTAGCGGATGAGCCTAATTTAATCGTAGTCACAAATTCTGCTGAGATATTTTTAGATTCGGCAAATATGAAAATGCATTTAATTTCTACTGGTGGAATTTTTAATAACAATTCTATGTCTTTTCAAGGAGAAGTTACCAAAAATGCAATTCGAAAATATAATGCGAAATTAGCGGTTATTGGTTGCAAGGGGATGACAATGGAACAAGGAGTACTTGATTCCTATGAGAGTGAAGCAGAAATAAAAAAAGTGATGTTAGAACAGGCGGATCAGGTAGTTTTGTTAATTGATCATACTAAATTTGATCAAATCGCATTTTTGAAGCTTATCGATTTTGATCAAATTAATTATGTTGTAACAGATCGATGCCCATCAGATTCATGGATTGAATTTTTTAAAGAACATCATATTCAGTTGATTTATGAATAAACTCTGAATGATTAAAGTTTGAAGTGGAAAGACTCTATCACTTATTTGATATAGAGTCTTTTTTTGTGGCATAAAATTTGACTGAAATAAAAGTATAATGATAAACTGATACTAATTGATATCAATTAGTATCGGAGGTTATATGGAAATTACCAAATTCTTAGAGATTCTTCACGATAAAAAATTTATGGATTATAGAAAGATGAGTAATAAATATTCAGATACATTTCAGGAATATTTAGATACGCTTTCTATGTTTTATAAGAAACTTCCTTTAGAAGACGCACAGGGAAATTTTATGGTGTTTTTGGAAGAGCCTTTAAAAATTCAAACATCTACACTTAGAACATTGTTTCAAAATCAAAGTGATTTATATAGTAAAAAGTCTTTGGAAACAGAAATTATTGCGACTTCCGCCATAGAAAATATTGATTTTTCCAGAGATAGCGTGCGATCTATTTTATCAGGACAGGCATCTAAGAATGAAGAAGAAAGAAGAATTGAAGGTCTAAAAAAAGGAATGGAATTTATTGCAGACCGAGACAATAAGATCACGGAAGAGAATATATATAAGTTGTATAAGATGGCAATTGGTAAATATCTCGATGAAGAAAATCAGTTAAAGGAAGGCAATTTATATCGTCATGATTCGGTTTATGTAGTAGGAACAAAAGTAGAACATATCGGAATTAGCTACAAGCAAGTTTCTTCGTATATGAAGTCTTTGGTTGGATATATAAATCAAAAAGATGACATACAAGATCTTATTAAAGCTTGTATTATTCATTTTTATATCGCTTATGTTCATCCATGGTTTGATGGAAATGGTAGAATGGCCCGATTAGTACATCTTTGGTTTTTGGTACAAAGAGGGTATCAATCAGTATTGTTTATTCCTTTTTCCAGTTTTATTGAAAAGACAAGAAAACAATATTATGATGCCTATCAAACCATTGCAGACAATTATCGCTATACGCATAAAATAGATGTAACACCATTTTTGTTGTATTATATAAATAATGTTTATAACAAGATCGAACAACCATTACAGGAGGCTACTTTTTCTGTATATCGATCAGTATTAGATCATAAAAAGATCACAAATAAAGAAGATAAGTTATGGAAATTTGTCTTATCTTATTTTGGTACGGAAGAATTCTCAACGAAAGAATTGGAAAAGGCATATGGAGATGCAGCCTATGCCACGATTCGAAGCTTTGTATTAAAATTTACGGATTTAGGTTTGTTGACGGCAATTTCTTATACGACAAAGAATAAGTATAGGGTGAAAAGATAAATAAGATAAGCATTATTTAAACATAGTCTTGTTTTACAAAAAACCTATAAAAAACTGCAAGAAAGCAGAAAAATATATATAAAAATCTGCAGTATTGCAGGTTTTTATAAAATTTGATTCTTTTCCAGGAAAAATTTTAAAAATGGAAGAATTGTTGTATAGTTAACTTAATTAGAAGATGGGAGTGCTTTTCATGTCTTTAGTAACTTGCCTGCTTATATTAGTTGTTGCCTTTTTGGCCGGTGTAGAAGGAATTTTAGATGAGTTTCAGTTTCATCAACCGTTAGTAGCATGTACCTTAGTTGGTTTGGTATCCGGATATTTAACAGAAGGCGTTTTGTTAGGGGGCTATTTGCAGATGATGGCTTTAGGATGGGCTAATGTTGGTGCGGCGGTTGCACCGGATGTAGCGTTAGCTTCTATTGCCTCCTCGATTTTGATGGTTCATGGATTACAGGGAAATCTTCCTGTAGATTTTGTGATTTCTGTATCAATTGCGATTGCCATTCCTTTATCGGTGATTGGTTTATTTTTGACAAAGTTTTGCAGGACAAAAGCAATCCAACTGGTACAAAAGATGGATCAAGCGGCATTGCAGGCAGATTTTAAAGCAATGGAAAGACAACAGCTATTAGGTATAGGTATGCAGGGAATGCGTGTAATGCTTCCGGCTTTGTTGCTGGTGTTGATTCCAAATGATTGGATCATTTCTTTGATTGCTGCCTGCCCGGTTGTTGTATTAAGAGGTTTGAGTGTTGCCAAAGGATTGATTCCAGCTTTAGGCTTTGCGATCGTCATTAATGTATTGGCTTCAAAAGAAACATGGGTTTTCTTTGCACTGGGATTTATTTTGGCGGGTATTTCATCACTTTCCCTGGTTGGTGTTTGTATCATTGGTGCTGCGATGATGTTGATTTATATGGCTTTGAAAAAAGGGACAGATCAAGGAACGAATTTTGATGTTGATGCATCAATCAGTGATTTGCTGGATCGATAGATCAGTGTGGGGTGTGATATGCACATCCTTTTTTTACGTTTTTTCAAATTTTCTTCAAAAAAGTTTGGATTTTAAGTTTCAAAGGCCTTTATATGCTAAAGACATCAAAAGAAAAGATAGTTAGAGCACAATGATTCATGTTAGAATGTAAAGGATGAAAAGGAGAACAGGTTCATGAAAATTCTAGTGATTGGAAAAGGTGGAAGAGAACATGCTTTGGCTTTGGCATGTTCTAAAAGCAAACTTTGTACACAATTGTATATGGCACCGGGAAATCCGGGCATGGCAAAAATTGGTACATGTGTGAATGTTTCGGATAGTGATGTAGATGGATTGGTGGCATTCGCCAAAGAAAAAGAGATTGATTTAACAATCGTTGGACCGGAGGCAACTTTGTCTTTGGGCGTTGTGGATGCGTTTCAAAAAGAAGGGTTGAAGATCTTTGGCCCGACAAAAGCCGCTACACAGGTAGAATCCAGCAAGGACTTTGCGAAAAAGATCATGGCTAAATACAACATTCCTACGGCGGCTTATGAAACCTTTGATGATTATGAAAAGGCAGTTGCCTATGTAAAAGAAAAGGGAGCGCCTATTGTTATTAAGGAAGATGGATTAAAAGCTGGAAAAGGTGTAACGGTTGCCTATACGTTAGAACAGGCATTGGAAGCTTTAAAGATTGCGTTTGACATTCCGGGCAATAAAGTGGTTGTGGAAGAATGCTTAGTCGGCTTTGAATTCTCTTTGATCTGCTTGGTGCATAATGATGTAGTCGTGCCATTACAGATTGCCCAGGATCATAAGTGTGTGGGTGATGGTGATACAGGGCCTAATACCGGTGGTATGGGATCGTATAGTCCGGTTAAAAAGATCACACCGGAAATCATTGAATATACGATGAATACTGTTATGATCCCTATGGCTAAGGCCATGATGCAGGAAGATGTTTCATTTACCGGTTTCTTGTATGGCGGTTTGATATTGACAAAGGATGGCGTCAAAGTCATCGAATTCAATGCTCGTTTTGGAGATCCAGAAGCCGAAGTCATTCTACCTCGACTGGAAAGTGATTTTGTACAAGCTATTCTGGATGTCATGGATGGAAAAAAGGTAGAATTGAAGTGGACCGATAAAGTCAGCCATGGTGTGGTTTTGGCCAGTACAAACTATCCGGCAAGTTCGACAAAGGGTGCCGTCATTGAAAATCTGGATGCGGTAGATGCCCTGGTTTATCATATGGGAACCAAAGAAGCGGACGGACACTTAGTAACAGATGGTGGACGTGTATTGATGATTACCACCTTGGAAGATACACTGGAAAAAGCTTATGAACATACATATAAAGAAGTAGAAAAGATTCAATGCAGTGATTTGTTTTATCGTCATGATATAGGAAAGAAGGATATGGAACATGAGTAAGTCAGATTTAGAGATTGCACAGGAATGTGTCTTAGAACCGATTGAAAAAGTAGCAGCTAAAATTGGTATTCCATCCGATTGTCTGGAACATTATGGAAAATATAAGGCAAAATTATCCTTTGATTTCATTAAAAATTTAGAAAAAAGAGAAATGGGGAAGCTGGTGCTTGTGACAGCAATCAACCCTACAAAAGCCGGAGAAGGAAAAAGTACGACAACCGTTGGTTTAGGGGATGCCTTAAATCAGATTGGTAAGAAGTCGATGATGGCTTTGCGTGAGCCAAGTCTTGGGCCTGTATTCGGTTTGAAAGGTGGCGCTGCCGGCGGTGGTTATGCCCAGGTTGTTCCAATGGAAGATATCAACCTTCATTTTACCGGGGATATGCATGCGATTACAACAGCCAATAACTTAGTTTGTGCCGTGATCGATAATCATATCCATCAGGGAAATGAATTGAACATCAATCCGGAAAAGATCACCTTTAAACGTTGTCTGGACATGAATGATCGTACCCTTCGTGATATCACGATTGGTCAGGGATCCAAAGCCAATGGAGTAGAGCGTAAAGATGGTTTCAACATTACAGTGGCCAGTGAAGTTATGGCGGCTTTGTGCTTGGCCAGTGATTTAATGGATCTAAAGAAACGCTTTGGTGAGATGTTGGTTGCCTATACGTATGAAGATAAACCGGTATATATCAAAGATTTAAAATGCGAAGGCGCCATGGCCATGGTTTTGAAAGATGCGATTCTTCCCAATATCGTACAGACATTAGAGCACAATCCGGTATTGATTCATGGAGGTCCATTTGCCAATATCGCGCATGGATGTAACTCCGTGATTGCCACGAAAGCTTGTTTACGACTGGCCGATTATACTGTAACCGAAGCAGGTTTCGGAGCCGATCTGGGTGCTGAAAAATTCTTGGATATCAAGTGTCGATTAGCCGATTTACATCCAAATGCTGTAGTCATTGTAGCTACGGTACGTGCTCTTAAACAACATGGCGGTGTTGCCTATGAAGACTTGAAAGAAGAAAATGTACAGGCGTTATTAAATGGTTGCCAAAATTTGGCCAAGCACATTGATACGATTCAGCAGTTTGGTTTACCTTATGTGGTTGCGATCAACCAATTTGTTTCGGATACCGACAAAGAAATTGAGGCATTGGAAAACTGGTGTAAGGAAAATGGATATCCGATGTCTTTGTCAACTGTTTGGGCTGATGGGGGAAAAGGTGCCATTGATTTAGCCAACAAAGTCGTTGAACTTTGTGAAAAAGAAAATACTTATGCACCACTGTACGATGTCAACAAATCTATCGAAGAAAAGATCATAACGATTGCCCAGAAAGTGTATGGAGCTGATGGGGTAGAATTTACCGAGGAAGCCAAAGCACAGATCGAAACCTTTAGTAAAAACGGATGGGATAAATTACCAATCTGTATGGCTAAAACACAGATGTCTTTAAGTGATGATGGATCTGTGATGGGAAGACCAACCGGATTTAAAATTACGGTTCGAGAACTCAGACCAAGCCTAGGGGCCGGCTTTATCGTTGCCTTGACCGGTAAAGTATTGACCATGCCAGGACTCCCAAAACATCCAAGTGCATTAGATATGGATATTGATAAAAACGGAAAGGTTACAGGTCTTTTCTAAAAAAAGTAAGTCAAGAGAGTGCAAGGAGAGCGTATATATCGTATGATATGCGCTCTTTTTATTTGTTTAAAGCATTAAAAGTGAAAAAAGAATTGTACCCCCCTAGATTATGTTAAAATATGTGTAAATGATGGTACATTCGTTGCCATAGCTTGTGCCACGTTAAAAAAGACCCTATAAATATAAGTGTATAACTTATTTTTTATTTAATAATCACATAATCTAGGGGGAGCGATCTCGATTTCATATATAAATAAAGAAAGGATGGTTTTATGCTAAAGCATGTAAGGCGAGGAGCTGCATTGATTTTATCCATGGCAATGTTTATACAGTTAGGCATAGGCAATAACTATATTACGTTTGCCAGTGAAGAATCACAGACTCCAGAACAAACCCAGGAAGAAAGTGGAACGACCACACCAGAAACGACTGGGGAAGTGCCGGAAGAATCCAGTGATGATTCAACAGGTACACAAGAAAGTACAGAGCCAACACCGGAAACAGGAAATAACGAAGGAACGGTTCCTGATAATGTGGCAGCAAGTACTTTAGTAGTGCAATTTGTGAATGAGGACAAGACAAACATTGATGTGAATCAATATCCGGATAGAGAAATTGCATTAACAGGGTTGTATGTGAATAATCCTTATCAATTGGAATTTAATGATCATCAGATCAATACAGAAATCGAAGGATATACACTTTCAAAGATTGTAGATGCCAATGATGCACAGAAAGAATATCCTTTAACAACAATGGAACAAGGATATGTTGATATTACTCTGTCACAAAATATAACTAAATTACAACTGGTTTATACAAAGAACCCGGAACCAGTACAACAACCGGATAATAGTCAGACAGAAACAGTAAAAGAAGAAACTGAATCTGAAGAAGTTTCAATGCCAGAACAAGTTCTTTCTGCAGTAGCTAGCGATGGGGCAACAATTACAATCATGGCTCCAGAAGGATCTGTTCCTGAAAATTCTACAGTTGTTGCGGAACCAGTAGAAAATGATAGTGTTGCGCAAAGTATTGAAGATGCTCTTAATGAAGAGGACAAAACATTAAATGAATACAAAGCTTATGATATTACTATCCTAGATAAAGATGGAAATGAAATTCAACCAGAAAAAGATGTACAAGTTTCCATTACAGGTGTAACAGTTTCAGGAGAAGAAAAAGCAGTATTTCATATTGATGATTCTAATAAAGTAGAAAAAGTTTCAGATACTAGTGTTGGACAAACGACTTTATTTAATGCGGAAAGTTTCTCGATATATGTAGTAGCTGGCTTAAATGAAGGTATTAGTGAAAGAACTATTTCAACCAGTACAAAAGAAATACGTGTAGGTGAAACTATTAGGCTAACAACAGATCAAGATTCAAGTCGATATGACCATAAATGGACTATTAGTGATGCATCAGCACCTATTAACAACCGAGTTGTCAGCCTTTCCAACGAAAGTAGAAATGGTGTAACTGTAACTGGTAAAACAGAGGGCGTTGTTACTGTTACACATGAATGGGGACGTAATTTCTTTGGATGGCGCAAAGAAGGTTCTGAAACAATAACAATTAGAGTAAGCGGCGTGGTCGAAGGGAACAATCAATCATATACAGTCTATGTTTATAGTTTAATTCCAGGGAAAGACATTGATTCTGGCGAAGCACCAGATTTAATTTGGAATGGAATGGGAAAAGAAACGGTCACAGGAGTACTGTCACCTGATAGTTATGCAAACGCATCGATTATACCATCAGGAACGTATACTTATACACCGCCTGCAACTTATCCAAATATTGAGGTAAATGGAAAAACTTATACATATGATCAAGAAGGAACAACAATTAACACATATTCCATTGAAATTATTAGATTGGTTACTGCTGGAGGAGCAAATCCAGGAAATAATGGATATAACGACAGTGTAGAAGAGAATATTCCTACGTTTCATTTAGATACAAGAATTGTCTTACATGATGAAGAAAGAATGCAGGTAGGTTTCCATATTAAAGCACCTGGACAAAATGAATTTGTTGTAGACGAAGAAACAAACAGATATTATGATGTTGGAACATCAGAATCTGATATTACAAAACCTGAGGTTGAAGAAAACGTCACACTAGCTGATGGAACACAATGGAAATTCGATGGATGGTACAAGAATGAAGACTGTACAATACCTGCAAATTTTGACGGAACACTAACTCAAAATCAAGACTACTATGGAAAATATGTTCAAGTAGGAGAATATAAGGTACAGTACAATGATAGGAACGAACTTTACAATTTTGGAGATGGTACAGAAAATCCTGAAATAGTAAATATTAATGATGGTTATGTAGTTAAAGGCAGTGATGCTATACATGATCAAAGTAATAAACATATTCTTGTCGGTTGGATTACAGAAGATGGATTAAAAAAATTTGGGTTTGGTAATGGAAATATAGTAATCAATAAAAAGGCTCTTTATGATCAGGTTTTAGAATCAAGTCATTTTAGAGCATTTGGAGAGACCTATAAAGACAATGTCAAAAATGGGAAAACTATTAATCTTTATGCTATATGGGCACTGGAAAGCATTGTTCAAGCTAAAATAACTGTTGTATATCATGGAAATGGAAATACAGGTGGTAGTGCTCCTACAGATAATCAAACATATTATGCAGACCAGATTGTTACTTTAAAGGGAAAAGCTGATCTTGAGAAAACTGGATATACCTTTAAAGGATGGTCATTACTAGAAAATGGAGAAGTCATTGATGGAAATACAATTGATTTGTCCAAAATACAGTCAATACAAGAAGGCGCACAAATATTAAATCTCTATGCACAGTGGACACCGGCCGAAGGTACAGCATATAAGGTAGAACACTATAAAGTCAATGCGGAAGGCACAAGTGCCACATTGTTCGACACCGAAAATCTGACGGGAACTACGGAACAATCAGTGAGCGCAACACCGCAAACGATTAACGGTTATACCTATAAGGCTGATTTTGATCAGAACGGTATGAAGACCGTAGCTAGTGGCACGATCGTTGGTGATGGAAGTCTTGTCTTGAAACTGTACTATACACCAAATGATGATCAACTGAAGTATGATGCCAATGGTGGAGAAGGAACAATGGAACCGACCGAAGGCAAAGTCGATCAGGAAGTTACAGTAGCCGAGAACACATTCACAAGAAAAGGTTACAATTTCGCAGGTTGGAAGACAGCTGACGGAACGAACTATGATGAAGGATCGACCTATAAGTTGACAGCGAACGATGATATTCTCTGTGCACAGTGGACACGTGATTTATCAACTGTCACTGTCACACCATACGAGGGTGCTTATGATGGTAAAGGTCATAATGTAACGGTTAATGGTACTATTGATGGTGACCAGGTAGAATATTCTATTGATGGTACGAACTATACTGATAACTTATCATTTGTTGATGTAACAGATGGTGAACAGAAAGTTTATATTCGTGTAACAAATGGAGATCAAAGTACAGTTGCAGAAAGCTATGTATTAATTACACCAGCTCCTGTTACTGTTAAGAGTGGTTCTGCTAAGAAGGTTTATGACGGAACTCCATTAACAAATACCAAAGACACTACAATTACTGGTTTAGTAAATGGAGAAAAGGTCACATTAACAACTACAGGAACTATTACTAATGTTGGTTCAGTTTCAAATACAGTAACTGTAGATTGGGGTAATGTAAAAGAAACTAACTATACTGTGGATTATAATCTTGGTACATTGACGGTAAAAGCTCAAAGTATCGATCCTAGTGATCCATCCTATTTAAATGTAAAAGTTAATAAACCTGAAAATAAGGTTTATGATGGTAAGGATCATAAATGGATTCCAGAAGTTACATTAGAAGATGGTACTCCATTAGTTGAAGGTACAGATTATACAGTTACTTACAGCACTGAAAACTTTAAAGATGTTCAGAAAATTAAAGTAACAATTGAAGGTACTGGAAACTATAGTGGAACAGTAACACGTAAATACAGAATCACACGTAAACCAATCACTGTTACTACAGACAGTGCAATCAAGGTTTATGATGGTAATGCATTAACTGCTGATGGACGTGTTGAAGGTATCGTTGATGGTGAAACGTATGGATTTGTAATTACGGGTACACAAACCGAAGTTGGTTCATCTAAAAATACATACAAGATTGAATGGACAGGTTCAGCTAAAGAAGGTAATTACAAGATTGATGAAGATTTAGGTACATTAACTGTTGTTCCACAATCTATTGATCCAGAGGATCCAACAAAACCGGAAGATCCTGATCAACCAGTTTATGCAGGTATTACAGTAAATAAACCAGAAAACAAAGTTTATGATGGTCAAGAACATAAATGGACACCAACTGTAACTTTATCAAATGGAACTGTATTAGATCCTGAAAACTATGAAGTTTCTTATGATACAGAAGACTTTGTAAATGTTACTGGTAAGATTACTGTTACGATTACTGGTACTGGAAATTATGCAGGTACAGTAACGCGTGAATACCAGATCACACCACGTGCTATAACAATCACTTCTGCTGATGATACTAAAGTTTATGATGGCACTCCATTAACAAATGGAAATGTATCAGTAACTCAAGGAAGCCTTGTATCTGAAGAAGATATCACATTCAAGGCAACTGGATCACAAACAGAAGTAGGAAGCAGCGCTAATACGATTGAAGTGACTTATGCCAATGAGCAGATGGAAAAGAACTATGAAGTTATATTGGATGAAGGAACTTTAACAGTAACCGAGAAACCAGCTGGTTCAGATTCTGATGAAGATTCTGAAAGTACAGATGGTGAAGATACCGCAACATCTACAAACGTAGGTATCTTCGCATCACTGGCTACTAGTGCTTTAGCTGGACTGGGAATCTTAGCTGCATTAAAGAAAAGAAGAAAAGACTAATCACTTCTTTGAATGAGGATGAGAGCTAAATGCTTTCATCCTTTTTTATAAGGTGATTATGAATAAATGTAAAATTAAGTCATTAAATTATTGAATATTGTAAGCGCTTGTGCTATTTTATGTATGTAGACATGTTACTAGTTCGACTAGGCATTAGCTCAATGAAGACATTGGGCTTTTTTTATTTCTTGGTAATATGTGTTGACTACCTATTCAGAAAGGAGAATATATGAAATGCAAAGATTTTATAGTTCTTAAAGCTTTGAACCATAATGCTCTATTATGTGAAGCTGTGCAAACAAAAAAACAATATGTCTTTTTTGGAAAAGGAATTGGGTTTAAAAAAGGAGAAGGTGATGAATTTAAATATACAGATAATGTAAAAGAATCTTTGTTAGTTTTATCTTCAGAAGAATCGCTTCAATATAATCATTTAATTAATATGGTGGATAATAAAAAACTTGTAGATTTAGTACAAGATTTAGTCTATGAGGCTAATAAATTCTTTGATGGAAAAGTAAATGCTAAATTGAATCTTACTTTGTTAGATCATTTGAATTTTGCGTTAGAAAGACAAAAAAATAAGATTGTTATGAATTATCCATTTTTAAATGAACTGCAATTTATATATCCTAAAGAATATAAATTTTCGCTAAAAGCATTTAATTATTTAAATGACCAATTAAAGGGAACAGCATATTTCGAAGATGCTGAATTAGGTTTTCTTGTGTTGC
Source organism: Faecalicoccus sp. LCP19S3_E2 (assembly GCF_052121255.1). Classification (NCBI taxonomy): domain Bacteria; kingdom Bacillati; phylum Bacillota; class Erysipelotrichia; order Erysipelotrichales; family Erysipelotrichaceae; genus Faecalicoccus; species Faecalicoccus sp. LCP19S3_E2. The sequence continues at coordinate 109,514 of NZ_JBQKEP010000006.1, read as the reverse complement.
ATATTCATGCAGCTATAACAGATACTAAAGTTTCTAAGGTGTTATTAAATAATGAGATTTTATATGAAGCTACTAAAATCATAGAAGATTCTGTAGATGATCATATTGATAGAAAATCTATTTATTATGCACGTTTCACCAAACATTTAGAATATGCGATTCAACGATATAAGAATGGAATACAACTACAAAATATTCTTTTAGATAACATTAAAGACACATGTAAAACAGAGTATGAAATTGCACACAGAATCAATTCATTATTGAAAAGGAGATATAGAATTGATCTAGATGAAAATGAAATAGGCTATCTTACTCTACACATTTATTATTTAAGAAATAGAAAAAACCAATATTGAACAAATAATATTGGAGGAAATTATGAAGGAAAAATTACAACAGTTTGGGAAAGCAATGCTTGTACCGATTAGTTTGATTGCTTTGTCTGGATTGTTTTTAGGCCTTGGTGGTGCTCTGACAACAGAGCTAACGATGACATCTCTTGGAGTAAATTGGGATTGGTATTCAACTTCTTTCCTATTTGACTTTTTCTCGGTTATTAAAGGATTAGGAAGCGTTATCATTGGCAACCTTGGGCCATTATATGCTGTAGGTTGTGCGTTTTCATTATCGCGAAAAGAAAAAGGATGGGCAGCATTTTCAGCACTAATTTGTTATTTTGCAATGCTAAATACTATGCAGATTTTGTTAAATGCCCAAGGGATGGCTGCTAATAATACCAGTGTTGACGCACTGACAGCTTCCGGATTGACAGCTATTGAAGCAAGTAAAATTGCAGGCTTATACACAACCAATCTTGGCTTTTTCTGTTATAACAGTGGAGTGTTTGGAGGTATTGTTGTAGGGTGCTTAGTTGCTTGGATAACATCTAAATTTTATAATACAAAATTACCGACTGTATTATCTTTCTTTGCGGGTACACGAACTGTACCAATTATTTCATTAGTATCAGGTGGAGTTTTAGGAATTCTGTTCTTTTATATTTGGCCAACCATCGGAGGATTCTTTACGAATATAGCTGGATTTGTTTCAGAATCTGGTTTAGTAGGGACATTTGTATACCGATTTATAGATGAATGCTTAGTTCCTTTTGGTATGCATCCTATTCTATCAACACCTATGAGATGGACTGAATTAGGTGGAGTTTCTATGGTTGATGGAGTTAGGGTTGTCGGAAATTCAGCTATCCAATTGGCACAACTTGCTAGTCCAGAACCTGGCAAGCTTCTAGTACGTGCCTTTATGGGAGGAGCAGGAATCATTAATTTTGCGTTATATCCTGGCGAGGCATTAGCAATGTACCATTGTGCGAAGAAAGAAAATAAAAAGAAAGTGGCAGGCTTACTAATTCCTACTATTGTTTCGACAACTTGTTTCGGAGTTACTGAACCAATTCTGTTTACATTCTTGTTTACTGCTCCATGGTTATATTTCTGTGTTCATGCACCTTTAGCAGCTCTGGGAGAAGTCGCTTGTGAATTTTTCAAAATTTCAATTTTTCAAGGAAATATTAAAGACTGGATTCCTTGCTTCTTGCGTCCAGAAAAAATTTATATTTTACCATATTTATGGTTAATGCCAATTTTCTTTATTGCTGCATACGTACTATTTAGGTTTTTTATTCTCAAATTTAATGTTCCTACCCCAGGTAGAGAAGATGATGTCGATGAAGAAGATATTCATTTGATTTCAAAAGATGAATACAACCAAAAAATAGCTGAAAAGAAGGCGCAGGATTCTATTAATCTTGAAGGCAATGCTGATAATGGAGATAGTGAAGATATTCAGTTGGCGAAGGGTATTGTCCAAGCGTTAGGTGGAAAATCAAATATTTTAGATGTTGATAACTGTATTTCACGATTACGGATAGTAGTTAAAAATGGAAGTTTGGTAGCTCCTGATGATGTTTTCAAAAAGCAATTAAAAGCTCTGGGGGTTGTACATATGGGAGAAAAAGCAATTCAAATTATCTATGGCCCAGCTGTCGCAGGTGTAGCAGCTGATGTTCATGACGTTTTGGGAATATAAATATGGAAATAGAAGGATTTTTTACTAATGATAGAACACAAGTTATCCATCATACATTTCCTGTATTTCAAAAAAAATCTATTCATATTGAGATTTTAGAAGGTGTTTTTGAACACATTTTAATTATCGTAAAGGATCCATCTCATAAAATTCGCGCGGTTTTGACATTTAAGTCAAGAATTAAGTCTAATGTTATAACTGCTGGGGAACGAGAAAGTTCAAATAGCACTGTACCAGGCATACTTGAAAATGGTATATGGAGTTTAGATATTGTAAGAACTTACCAAGTTTCAGGAGATTATAAAATCGCCATAAATTTTGATATGGGGACTTATTCATCTGAATCTTTTAATCCAATGGCACAGAAAATGGAAATTATAAAAGACCGGAGAATAGGATGGTTTAAAGGGGATCTACATATGCATAGCTATTATACAGATGGACGAGCGTCATTTGAAGAAATAGATAAAGCATGTAAATCTCAAAATCTTGATTTTATTGCAGTGACCGACCATTCAATATTCACAACTAAGTACTTAGAATGCTCATATTTGGTCATCCCGGGGACTGAAATCACCTGGGATGATTCAGGGCATTACAATTGTTGGGGACTAAATCAATTTATAGATTATGGATATTATTTAAACAAAGGGAAAGACTTTGATTCATCTCTAGACTTAATGTTTAGTGATCTATCATCAAAAGACTTAATTTTAAGTCAAAATCATCCATTTCCGTTTGGATGGTCATTAAACCATAACTTTAATTTATCAAATATAGACACTATTGAAGTAATAAATGCACCTCATTTATTTCCAGGAGAGGTAGACAATAAAAAAGCAATTTGTTTATTTGATTACTTATGGCAGAATCATATTTTGCTATATGCGGTAGGAGGAAGTGATGCTCATAAGAAAAATTACTTCGACGAATATCCTATTGGAATCCCAACTACAAAAGTGTATTGCGAAGGTCTTTCTATTCGGAATCTACTAAATGGGATTAAAAGAGGTAACAGTTTTATTGAATGTAATATGGACTTTGAAATTAATTATAAAACTGGAAAAAAATTTAAAGATACTGTCTTGCCGGGAGATCTCATTTCAGGTGAAGTTTTGATTCAAGCGAGAGCCAAACAAAAAGTAACATGGAGAATCATAAAAAATGGAAAAATTTTCCTGTCAAAAGAATCAAAATTTATTTCTGAAAAGATTGTTGTTAAAAAAGACGAATACTATAGATTACAGGCAGATGTAGAAGATGAAATAGTTTTATTTGTAAACCCAATACATAATATTGAGCATTCAAATAAGAATGTAATGTTTCAGGACATCTTAAAACAATTTTATAAGGTGGTGGACAGTTGGCATACATAACAAGTTTTCAAGTTGAATTATTATCCAGAGTGGTTTTGGCTGCTGTCTGTGGGGCTTGTATTGGATACGAGCGAAGAAACCATTATAAGCCTGCGGGTGTAAAAACACATATGATTGTTGGTTTCTCATCTGCCTTAATAATGATAGTCTCAAAATATGGATTTGACGATTCCAATAATTTTGATGCAGCTCGGGTAGCTGCACAAGTGGTTTCGGGAATAGGTTTTATTGGAGCTGGTATTATTTTTAAAAAAGATATGAGCGTACAGGGACTGACAACAGCAGCTGGAATTTTAGGAACATCGGGGGTTGGTTTGTCTTTAGGATCTGGCATGTATACAATCGGGATTTTAGGCACAGCAATTTATATGATACTTTGTCAATTAGTACAGAATATTGATAAATTTCAAAATGGCATCCAAGACTCTTATAACTTATATTTCGATTCGAGTATCTCTATGAATGAGGCAATTAACTTTTGTAAAAATATAAAGATTGTTGCTTATTCTATAGCTCTTTTAGACAAAAATCAGGTTAGATTAGAAGTATCTCTGGTGTTTGACAATAAAAAGCAGGAACAATTTTGGGAAGAATACATAATGTCTTCAAGAAAAGTATATAAGATTGATAAATATTAAATCTGAAAGGAATAATTACATATGAAAAAAATCAAAATAAAAGGTTGGAAGAATGGAAAGCAGATTTGGATTGAGCCAAGCAATTTGTTTTTAGGATCCGCTGATTTTCTTCGTCCGGATAATATGGATCAAGTTCATGCGATGTATGATGAATTTTTAAAAAAAGGTGGTAATGCGATTGATACAGCAGAACATTATAGATGGGCTGAACCTGCAATCGGAAAGTGGATTGAGGAAACAGGTCGACGAGATGAATTAATTATCTTTACAAAGGGCTGCCATCCAAAAAGAGAAGCAAGGGATGTAAAACGTGTTAATGCCAAATGTATTCGAGAAGATATTGAGCATAGTTTGGAAACAATGCATGTAGATCATGTAGAATTATTTGCTTTACATCGCGACGATGAAAGTGTATCAGTGAAAGAAATCATGGATGAATTGAATCATCAAATTGAGATTGGACATATTTATGCTGCCGGTGTTTCTAACTGGAAATTAGATCGAATTAAGGAAGCGAATAATTATGCCAAAGAAAATGGGTTGCATCCTATAACATTTAATTCACCAAATCTGAGTTTGGCAAAACCTATGCATCCTCGTTGGCCGGGCTGCGTATCCGCAGATGAAGAAATGGTCAATTGGCACAAAGAAAATGATATTGCTTTACTTTCATGGTCTAGTCAAGCTGGGGGGTTCTTTTCCGGGCGTTTTACTCGAGATCATTGTGATGATGAGGAAATCCGTGATTGCTTCTATAATGATGAAAACTGGGAACGCTATGATAGATGTATTGAATTAGCCAATAAAAAACAAAAAAGTCCGATTCAGATAGCTTTAGCCTGGGTATTGAATCAACCATTTAATATTGCGGCTGTAATCGGGCCGGAAAAATTAGAAGAATTAGATAGTTCGATAGAAGGTAGTGAAATCATTCTTTCTCAGGATGAAGTTAAATATTTAAATTTAGAGGTGGATCATTATGAGTAAGCTGATTTGTCAGCTTTATGGATTTCGTAATGAAATAGCGAAAGATCCATATGATTGTTTTAAAAAGATACATGAAATAGGTTTTGACCAAGTACAGTTAGATGGAATGAGAGGACATTCCCCACAAGTGATTAAAGATGCTTTGGATAAAGCAGGATTAACTGTCAGCAGCATGCATATAAAACATCAAAGATTTATAAATGATGTGGATGGAATCATGGAAGAAGGAGATTTATTTCAATGTAAAGAAGTTTATTTGAAATACATTGAAGATGAATTTCAAGTGGAATATGGTTATAAGTTTACAAAATATGCTTTGATGAAAGCTGCGAAAGTTTTGATTGAACATGGATATGAAGTAGGCTTTCATTCTCCGGAGTATGATTTTAATACCGTAGTTGATGGAAAGAAAGTTATGGATTATATCTGTGAAGAAAATCAGGGAATTCAAATTCATCCCGAACCTGATACGTATTGGTTAGGTGTTGCAGGAGTTGATCCACTAGCTTACTGTAAACAGTATGCAGGTCGCATTTTAACATTGCACATGAAAGATATTGATACATCAAAAGACTTGATGGATATGCATGAAAACTTAAGAGAGTGTGGCAAAGGAAATGTTGACTTCCGCTCTTTAATGAAATGGGGCCTGGAAAACAATGTTCGATCATTTGCGATAGAGCAAGATTATTCCAAAATTGGAATGTACGAAAGTATGAAGCAATCCTATGAATATTTAAGGAAAATAGAAAAAGAATTAACAGCTGAGGCGGTGAGATAATGTTTTCTTTTTTAAAAAAAGAATCTGGGATTGAAGTTAAAGCACCTGTAAACGGAGAGATTTTTCCTATTGAATCAGTGAATGATCCTGTCTTTTCGGAAAAAATGATGGGAGATGGAATTGCTATAAAGTATGCAGGAGGCGATGTTGTAGCGCCTGTCACTGGTAAGATTACTTCTGTGATCTTACCAAGCTGTCATGCTTTTGGTATTCGTTGTGAAAATGGTTTAGATGTTTTGGTGCATGTTGGTTTAGATGTAGTAAAGCTTAAAGGAGAAGGTTTTCAGCTTTTAAAAAAGAAGGGTGAAATGGTTCATCAAGGAGAAGCCGTTATTAAAGTGGATTATGACCTGTTAAAAGATAAAGGATTGGATTTGATTACTCCTATTGTAATTACGAATTCTAATGAGTTTTTATTGAATCAAAAAGCACAGGGACAGGCTGAATCAGGTAGAACAAATTTGTTTGTTGCGCAGAAGAAATAGAGGATAAAAATGAAAATTGTTGTTGAAAAAGATTATGAATCCATGAGTAAAGCGGTTGCTGATCATATCATTGAAACGATTAAGAAAAAACCGAATGCATTGATTGAACTTCCTGGTGGAGATACACCATTAGGAATATTTAAAGAATTAGTGAACGCTTCAAAAACAAGAAATGTTGATTTTTCAAAATGTTTCTTTGTATCACTTGATGAATGGGAAAATCTTGGATATGAAACTAAAGGAAGTTGTAAGCAGACATTATTTGATTATTTATATAAGCAGCTTCCTATTGATTTAGAAAAACAAGTTTGCTTTTTTGATGGTAAAGCCGATTTAGAAAAAGAATGTCAAAGGGTGGATCAGTTTATTTTTGATCATGGAAATCTAGATTTAGCGGTATTGGGTATCGGTATGAACGGTCATGTTGGCTTTAATGAACCGGGTGTCGATGAGAATCAATATTGCACGATTGTACCATTGGATGCTGTTACACAATCTGTTTCTATCAAATATTTTGGTGAACAACTTAATGTTGCACATGGCATTACTTTAGGTTTTAAACATTTTTTAAATGCGAAAGAAGTAATATTGATTGCAGATTCAGAAAGAAAAGCAGATATAGTACAGAAAGTAATTGAAGGACCTTTAAAAAATGAAGTTCCGGCAAGTCTAATACGTAAAGTAAAAAACAGTACCATTTATTTAGATAGACAAGCTTCGAAAAAATTAAAACATCAAAGCCTGGAAGCAGGTTACTGATTCATGCAGGCCTAAGCTCAGTGATTCTTTCATTGGGCTTTTTCTACAGTTGGGAGGAAATATGAAATATTTAAATATAGATGATAAGAGATCATTAGATCTAGTTTGTCTTGGGCGATTGACGATTGATTTGAATCCAATATCTAGTGAAGGGTTTAAACCTTTAAAAGATGTCCATAAATTTGAAAAGTATGTGGGTGGTTCACCGGCAAACATTGCATGTGGAATTACACGTCATGGTCTTAAAGCTGGATTTATTGGAAGAGTGTCTGATGATCAATTTGGAGATTTTGTAGTGGAATATTTTCAAAAACAAGGAATTGATACGTCTCAAATTAAAAGATGTCAACATGGAGAAAAATTAGGATTGACGTTTACGGAAATGCTTTCTAGTACGCAAAGTAGCATTTTAATGTATAGAAATCAGGCAGCTGATCTTCAACTCTGCGTGGATGATATTTCCGAAGAGTATATTGCTTCGGCAAAAGCATTATTGATTAGTGGAACATCTTTGGCTGCATCGCCAAGCCGAGAAGCGGCATTAAAAGCGGTTATGTTAGCCAAAAAGACAAAAACACCTATTATATTCGATATTGATTATCGGGAGTATAATTGGTCATCTAAAGATGAAATCTCCATTTATTATTCTATGGTTGCCAAAGAAGCTGATATTATCATGGGATCTAGAGAAGAATTTGATTTAACAGAAAGGTTGATTCAAATAGGAAATACAGATCATCAAAGTGCAGAATATTGGTTACATCAAAATGCAAAAGTTGTTGTTATTAAACATGGCAAAAAGGGGTCCAATGCTTATTTGACAAATGGTGAATCTCATGCGATAAAGCCTTTTCCAGTAAATTCTCGTAAAGGATTTGGTGGAGGCGATGGGTATGCTTCAGCTTTCTTATATGGTGTATTTAAAGAATGGAATCTTTTAAAATGCTTAGAATATGCAAGTGCCCAGGCTAGTATGATGGTTCGTTCGAATAATTGTTCTGTTGATTTACCAACAATTGAAGAAGTAAAGTCTTTTATTCTGGAAGAAAAAAGAAAATACGGGGAAGATGTTGTAGATTGTAAGGAGAATGAATTATGCCAAGATTGACAGTTGCACAAGCAATAGTAAAGTTTTTAGATAATCAATATGTTGAACTTGATGGAATTCAATATAAATATGTGGAACGATTTTTTACCATTTTTGGACATGGCATTGCTGTTGGGCTGGGAGAGGCCTTAAGTCGCTCCAATCACTCGATTAAAGTCATGCAAGGACGTAATGAACAGGGTATGTGTCATGTTGCTATAGGGTATGCTAAACAAAAAAATAGATTAGGTATAATTCCGTGTGCCTCCAGTATTGGTCCCGGAGCTGCTAATATGGTCACTGCAGCAGCTACTGCAACAGTGAATCATATTCCTCTATTGTTGTTTCCGGCAGATACATTTGCTTCTAGACAACCGGATCCGGTTCTTCAGCAGTTAGAGTGTCCACAGGATCTTAGCATTACCACAAATGATGCTTTTAAGCCGGTATGTCGATATTGGGATCGTATATCTCGTCCGGAGCAGTTGATGACAGCGATGATTCATGCTATGCGAGTTTTAACAGATCCTAGAGATACGGGTGCAGTTTGTATTTCATTGCCACAGGATTGTGAAGGGGAAGTATATGATTACCCAGAGTATTTTTTTCAAAAAAGAATACATAGAATAACTCGTCAAGCTGCTGTTCAAGAAGAGTTGCAAGATGTGATAAATGCTATACTCAAATCAAAGTATCCTCTTGTGATTGTTGGTGGTGGAGTTCGCTATTCTTTTGCGGGAAAGGCAGTAGAGGATTTTTGTCAAAGCTTTAAAATTCCATTTGGAGAAACGCAGGCAGGAAAAAGCACATGCCATAGTAATCATAAATATTGCTTGGGAGGTATAGGTGTTACAGGAACATCCGCTGCTAATCAGTTGGCGCAAAAATCAGATTGTATTATTGCCTTGGGAACAAGATTATCAGACTTTACTACATCTAGTAAGTGGCTATTTCAAAACCCAGATGTTCAGATTGTAAATATAAATATCAATCGGTTTGATGCTGTGAAAATGGACGCAAAATATGCCATTGGCGATATTAAAGTGGTAGTTGAACAGTTAAGTGAAGCCTTAAAAGAAAAGAATTATCAAAGTATGTATGATTTTGAAATAGAGAGGGCAAAAAAGGAATGGGAAATAGAAGTTCAAAAATTAAAGAATTATAATTACAATGCCTATTTTGAGCCATTGATTAAAGACAGAGATCCTCGTACTATTCACGAATTTGTCCAATTGACAAAAGGAGTATTGACTCAAACATCTGCTATTTTAAAAATTCGTGATGAGATAGATTCAGATGCTGTTTTAATAACAGCAGGAGGCTCTTTACCAAGTTGTTTACAAAGATTATGGACAACAGATGCAAGAGATTCCTATCATGCTGAATATGGGTATTCTTGTATGGGCTACGAGTCGGCCGCAGTTTTAGGAGCAAAATTAGCTTCTCCATCTAAGGAAGTTTACACATTGGTTGGGGATGGTTCTTTCCAAATGCTTCATAGTGAAATCGCAACAGCTGTTCAGGAACAAGTTAAAGTGAATATTCTTGTTTTTGATAATTGTGGATTTGGATGTATTAATAATTTGGAAATGACCCATGGTATAGACTCTATTGCAACCGAATTTCGTTATCGTAATGGGCAACAGTTATCTGGAGATTTGATTCCTGTAGATTATGCGAAAATTGGCGAGGCTTTTGGTTTTAAAACATACACGGTACATAATCTGGACGAATTGGAATTGGCCTTAAGAGATGCAAAGAAACAAAAATCATCGGTTTTAATGGATCTTAAGGTTTTACCGAAGACGATGACAGATGGTTATGATGCTTGGTGGAATGTGGGTTTGGCTCAATATTCTGAAAAAAGAGAAGTAGTGGAATGTTGGGAAAATGATGTAAAAAAAGGTAGAGAACAGGCTAGAAAGTATTAGGAGGTTTTTGATGAAAGTATTTGGCTATCCAACATTTGATAGTAATGGCGAAATGATATTGACAACATACGAAAATGAATATTCACATATGAAAATGGATATTCGTGTATATAAATTGAAAGCAGGAGAGAGAAGAAAATTTGGAACAGATTTTGAAGAAGTCGCAGTACTATTATTGAAAGGAAAAGGTTGCTTTTTGATTGAAGGGAAACGATATTCTATTTCTAGGAAAAGTGTTTTCTTGGAAGGCCCATATGCAGCACATATCGCAAAGGATAATGAGATAGAAGTGATGGCTGAGTCTGAAATGGAAATACTAGTGCAAAAGACAAAAAATGATAAGAGATTTTCTTCTAAAGTGTATACACCTAAAGATATTGTATGGGCCTATTCATCTAAAGGTAAGTTCGGTAATGTGGCGAACCGTAGAGTTAATACTATTTTTGATTATGACAAAGAACCTGACAGTAACATGGTATTAGGTGAAGTGTTAAATGATCCCGGAAATTGGTCAGGATATCTTCCACATAGGCATAAACAACCCGAATGTTATTATTTCTTGTTTGATCATCCAGAGGGGTTTGGGGCCAGTTTTGTAGGAGATCAAGTATTTAAAAGTGTAAATCATAGCTTTTCGGCTATTCCTGGAGGAGAGCTGCATCCGCAAGTTTCAGCTCCGGGATATCAAATGTATACATGTTGGATGATTCGGCATTTGGATGGAAATCCTTGGCTTCAAACGGATCGATGTGAAGATGAGGCATTTACTTGGCTACATGATTCTTATTATGATGAAACTACAAACTCATTTCAGAAGGAGGAATAACTATGGCACGAGAATTTATTGTACCGGCAAGGATTATTTCGGGGCATCACGCATTGGAAGAGGCTTGTATTCAATTGGGGCATAAGGCGTTGATTGTAACCGATCCTATGATGGTTCAATTGGGAAATATAGAAGTACTTATAAAAAAATTGAAACAAGACCAAATATTATATACAGTATTTGATCAGATTACCGGAGAGCCTACGGATATGATGATTGAGGCAGGAGTACAGTTTTATAAGGATAATCATTGTGATTTTTTAATTGCGTTGGGAGGTGGTAGCGCAATTGATTCAATGAAAGCAATTGGGGCTATGGTTACAAATAAAGGGAAGATTACGGATTACTTGTATAATGAAATTAAAGAAAACACACCTCCTATGATTGCGATCCCTACAACAGCAGGAACAGGATCGGAGGCAACACAGTTTACGATTATTACGGACACAAAGAATGATATAAAAATGCTTCTTCGAGGGAAGACCTTAATTCCTGATTTAGCAATTATCGATGCTCGATTCTCAATGACGGCTCCTAAAAAGGTTACAGCCGCAACAGGATTGGATGCGCTTTGTCATGCTTTGGAGTCTTATACTTCAAAATTGGCGCAACCCTTATCTATGTCATTTAGTATCTCAGCTTTAAAACGAATTTTTGAATATCTTCCTGTTGCTTATCAAAATGGAACAAATATTGAAGCTAGAGAACAAATGTCACTAGCCGCTTTAGAAGCAGGAATTGCTTTCAACAATTCTTCAGTAACCTTAATTCACGGTATGTCTAGGCCTATTGGAGCTTTATACCATATTCCTCATGGTTTGAGTAATGCAATACTTTTGGAAAAGTGTATGCAGTTTGCGATATGTGGTGCTTATCAACGCTTTGGTGATTTGGCAAAAGAAATTGGTATTGCTTCATCTATGGATTCAGATCAGAAAGCGGCTGAGAATTTGTTGAACAAGGTAAAGGAACTGGTTTCTTTATGTGAAATTCCAAGCTTGCGTGATTACGGAGTATCACCGGACAATTTTTTTAAAAATATTCCCAAGATGGCAGAAGATGCAATGAATAGTGGATCACCGGCAAACACATTAAGAGATTGTACGATTCAAGACATTGAGGCGTTATATCATCAAATCATAAATGATTAGAATTCATATAGAATCTATTGAAAATTAGGTTCCGGTATGTCAAAATAGTAATAACAAGCATGTTACTACTTTGTAGGCATTAGCTCAGCTCATTTTTGAGTTGGGCTTTTTAACATTTAGGAGGTTGTGTAATGAATTTTAGACAAAGTTTAAATGGAACTTTGGATTCCAATAGAACAATTAACAGATATGATAAACTGAATCAGAAGACAAAAGCTATTAGAAAACAATGCTGGAAAAGATTGCTGTATTCTTTATTTTTAGGAAGTTTCTTAACTATTTTTTTTAACTTCATTACCTCAGTGGTAGGTTATGGAGATGCTATGAGAAGCTTAGCATGTACAGTTATACAATATATTTTAATTATTTTTATCAATAACTTGATGTTTTCTTCTTTTATGAGTTGCATAAGCCAAAAATGTAAAGAATCAGTTTTTATCCATTATATTCACTTTTTAGTTCCACAGTTGGTTTGTGGATTAATTTTAACAGTAATTCAAATCATCATTACAAATTTATTAAGTACATTTGCTTTTTTTGATTCCCACATTTACATAGTAATCTCCTTGATTATATCCTTATATTTTACTTTGATGAACGCAATGGTCTCCTATCAAATTTTTAAGGAAGAAAAATCAATATCAACGATTCTAAAAAAAGCTTTTCAAATTTTAAAAAACTATTGGAAGGAACTATTTCTTTTGTCTTTAATGTTTATCACGTGGTCTTTTTTTGCGAATATTATAGTGTCCCAATTAATTTATGAAGTAATGCAAAGTGTGAATTTTACTGGTAATGTGTTTCATGTACTTCTTTATCTTCATGAATATTCTCTATTATCAATTGTTGTTTTGTTTTATATAATTAACTTTTTATTTGGAGGCTTTTTGGAAATTAAGGTGTTGTTGGCAGCTGCTTTTTTAGTAAATAATAGTGATTAGTGTTTAGATATTAGTTTGTAATCCTTTTTAAGCAATCGAACATAAAGATAATTTCCAAGTTTAGTCAATCTACGCATTTAATTAAGGTGCGATTTAAAGGTTGACTTTATCTCTTAATTAAATAGAATCTAAATTGAGTCAGATTGTGCTGTTAATAGCTAATATTTGCGAAAATGATAAATTAAAATGGAGTTTCATAATATGGAATATGTAACTGAAAAAATAATACGATATGTGTTATCACAAAATGAATTTAAAACAGCCAAACAAATAGCTGCCAATATAAATGTATCTGAAAGCTCAGTAAAACATAATATAGCAGAGGCAAAAATGATTCTTTCAAAAGTCGGTGGCAAATTATTATCAGTTCCGGGTAAGGGCTTTATTCTTGAGAGTAGTTCATCCGATATAGAAATACTAAAAGATGAAGTGTTTAAATTAATTAATCAATCCGATTCTTACGTATATAGGCAAAATTATATTTTGAACATTCTTTTTATGAAAAAGTCCAATTACACAATCCAAATTTTCGCTGATGATCTAGGTGTAAGTAGAAATACGATACTATATGATTTAGAATCTATTGAAAAGTGGTTAGACTTTTATAACATTAAATTAATGCGAGTGCGAAATTTTGGCTTAACAGTAGAAGGCGATGAGTTTGACATTCGCGAAGCTATTATGGATAGCAATAAGCAATTAATGGAATTTACAAGTATTGATATAGATAGACCTGACAATTTTGATTTACGCATATCCAAAACTTTTTTTAATTATTTTAGTAAATTTTATTCAGATTCAAATTTGTATAATTTACAAAATTTATTAAAGAAAGCAGAAGAAAGACTAAACACACATTTTGCAGATGCATCGTTTATTCAATTAATCGAATATTTAGCAATTTTAAAGCGAAGAGTGAACGAAGGAAACATTATTGTCAAAAAAAATATACTTAGTAAGTATAAAAGTAGTTATGTAGAATATTCAGTTGCAAAAGATTTAATATATACTTTATTTCCTATTACAGATAAATTTTTAACTATGGAAATTCATTGTCTTGCCATACAATTTACCTTATACGGCTGTTATGATAGGGCGAGCCGTGGAGTTTATGAAGAAGAATATTATATTGGTTTAGCAGTTACATTATTAAAAAACATACAAAATGTTGCGCAAATTGAAATGTCTTTGACAGATGATATGATTACAAATATTGCTAATTTATTCATTAAGAAGCAAATTCGTGAGAGTTATCAGCCAGTTCCAAATAAATATTTGATTAATGATATTAAAACAAATTTATCGAGTATATATGGTGTTGTACTAGCGAATATGCGGCTTATGGAAGATAGTTTTCATTTTACTGTAAAAGACACAGATGTAGCATATATAGCAATGTTGATTGATAATGCAAAAATTGAGAAGAAAGAACTGGTCAAAACATTGTTTATCACTTCATTTGATAAAAATATATCTGTATATTTAAAGAATAAAATTGAACGAAATGTGCATAATATCTCTATCATAAAAATTATGGAATTTGAAGATTATAATGTTGAATCTTTTAAAGATTATGATTTAGTTTTAACCACTGTTCTAATGGACAATCAAACGCCAATAAAAATTTCCAGAAGAGTAGATCAAGTAGATTTAGATAGAATACAAAGAGCAGTAAATGAAAAAATACAAAACAGATATAGAATGACGATATATAAGCAGTCGCTTTTTGACGAGAATCTCATTCTTGTTAATCACATATTTAAGAAAAAAGAAGATGCAATTAAAGCTGGTTGTGCACTTTTAGAAAAATTTAATTATGTTACTAAAGATTTTTATAATGTCTTAATTGAACGTGAAAATATTGTGCCGACTACCATTGGTAAAGGAATTGCAATGCCACATGGATTTAAGAAAGGTGTTTTGAAAAGTGGTGTTGCCATCATAAAATTGAAAAATCCGCTTGAATGGAATGAAAAAGATAAAGTGGATTTAATTTTTATATTTGCTATCAATCTTGATAATCGTAAAGAAGTGATGACTTTGTTCCAAAACTTTTACAGATTGGTCAGTGAAGATGGGAATTTAATCAATATTAAAAATTCTACAACATCGGCAGAATTATTGGAGTACATCAAAAATGCAGAGTAAGAGATATGGTGAATTGGCCATATCTTTTTTTTGTATGAGAACTCGTGCAAAATCGGGATTTATGAGCTATGGCTGAATTACATATTGTTTTTTAAAATGAAGATGTAAATAAAAGCGCTTTTAAAAGAGATTGGAGGTATAAGATGGACATAACATTTGGAGTAGACAGCTTTATTTGGACAGAAAACTTTTTAGAGAAGGATCTCTGGGTAATAAAAAAAGCAGAAGAATTAGGATTTAAAGTAATAGACTTTGCCATTGCTCATCCAGAAACAT
Source organism: Faecalicoccus sp. LCP19S3_E2 (assembly GCF_052121255.1). Taxonomy (NCBI): domain Bacteria; kingdom Bacillati; phylum Bacillota; class Erysipelotrichia; order Erysipelotrichales; family Erysipelotrichaceae; genus Faecalicoccus; species Faecalicoccus sp. LCP19S3_E2. The sequence continues at coordinate 94,079 of NZ_JBQKEP010000006.1, read as the reverse complement.
TCCCAACCGAAAAAGTAATTGAAGAATTGAAAAAAACAAGTTTAATCCCTGTCACTACCACAACTTTAGATGATCAAAGAAATCTTCTTTCAGAAGATGCTCGTATTCGGGAAAATGGCGTTAGATCCATGAAGTTACTAGTAGATATTAATAAAAAATTAGGAAGTAAAATTCTTGGAGGAGTCAATTATGCCGGATGGGGATGCTTATCCGGAAAACCAAGAACAAATGAGGAATGGAGCAACTCAGTTAATGCAATGAAAGAAATTTGTGAATATGCACTTCAAGTATATCCGGATTTAAACATTTGTGTGGAATGTGTAAATCGATTTGAAACGCATTTTTTAAATATTGCTGAAGACGCGGTTCAATATTGTAAAGATGTAGGAACATCAAACATAAAAGTACATTTAGATTGTTTTCATATGATTCGAGAAGAAAAAAGTTTCTCAGGCGCTGTCAAAACCTGTGGAAAGAAATATCTGGGATATGTGCATGTTAACGAAAATGATAGAGGCATTCCCGGTACTGGATTAGTACCTTTTCCTGAATTGTTTAATGCATTAAAGGAAGTAGGGTATGAAGGTCCTTGTACCATCGAAAGCTTTGATCCAAGTTTTAAAGAACTGAATTCCAATTGCGCAATATGGAGAAGCTTTGCTCCGACTGGAGAAGCTTTAGCCATAGAAGGCTTAAAAAATTTAAAAGAAATTGCTAGTTCAATTTAAGGGAGGATAAGAAAAATGTTAGTAAATATGAAAAAAATATTAGAAGATGCTGAAAAAGGAGGATATGCAATAGGTTGTATTAATACGCCGAATGTCGAAACTCTTAGAGCAGTTATTGGCGCAGCTGAAGATTTAAATGTCCCAATTATTATTGATCATGCGCAGGTTCATGATTCATTGATTCCAATTGAAGAGATTGGTCCGAAAATGGTTGAATATGCTAAAAAAGCAAAAGTACCAGTATGTGTTCATTTGGATCATGGAAGTGATTATAACTTTGTCATGAGGGCTATTCGTTGTGGTTTCACATCAATTATGTATGACCTTAGTGCTCTACCTTTTGAAGAAAATATGGCTAAGTTAAAAGAGTTTACTAAAATTGCGCATGACTTGGATATTACTGTAGAAGCAGAATTGGGGATTATGACATCTACGGAAGAAGACTCTCATGGTGGAGTTACAACTGGATGGACACATGAAACAATCAAAAAAACTTTTACAGATCCTGAACAAGCTGCTGAGTTTGCAAGAAATACAGGTGTAGATGCTTTAGCGGTATGTTTTGGAACCGCGCATGGAATTTATGCAGAGCCACCAATCCTAGATATTGAAAGAGTGAAAGCAATTCGCAAAGCTATGCCAAAAGAAACTAGAGTTGTTATGCATGGCGGAAGTGGTGTAGATGCTGACCAGGTTCAAGCTGCAATCAGTGCCGGATGCTCTAAAATTAATTACTATTCTTATATGGCCAAAGCTTGCAGCAAGCATGTGTATGAAGAATTGGAGAAGAAGAATGGAAATGCATTTTGGCATGAAGTTCAAGAAGATGCGTATGAGTTCATGAGAGGATATGCAAGAGAGGTGTTAACTGTATTTAAAAATGGGAAGTAGTTATCATGAATAAATTATGTCTTTCGCAAACACTTGTTAAAAATGCAGTTGTTCTTGACCATGAACCGTTTCATAGTAAAGAAGAAATGTTTGAGATGATGGCTGATAAGTTTTTGGAGGCGGGAATTATTTCAAATAAACAGTCTTATATAAATGCACTTGAATATAGAGAATCTATCGGGTCAACTTATATGGGAAATATGATTGGGATGCCACATGGAAAGTGTGATGAAGTACTAAAGTCTGGAATCGGATTTTGCCGTTGTAAAGAGCCGTTTGTTTATGAATCTCATGGAGAGTCTGGAGAAGTAAAATATATTTTTATGTTAGCTATACCAGGTTCGCAATCAGGCGAAGAATATATGCGTGTGCTGGCTAATCTTGCAGGTTTATTGGTTCATGATGATTTTCTTCAAATTCTTAGCAAGTGTACTGATTACGATAACTTAATAGAAAATATCGAAAACTATAATAAATGATTGAAAGAAAGGACAATAAGTATGAAAGTAATTGCCATTACCTCTTGTGCAACGGGTATAGCACATACTTATATGGCTGCTGAAGCTATAAAAAAAGAATGCAAAAGAAGAGGATATTTGTGCAAAGTGGAAACACAAGGTGCATTAGGAATTGAAAATAAATTAAAAGAGTCAGATATCGAATCTGCAGATTTGATTGTTTTTGCTAATGATGTGGGTATTACTAAAGCAGAAAGATTTAATACATATAAAGATAAAATCATAAAAGTTACGCCACATGAAGTAATAAAAAATCCAAAGATTATTTTTGGAGAATAGAGTTTAGGAGATAATATATGAAAAATACTTTACAGGAGATTAAAGAATCCCTTTTAACTGGTGTATCATACATGCTTCCATTCGTAATTTCTGGAGGTATCTTGATTGCAATTGGATTTTTGATTGGTGGTTATAATATTCCAAACGATGTAGCGCAAGGCGGAAATTTTGCTTCAACAATTTTTTGGTTAGGGAAAGCTGCTTTTGGATTAATGGTACCTATTCTTGGAGCGTTTGTTGCTTACTCTATTGCTGATAAGCCAGGAATTGCAGTAGGAATGGTCGGCGCATGGATGGCAACGGACCCATGGGGCCTAGGTCAAGCTTCTGGTTTTCTTGGAGGATTGTTAGCAGGTATTATTGCAGGATACTTGACTAATCTTTTGAAGAAAATTCCGGTCCCTGCTTCTCTTCGCTCACTATTGCCGACTTTAATTATCCCTGTTTTGGGTGTAGGAATTATCGGTCTATTAATGTATTACGTAATAGGATGGCCTATTGCAGCTTTAACAGGAGCATTGACTGATTTCTTAAATAATATGGGAACAGGAAATATGCTTATTTTAGGAATTGTTCAAGGTTGTATGTTAGCTTTCGATATGGGAGGTCCTTGTAATAAAGTCGCATATGCATTTGCTTTAGCGGCGATGGATACAGGAAATTTTATGCCTATGGCTGCTAACTTTATCGGATCTATGACTCCACCTTTAGGATTGGCAATTGCTATTCTTGTATCAAAAAACAAATTTAATGACGCTGATAGAGCGGCAGTACCGGGTTTAATTGCAGGTGCTTTAGCGATGATTACTGAATTTGCTATTCCATTCGCTGCTGCTAATCCTTTACAGGTAATTCCTTCTTTAATGGCTGGTTCAGCTGTTGGATGTGCTTTATCTTATATGTTTGGATTAACTATGCAGGCGCCTCATGGCGGGTTATTTGTTATCTTTGCATTAAACAATATTATTTTGTTCTTAGTGGCCTTGTTAATAGGCGGCTTAGTTACAGCAGGTGTTTTGTTGCTATTAAAAAAGCCAGTTGATCAAAGTATTGAAGATTAGTTGAAAGGAGATTCGTTATGGCAAAATTAGTTGATATTTTAGAAAAATTTCCGTTTGCACCGGAAGATAAAAAACCTATATTGATTCATAAATGGGAGTATTCTACTGCTCTTTATCCACCTAATGATGCAACTACATCAGATAATACTTTTACATTAATATCTACAGATACATTTATGTTGGGTATATATGAATTAGGTCCCGGAGGTGTATTTGCTCCACTAGATATTCATCCTGGAGATGAATCATATTATATTCTTGATGGTCCTGTTGTTCAAAGAAGTGGAAATGGACAATTTGCTTATTTGGAAAGAGGAGAAGGTTTGTTTATGCCAGAAGGTGCATGGCATTGCTGTCATAATTTTTCAGATAAAAAGACTAGAATTTTATATTTTATTACACCTAAGGCATGGAGCGAAGAAATTCCACCGGCAGTTATACCTTCTGATGAGGAAACTAAGTTTTATAAAGGTCCAAACAATGACAAGTTGCCAAATATGAGAGGAAAAATCAAAGATATTTCCAGACAAGGATGTACCGATGATATTGGGCATTGGCCTGTTGATGCCAAGGAAGCTAGAGAAACAGGTGCCGTTTATGGAGTTCGGGACTTTGAAAAGTTAAATAATATTCATGGAACAAAACACCCAATGCTAATGCGTTTTATAACGAGTAATGATTATGGGCACTTTGGTGAATTTATTTTACCTGCGGGTGGATATGGCCCTAGATGCTCAGAACCTGATTCTCATGAAGGGGATGCTGCGTTGTTCTGTATTGACGGTCCAGTTACGGTTAATTTAACAGATTTAGAAGAAAGCTTTGTACTGGAAAAAGAAGAAACATTCTTCTTGCCGGCTGGTACAAGATATCAACTTGTAAATTTTGAAAGTGAACCTTGCAAAGTTGTATTTGCGATTACAAAACTATAGTTTTTTAAGAGAAAGGTAAGGTTCCTTTCTCTTAAAATTTTTAAACAGGAGGAAAAATGAAAATTGCTATTGGATGTGATGAAGCTGCTTATAAGTTTAAAGAAACAATCAAACAATATTTAGAAAATAAGGGCTATGAAGTTAAAGATGTTGGGGTATATAATGAAGAACCTTCTTTATATGCAGATACTGCCGAAAGATTGTGCAAAGAAATTACAGCAGGTGCGTGTAAAAGAGGGATCCTATGTTGTGGTACAGGAATCGGCATGGCGATTACTGCTAACAAGATTCCGGGTATTCGCGCAGCGGTAGCTCATGACATGTTTTCATTGGAAAGAATGATCAAAAGTAATGATTGCCAGGTGTTATGTATGGGAGCGCGAATTATTGCACCTCAATCTGCTGAATTACTATTGGATAGATGGCTGGAGATTGAATTTAAAGATGGTCCAAGTACTCCAAAAATCAATAGAATCATGCAAATTGAAAAACGCTATCATCATTAAAATTTGAATTATGTATGACCGAAAATATTTAATGGAAAGGTGTTTATGTATGATGATTGTGTATTTGGAACTATGGAAATATATAGGATATATTTATAAAAAAAGCGCAATCACCGTCCAAAGTCGAAAGCACTTCATGAATGGATTCCTTTTAAATCCAATCTTATTTTAACACTATGAAAGAGAGAATGAACTATGCAAAGAATAATCAATGATCCTAATCTGGTTGTGGAAGATATGCTGGAGGGGTTTTTAAAATGTCATAAAAATTTGGTTCATGTGTCTAAAGAAAATCCAAGAGTTATTGTATCAAATTTTGTCAAAGATAAGAAAAAAGTCGGAATTGTAACTGGGGGTGGAAGTGGACATAAACCAGCGTTTATTGGCTATTGTGGAAAGAATATGGTGGATGCCGTTGCAGTCGGTGAAATTTTTTCCAGTCCAACCGCAAAGAGCTTTTATGATTGTATCAAAGAAGTGGATCAAGGCATGGGAGTAGCCGTACTTTATGGAAATTATGCCGGCGATAACATGAATGTCAAAATGGCTAAGGAACTGGCCGAAGATGACGATATTGAGGTTAAGACTGTAGTGGCTAATGATGATGTAGCCAGTGCTTCTAAGAAGGATATTCAAAAACGGAGAGGAGTTGCCGGAGAAATCTTGATGTGGAAAGTCGGTGGCGCTAAAGCAGCGCAGGGTGCAACTTTAGAAGAAGTCATCAAAGCTTCTCAAAAAGCCATTGATAATACTAGAAGTGTTGGAGTTGGACTTTCCCCTTGTACAATTCCTGCAAATGGAAAACCGAATTTTGAAATTAAAGAAGGAACGATGGAGTTTGGAATCGGACATCATGGAGAGCCGGGAATCAAAGTTGAACCACTATCGGATGCAAAGGGAATGGTTGTTGAAATGGTGCCTCTAGTATGTGATGATATTCCATATCAGGAAGGTGATGAAGTTGTGGTGTTGGTTTCAGGGTTAGGAGCTACACCGGTTATGGAACAATATATCTATTTTAATGAGGTAGAGAAACTGTTGAAACAAAGAGGTCTTAAGATCTATAAATCCTATGTGGGAAATTATTTCACATCTTTGGAAATGAATGGAATCACATTGACGTTGATGAAAGTCGATGAGGAATTGAAAGAATGCATGGATATGGAAGTAGAAACCATGGGGCTGACTCAATTGGGAGGAAAGTAGAATGGAATATGTATTAAATGAAGATAATGCTTGTATTGTAAAAGAAATTATACAGGCCATTCACAACAACTCGGTATATTTAAGCGAAATTGATGGTGAGACCGGAGACGGTGATCATGGAGTCAACATGAATAAGGGCTTTTTAATGGCTGATGTAAGAATCAAAGAAGATGATAGTTTTTCGGAGGCTTTGAAAAAGTTAGGAAAGACATTGGTGATGGACATCGGAGGCAGCATGGGGCCTATTTATGGGACATTCTTTTCAAAATTAAGTCGAACATTGAAAACAGAGGAAAAGATAGATGCCAAGCTTTTTGAAGAAGCTTTAAAAAATGCAGAAGAAGGATTAATGAATCTGGCTGGTGCAAAACCCGGAGATAAAACTTTGGTGGATACCATTGTTCCTGCCTATGAATCATTCAAAGAAGCCCAGGAAGCTGGTAAAGGCTTTAAAGAATGTCTGGAAGCTTTAAAAATAGGAGCTGAACAGGGAAAAGAAAGTACAAGAGATATGGTTGCTAAATTAGGAAGAGCCTCCAGACTTGGAGAAAGAAGTAAGGGACACCTTGATGCAGGTGCTACTTCTTGTTGTATTATTCTTCAAATCATGGCAGATGGAATGATCAAGAGAATGGTGGAATAATGTTTTTGTCGAGAGGTCACAAAATGTGTGGCCTTTTTATTGGTTGGTGAGTTTCTGAATAGTCTAAGGATTATTCTAAACTTTAATGAAAAAATAAAGAAAAAGAGCCTCCTTACAAATTCGTATGTGGTCCGAAAACTACAACGAAAGATGTAAGGAGGTCTTTTATGTCACAGTATACTGATGACTTACACAGTTTATCACATACGAAATGGGCTTGAGATATAATAGGGATACAGAGAAAAAAGCTTGATAATTCGGGGCTTTCAGCACTGTATCCCTATTTTAAGAATCATAGAAATATAATAAAATATTGTAAAAGGAGGCTTCTATGAGAGCGAAAAATATTTCAAGTCAATATATAACTCCTTCTGCTTACAAAGAAGGTGAGAATAAATGAGATGGGTAATAAAAATAATATTGTTTCCAATCAGTTTGCTGCTGAGTATCCTCACAGCCTTTCTGACATTTATACTTGGCATAGGAACAACTATTCTGTATTTCTTAATGCTGATGTGTATAGTTGCTGCAATAGGATCATTTATGCAAAAAGATATATCACTTGGCATTGAAGCATTAGTATTAGGATTTTTGTTAAGTCCTTATGGAATACCGATGGTTGGAGCAGCCGTTATAGCATTCATTCAAGGAATCAATGAAGCAATAAAATCAATCTAAAAAAATTCATAAAAATGGTTACCAAAGGCGATAGATAAAAACTATCGTCTTTTTCTTCGCCAATTTTTAAGGAAGGGAGGTGAAGCGATGGACTTTGACTATTTCTATAACAGAGAAGCGGAAAGGTTTAATTTCTTAAAAGTACCGGAGATATTGGTTGATGGAGAAGAATTTAAAGGATTATCCGCTGAAGCAATTATCCTTTATTCAATGCTTCTTAAACGAACAGGAATGTCTTTTAAGAATAACTGGATAGACAAAGATGGCAGAGTATTTATCTATTTCACAGTTGAAGAAATTATGAAAAGAAGAAATATCTCAAAGCCAACTGCCATAAAAACATTAGATGAGTTAGATAGTAAAAAAGGAATTGGACTGATTGAACGGGTAAGACTTGGTCTTGGCAAACCGAATATCATTTATGTCAAAGATTTTATGAGCGTATTTCAGGTAAAAGAAAATGACTTTCAGAAGTTAAAAAATTTTACTTCAGAAGTAAAAGATGTTGACCTCAGAAGTAAAGAAAATGAACTTCAGGAAGTTAAAAATCTTGACTGTAACTATATAGAGAATAATAAGAGTAAGTATAGTAAGAGAGAATATAGTTTTAGTGAAAACGGGCTTGGAACATTTCAAAATGTGTTTTTAGCTGCTGAAGATATATCCGATTTACAAATCATAATGAACTCACAACTTGAAAATTACATTGAACGCTTGTCGGCATATATCAAAAGTACCGGCAAGACATATAAAGACCATAAGGCAACAATCCTTTCTTGGTTTTATAAAGATCAGGGAAGAAGCAAAGAAGTGAAAATATCAAATATCCCTACATGGGAAGAATATGATAAAGGAGAACACCTATGATGAAAGAATTAGAAAAAGTAATGATAGAGGATGTAGAGTATTCTTACGATCCTGAAAAAGAATATATCAAAGACGGACACGCCTTTTGTAAAGTCTGCCATGAAAGAAAAGATGGAAAAGTGATGGAGTTCTTTGATAACAAGATGATATTTAAGATTTCTTGCAAATGCGATAGAGATAGAGAGGCAAGAGAAAAAGAAAGACAAAAGCAGATGGAAATTGAACGATTAAAGAGTAGCTGCTTTAACTCGATTATTCAGTGGTCATACACCTTTGAAAATTATCAGGGAGAAGAAAATCAAAGCTTTATCATTGCTAAAAACTTTGTCAAAGACTATGAGGAGATGAAAAAGGAAAATATCGGACTTCTCTTTTATGGCTCGGTAGGAAGTGGAAAGACCTATCTTGCCTGCTCCATTGCAAATAGCCTTATTGAACAGTATCAAATAGGCGTTAAAATAAGAAATTTTGCACAGATTATCAATGAGCTGCAAAAGGGAGGATTTGATTTTGATAAGAACGCATATATTGAATCTCTTGTAAATACTTCCGTTCTTATCTTGGATGACTTGGGAATAGAAAGAGATACAAGCTATGCTAAAGAGCAGGTATATAACATTGTCAACAACAGGTACTTAAAACAGAAACCGACTATCTTTACCACTAACCTTTCCTACGACACAATCCAAAACTGTAAAGACAGCGTGAAATATCAGAGAATCTATTCAAGGATTATAGAGATGTGTATTCCTGTTATGGTTGTAGGAGAGGATTTTAGAAAAATCATTCAAAGGGATAAGTTGAATCGGAATAAGGACAGATTGCTGAATGGAGGTGAGAGAACTTGATTAATGAAGAAATAGCAAGAAAAACGCTGAATATGGAAGTTAAAGCTGCTAAAGTAACAGGAAAGCTAATTCTGAACTTGTTAAAGAAATTGATGAAAGAAGCAGAAAAACTTGGGGGACTTGAAAAACTTGTAAATAGCAACGGAAATGAAGTAAAGCTCAAAGATATGGTAAAGAAAGGTCAGCTTGAAGAAATTCCGGTTGAAGAAGCGGAGCTTAAGGAACTGAAAAAAGAACTTAATCGGTATGGTGTTAAGTTTTCAGTGATGAAGGATAAGGAAACAGGAAAATACTCTGTATTCTTTCAAGCGAAAGACATGAAAGTGATGGATAAAGCCTTTAAGCACGCATTAGCACAGTCTGAAAAGAAAACGGAAAGGAAAGAATCTATTCACAAGAATATTGAGAAGTTTAAGGAAATGGCTAAGAACTCTGTTTCCAAAGATAAAGTCAAGAATAAACAAAAGGAGCAGAGCCTATGATAGATAAAATATTAAAGGACATCAAAGGCTTATTTAAGGTGCAGGATAAGGCAAAGTTTCTAAAGCAAAACATTCCCTATCTTGCATTTTTCTATTTAGGAAACATCTTTGCCCATCATGTGAGAAGCTATACCGGTGGTGATGTCATAGATAAAATCTTTCAGGGAATATTAGAACTTAATACCATGAGTTTTCTTCCAAGCATTCATCCGGTGGATGTAATCATAGGAGTCGGAGTGGCTGTACTGATTAAATTTATTGTCTATACCAAAGGTAAAAATGCTAAAAAGTTTAGACAGGGGAAAGAGTATGGCTCAGCAAGATGGGGAAATAAGAAAGATATTGAGCCATACATGGATGAAAAGTTTCAAAACAATATCTTGCTTACCCAGACAGAACGCCTAACTATGAATGGTAGACCGGCTAATCCAAAGTATGCTCGTAACAAAAATGTACTTGTAATCGGTGGATCAGGAAGTGGTAAGACAAGATTTTATGTCAAACCTAACCTTATGCAGATGCACTCGTCATATTGCGTAACTGATCCGAAAGGAACGATAGTCCTTGAGTGCGGTAAGATGCTTGAAGATAACGGATATGAGATAAAAATCCTAAATACCATCAACTTCAAAAAGAGCATGAAATACAATCCTTTTGCCTATATCCGTTCTGAGAAAGATATTCTGAAATTGGTGCAGACAATCATTGCCAATACTAAAGGTGAGGGAGAAAAAGCAGGTGAGGATTTTTGGGTCAGTGCGACTTGTTCGTAGGCGGTAAAAAGCCTACGCATAAACTGTTAGTGGTTTATGAACTGATAATTCGATAGGTGGAATGACGGGGTAACGCCCTGAAACGCCTAGTCTTGATGGACATGCGTCGATTGTAAAGGTTGGGGTGTGAAGCTCCGTGACAAAGGCTGAGAGTAGCCGTAAGGAACTGCCATAAGTTCTACGAAAGTGTCCCAGAGGTGGGATGTGCTACCTATAAGCCGAGACTCTATAAAATATCTATGGTTAGAATGTTTGCCTTGGCGGGCAAGCTGACGAATCTGCGAATGTACGGTTCTATAAGAAGACCATGTAGAAATACATGGGTACGTTAAAGCGTAGTTGGTGTGGTTTAGTAGAAATTTACCCTCCGAACAACCATATTGTGTTACAGGCACAATCATAGCCAACAGGACTATGGCAAGAGACCTAAGGATATATATGCACAGATAGAATTATCGGAACAAGGAAAGGTAACGGGTCTTCAAAAGAAGATTTTCTGACGAAGAACAATAAGCAGATTAACCGTTGCTGAAAGGTTGAGACCGAACCGTTGATAGCTCCTGTAATAGGAGAAGTAGGAATGGTCTCTAGTCGGTTGTAATAAACAGGCATTATTCAGTCCGAGATAAGGATTCGAGTAAGACCAAAAGGGTCACTTTCAAAAAAGGAGGTGATGCCTTATGCCAAAGAAAAGTAAAAATCTATGTGTAGATGATCTAAGACATGCTGAATATTATGGTATGCAAGAAACTTTTGATGAACTCTATCAAAAGAGTAAAAATGGCAAAGTGTTCAAAAACCTAATGGATTTGATTCTTAGCCAGAACAACATCTTACTTGCCTACAGAAATATCAAAGCAAATGGAGGAAGCTACACAGCAGGAACAGACGGAAAAAACATCACGGATATTGGGAGCAAATCTCCTGATGAGGTGGTGGAGAAAGTGAAGTTTATTGTCACAGGGAGTAAGCACGGGTACAGAACAAAATCTGTAAGGCGTAAAGATATCCCAAAGCCAAACGGAAAAACACGACCGTTAGGTATTCCGTGTATATGGGACAGGCTGATACAACAATGTATTAAGCAAATATTAGAACCCATATGTGAAGCAAAGTTCAGTAACAATAGCTATGGTTTCCGACCAAATCGTTCGGTGGAACATGCTATCAATCGAACTTATACCATGTTGCAGAGAATGAACTTGCACTATGTGATTGAGTTTGACATCAAAGGATTCTTTGACAATGTAAATCACAGCAAGCTAATTAAACAAATGTGGTCGCTTGGAATACAAGACAAAAGACTGATTTTCGTCATAAAGCGGATACTGAAAGCGACAATTAAAATGCCTGACGGCTCACTTATAGAACCGCATAAAGGCACACCGCAAGGTGGAATCATATCGCCACTACTTGCCAACATTGTTCTAAACGAACTTGATTGGTGGGTAGCAAGTCAATGGGAAGAAAATCCCATAGCGGTAAGTCGTGGAAGGTACAGAATCATTGGAAAAACAGAAGTGTTTGACAAAAGCCATGGATATAGGCTGATGAAAAATACAAATCTAAAGGAAATGCACATCATCAGATATGCAGATGATTTTAGGATATTCTGTCGAACCAAAGAAGAAGCTGTAAAGACAAAGGAAGCCGTTACAAAGTGGATTGAAGAAAGGCTTAAACTTGAAGTATCACCTGAAAAGACAAGGATTGTGAATACTCGTAAGAGATGGTCTGAGTTTTTAGGGTTCAAGATTAGGGTTAGGTCGAAAAGCCATAAATATGTGGTGCAATCAGCAATCTGTGACAAAAAGGTTGAAATTGAAACAGATAAGTTAGTGGAACAGGCAAAGAACATCGCCAAACCAAGGGAAACGAAAAGCTGTCTTTCAGAAATTCAGCTGTTCAATTCCATGGTGTTGGGGATTCAAAATTATTATCAGCTTGCCACCTGTATCAGTATTGATTGCAGAAATATCCACAGGCGAATTATGACCGTTTTAACCAATAGGCTTAATACGGAAAAGGGTTGTATGTTAAAACGTGACGGTGGTACTGTCATAGAAGCGGAAAAAGAGAGATTTGGCAATTCCAAAATGATTCGATATGTTTCAGGAATTGACCAGATGATTTATCCAATTGCATACATTAAAAATAAGATACCGATGGCTAAAAAGTCGGCAGTTTGTAGTTATACTTCCGATGGTCGGGAACTGATTCATACTGAACTTAATATAAATAAAGCAATTATGAAGGGTTTAAGAGAACAGCTCCCTAAAAGCCACAGTACAGAATACTATGATTGCAGAATATCATTATTTTCTGCACAAAAAGGGAAATGTGCTGTTAGTGGAGAAGAGTTTATAAATGTAGAAGACATAGTCACTTGGCTAAAAACACCTAAAAAATTAGGTGGATACGAACGCTACAAAAACATGACTTTGATTCACAAGAAGTATCAATCATTATTAGATGAACAGCCCCTATCTGAACTAAAAGCCTTAACTAAACAACTTAAAACCACTAAAAAGATGATGATTAAAATTAATAGTCTGCGAGAGCAGGCAGGTCTGTTAGCAATAGAATAATACAAAATTTTATTTGGTGACTGATTAAATGTTTGTGAAAACAATCGATGGGACGCCGGATGCGGTGAAAGTCGCATGTCCGGTGTTAGTCGGGGGAAAAGCTGGAGATTATATCAAAGGCTTACCTATCGAAACAAGCGGAGAAGCTCTACTATACAGCACTTATCGGATATATCTTCTATGAAGCTCCAAGAGAAGAAAAGAACTTTGCAACACTCCTCGATATGATAGACGCTTCCGAAGTCAGAGAAGATGACGAAACCTATATGAATCCGATAGATAGGCTCTTTGAAGCACTTGAAAAGAAAGAACCTACACACTTTGCAGTAAAGCAATATAAAAAATATAAATTGGCTGCGGGAAAAACAGCGAAATCTATCCTTATAAGCTGCGGTGCAAGGCTTGCCCCATTTGATATTCAGGAGCTAAGAGACTTGATGAAAGAAGATGAACTGGAGCTTGATACACTGGGAGATAGAAAGACAGCACTCTTTGTTATTATCTCCGATACCGATGATACCTTTAACTTTGTAGTGTCTATTATGTATTCACAGTTATTTAATCTGCTTTGCGATAAGGCGGATGATGTATATGGTGGCAGACTTCCTGTTCATGTAAGATTCCTCCTTGATGAGTTTGCAAACATCGGCTTAATTCCAAAGTTTGAGAAACTTATAGCAACAATCCGAAGTAGAGAGATTTCAGCGAGTATTATCTTACAGGCACAATCTCAGCTAAAGGCGATATATAAGGATAATGCCGATACCATTGTGGGTAATTGTGATAGTACCTTATTTTTAGGAGGAAAAGAAAAAACAACATTAAAAGAGCTTTCCGAAACGCTTGGTAAGGAAACCATAGATTTTTACAATACATCGGAAACAAGGAGCAATCAAAAGAGCTTTGGACTTAACTATCAAAAAACAGGCAAAGAGCTGATGAGTCAGGATGAGATTACGGTCATGGATGGTGGAAAATGTATCTTTCAGCTTAGAGGTGTCAGACCTTTTCTTTCAGATAAGTACGATATTACAAAGCACAAGAACTATAAGCTGCTTGAGGACTATGATAAGAAAAATTTATTTGATATAGAAAGCTACATGAAACGGAAAGGAAAAGCAAAACTGAATAGGGAAACAGTTATTACAAGAATGCAGTAAGTCTACAAAATAGATTTGCTGCTTTTTTATGCAAAAGTAAGGAGGCAAGATGATAAGGATCAGAAGTCCCACTGAGTAAAAAACTAAATAGTATGAGTATAGCGATTGGAAAAGTAATACTTCCGGTCGCTTTTTTTATTGAAATGAAAAGGAGAAATTTTTAATGAAGCAAGAAATGATTAACATCAATGCCAACTTAGTGGCAGAACCTACTTTCTCAAGTTTTGAAAAAGAGGGTGAAGAAGTAGAAGTTGTAAACTTTACGCTTGTAAAGAAGTACGGTAAAGGCAAGGGGTACATCAATTGTGCAGCCTATGGAGAAAAAGCGGATAAAGCAAAGGACTTTGAAAAGGGCGATTTGATTCATGTATTCGGCTACTTTAAGAAGCGTGAAAAAGAGGGAAAGACTTACAAAAATTTTGTAGTGAAGTCATACAACAAGATTGAAAAGAAAGAAGAAAATGAGGAGGAATAAATTATGGAATTTTTCGCACAGGCAGTAAATGTATTAAAGATTTTAGTTATGGCAGTAGGTGCAGGACTTGGAGCATGGGGCGTTATTAACCTGATGGAGGGATATGGTAATGACAATCCCGGAGCGAAATCTCAGGGCATAAAGCAGGTCATGGCTAATTAGAGGTAATCAAAAGAGGAAAGGAAAAGCACAATCCAGACGGAACCGGCGATATCGTCAAGAAATATTTGTGGATTAGCAAGAAACCTGATATAATGGGGGCAAGCGCCCATCCGGGGCAGAAAGGCAGGGAGAAAAATGCACATCAGCTACAAACCGCTCTGGCACACGCTGATAGAGCGAAACATGAGGAAAGAAGATTTAAGGCTTGCCGCTGGCCTAACCACAAATATGATTGCCAATATGGGCAAAGAAGGAAAACACATCAGCATGGACACGCTGGCACGAATCTGCGAAACGCTGGATTGTGGCATTATGGACGTGATTGAACTGGCCAGTGACGAGCCTTCCGCCACAAGAGGGAACGATAATGGAAAAACTGAAAGAAAGAATCACAGAGAACGGCATTGATTATATTCTGGTAGGCGATTATTATATCCCGGACTTGAAGCTGCCGGAGGAAGACCGCCCTATCGGACATTATGGGCGGCTGCACCGGGAATATCTGAAACAGGAACATCCGGCATGGTACAGTTCCCTTATCCTAACAGGGAAATTATGGACGTACCTTGCCGACCTGAACGAGCAGGCGGAGGAACGGCTTGACTTAATCATAGAGCAGATGAAAGCCACCGAGGGAGTGACCGAGGAACTGAAAGCCCGGAACCAGCTTGAATGGGTAGGGCGGATGAACAATATCCGAAACCGGGCAGAGGAAATCATAAAAAGCGAATTGATTTATATTTGATTGGATATGCAAAGGCCAGCCGATTACCGGCTGGTCTTTCTAATCTTCCCTGCGCTCCAATACCGCCCGAATCATGGCAGCGGCGATTTCCTGCTGGCTGGGCGAAGTGCTTTCCCACAACTCTGCCAGTTCCCGTATATCACTGACCTCATTATCTCCCAGCGCATCCCGCAGCAGATAATCCGGGGAAATTTTCAGTGCGTTGCAGATATTGATAAATACAGGCAGGCTGGGAACCTTTGTCCCGCCTTCAATCTGCCGGAGATAGGTTGCGTTTATACTGCATAATTCTGAAAGCCTGTCAGCCGTGAATCCCCGGTCTTTCCTCACCATGTTGATACGTTTGCCCAATCCTTTTGTTTCCATAATGCCCACCCATTTCATAAGCTATTAGCATTTATTTTGTTCACTTTTAGACTACATCACACATAGGGATTGCAATAGCTTCTAAAAGACTATATAATATTAGCCAATAGACTATAAGCTATGAAAGGGGAACAACAGAATGAAACTGAATTATTTTAGGGACAAACTTTTTGATTTACTGAACGACAGCGAAGGGATGGGGATTGCCGACCTGAACGCAGACGAGCAGAACAGCCTGCTCACTGTCAGGACAGAGGATGGGGATGTATTTGAAATCGTATGCCGGCAGGCGGCGGGGAAGGAGGACGGATGGACGACCGTAAACTGACCGTTTATAATGGGCGAGGTGCTTTCAAAAAATCGCCGCCGCAGATTCTTTTACAGGGAAACTGGCTGGAACAGGCCGGTTTTTCCGCTGGGGATAAAATTACCGTGAAATGCCAGCAAGGGCGGCTTGTTATCACGAAGAATGAGCCGGAATCAGATACCGAAGCGGAAAGTTGACAAACATAGAGGTTTTGAATGAATTTTTGAGGAAGCCTATTCCATCTGGAAGGACATTGTAATATAATAAAGCCAGAAAAATCGGGAGTTGTGGAGGTAATTATCAATGAGAAATGTTTACGATAATAGTGAATTTTTTGCCGCATATGCGGAAATGGGAAGAAGCAAAGACGGTCTGAAAGCTGCTGGAGAGTGGCATCAGTTGCAACCGTTATTCCCTAACCCGGATAAACCGGAAAAGTCTATTTTGTAGTTCCCCCTTTTGTGTTATTCTAAAGAAAAAGGGGGATTTCTATTATGTTACTTACAGATAAATACGCTGATAAAATTTATGGCATCATTACCTGTTATGATCGCATGATCATCCAGGGATACATCCCAAACTGGAGCCATGCTGATGCAATGACCACATATATGAAGACCAACGACATCCGCATTTTTGATTATTCTGATTTCTCACAGCCCCTTACAGAGCAGGTTCGGCAGAATGCGGATAGGATTGCTTCGGAAAACGGGATTGAAATTGAGTTCATACGCAAACTCCATGCTTTCCGCAAAGATGACCGTATCCAGAAGATCATTTCTGAAACCGGAAAAACAGAAGGCCTCGTCCATATCTTTTCTGCCATGGAATGCTGCAATACTTACAGACCATGGCATGATAAAACAACAGGGAAGACTTTCTTAAAGTTCGATCAGAGCAAATGTCTCCATTACTATTTTTATTTTATTGACAAAGAACTTGGCCTCTGCTATCTGCGCGTCCCAACATGGCCGCCTTTCCGCCTTCAATTTTATATGAACGGGCATAACCTTCTTGCCCATAAACTGGACAGGAAGCAGATTAGTTACCGTATGCACGACAACGCCTTTCTGGAAATTTCCGATATAGAAACGGCCCAGAAGCTTTCCGACCGGATTAACCCGGAAGATCTCCACAAGGTTCTGGATGTCTTTGCCAAACGTTACAGCCCTGTCCCTGAGTCCCTTGGGCTTGGCTATACATGGACGGTCCAACAGATTGAATGTGCAACGGATATCATGTTCAAAAAGCCTGAATATCTGGAACCCCTTTACGATGAAATCATCCGCACTGCGATATTTACGGTAAAGCCAGATGATATCGCCACATTCCTCGGACAGCGTATCACTTATAACTGTATCAAAGAAATCGGAACTAACTATAACCAGCGTATTCCCGGTACGAGAATCAAACACCATATGGGTGATGTATCCATTAAAATGTATGATAAATTCGGCTGTGTCCTGCGGATTGAAAGTACCTGCAATGACATCAGCACATTCCGTGTGGAGCGTGAAGTTCAGCACAAAGATGGAACTGCCAGCGTTCAGAAAGCGCCTTTGAAAAAGAGTATCTACAGCCTGTACCATCTGTTCGCAATCCTGAAATCTGCGAACCTCCGCTATCTTGAATTTATTTCATCTTTTGATGACCACAGCAGCGGAAAAAAGAAGCTGGATGAAGTCAGCCGCCCGCAAAAGGAGAAGGAACGTTCTTACCGTGGATTTAACTTTTTTGATTCCCGCGATCTGTCCATCCTGGAAGCCATCAGCAGAGGGGAATACATGGCCTTTGGTATGCAGGGGAAAAATATCCGTGAACATCTTCCTGAAATCACGCCGTCTGCGATGACAAGGATTTTTAAACGGCTCAGGCTTCATGGTCTGATTGAAAAAATACCCGGTTCTTATAAATATCTGATCACTGCCCTTGGCAAAGAAATCATTGCGGCCGGTTTAAATGTAAAGAATCTGATCCTTGTTCCAGCGTTGGCGTCTTAAACTAATGCTAATTTGCTATGGGTGAAATTTTGCCATTTTGCGTAGAAAATCATTCATAAGTGCCTAAATTACAGGGAAAAAAAGTTTTGGATTTAGGATGTGGTTACGGTTGGCATTGCAAATATGCCGCACAAATGGGAGCTACTGAAATTCTTGGTATTGATAGTAGTCAAAAAATGATTGCAAAAGCAGTAGCTGATAACTCTGATGACAAAATCAAGTATAAAGTTTGCGGTGTTGAAGAATACATTTATCCTGAAAATACTTATGACCTAGTTGTTTCTAACCTGGTACTGCACTATATCGAAAATTTAGCTAATGTTTATCAAAAGGTGTATTGCACATTAAAAGTAGGTGGGTATTTCCTATTCAATATTGAACATCCGACTTTCACCGCAGGTGTTAATGAGGATTGGATTTATGATGAAAATGGGAAACCTAAATATTGGCCAATCGACAATTACTATTACACAGGCGAAAGAGAAACCAATTTTCTTGGTCAACGAGTAATTAAACAGCACCACACATTAACGCAGATATTGAATCCACTTATAAAATGTGGTTTTCAAATTGAGGCTATTGAGGAAGCAATGCCTCCGGCAGATATGATGGATATGCCGGGAATGTGTGATGAAATGCGTAGACCTATGATGTTGTTGGTTAAGGTTAAAAAGGTTTAATAAACAACTTCCAGTTTATCAAGCCACGTTCTCAACTAAATACCACCAGCACAAAACCGCTGCCACATGGAAACATACACAACCATGCAACAGCGGTTTTTTATTTCCGTTTTTTTCTCTGGCCGACATAGCTTTTGAAGAATTTCGATTTTTCAAGGATATGTACAAGTTGCCGGAACTCCACATCAGACAGCTTGTTATAATTGATACCCAGCCGCTTGCAGTAAAGCGCAGCCTGTTTTTCAAGAGGGCTTCCCTTGAAATTTGCAACATCCTCTAAGTCCTGTTTCAATTCTTCGGCAATGGTAGTCGGTGGCGCACTCTCACTGTCAGACTTGTGTGCAGCACGAATATCATGGACGATTACGCTTATATCATCCTGTATCATGTGGCTGAAATATTCGTCATCCTCAATGTGTGCGGCCTGTAAAATCCGCAGGTACGGGTCATCTTCTCCGGGGCGGTAGCGTTCTATAATTTCATGCCGGACAGTATCGACAAGGGAGTTGAGGTTCTGAATCTGCATGGAAGCAATCCCATCCACATAAACCTCAATATCAGCCAAAAACTTTATAAAGTCCTTGTGGGTGGCAAGTTCGCACAGCAGACGGTTGTTAATCCGGCCACTTTTCAGAAGCGCAACCATTTCGTCATTCAAATGCAATTCTGTTAAAGGCGTGTTGACCTGCTCCCTGTTTTCTGTCCGGCATAACAGATAATCAATGGACACTCCATAGAAATCCGCCAGCGTGATAAGGTTGCCATGATTGATTTCTTTATTGTCCTTAGATTCATAGCTGGCAAGGGCAGATTTTGAAATCTTTGTCAGTTGTGCCAGTTCTTCCAGATTTAATCCTTTTTCCTTGCGTAAATCCCAAAGGCGTTCCTGTATGGTAGTCGCTCCTTTCATGTGCGCACGCTCCTTTCCAGCGGCTGCTTCCCTGCCGCCTGACTGGATTATACCATACTTTCCACAATCGTGGAAATTTCCGATATTTGCCCTTAATTCCTTTTTTGTGGACATACGGCACAAGGCTCAAAAATGTTCTATGATACAGGTAGTTCATCGATGGATTATTCCAATCGAATGACCGGCCTGTATGGGATATGCTCCCCGGCGATGTAGCGCAACGACTTCCGTCAGGGAAACGGAGGAACCCTGACCGCAACGAGCGTACCAAGGAGAGCGAAACGCCGCCAAAGACGGGGGCAGGAACGACAGCAGAGGGAACCGGCAAAATGAACACCGAAACGATACCGAAACACAACAATTTCACGGGGCATAGTCTGCCCTGCCCGTAATACTAAGGGGGATTTTGGGGCGGCTCTGCGGCTGTATTTCCCCTGAAAATCGCCCCGAAACGATACACAAAAAACCACTATCCGCCCATTCCGGCTGTTACTGCTGAATCGGGCGGTTTTTCTATGAAGGAGGCATTATGCCGAGAATGTCAAAAAAACGGAAGAAAGAGCTTGCTTTTTTCCTGAATGACCGGGGCGCAGAAGCTACAACGGACTCTGCCGGAAATGCCAGCATGAGTGCAAGCAGAGTTTCCGGGCTGTCATGATTGACTGCCCCCGTTACCTATCCAAACGAGCCAAAAGGAGGACACCACCCAATGAATTGTGAATTTATGATAGCCAGTACACCCCTGCCGCCCTGTATGCCGCTCCCAAAGGCAATGCTCCGACTTCCGGTCAGCAATACAGCAAAAGTCATGTACGCCCGCCTGCTGGATGAAATCCTGACAAGGGGAACCGAGGACAGCAACGGGATTCTGTTTATCCGCTTCCCCGTCATGGAGATAGCGGCTGCGCTTTCCCGAAGCCCTCAGACCTGCAAGCGTTCCCTGAACGAGCTGGAACAGGCCGGGATGATCATGCGTGTCCGTCAGGGAATCGGGGAGGTCAGCCACATCTATATCCTGCTCCCCAGGGAGGATGCTGCCCATGAATGAGAAGCTGGAAAAACTGAATCAGGAGATTGAAAAGACCGAAGCAAGGCTGCGGCGGGCGCAGCATAAGGAGAAAATGCTGGAACACCAGATAAAGACACTGAACCGGAAGGAACGGACGCACCGGCTCTGCACCAGAGGGGCAATGCTGGAAAGCCATCTCCCCCACCCGGAATCCGTGACGGACGAGCAGGTCAGCACCATCTTGAAGGTACTGTTCCACCGGGGCGACACGAAGCGGCTTGTGGCACAGGTTCTTACCGAAAACCGGAAGGAGGACACGGAATGAAATTTTCAAAAAGCGAGCTGGATATTATCTACCAGTATGCCGCACCGACCAAGGCGGAAACCCTTGCGGGCATGAAAGAAATCGTGCCGGTGATAAAGGACTTACTGACAAAGGCAATCGTGGAGAACGCCATCCGAAAACTGGAAAAGATACCGGAGCCGGAGTGCAGCCGGTTTGTTGCCGCCACAAAAGCCCGGTTCCTTGCAGAGCGTGACAATTCCATCCGCCAGCGGCTTGCGGCGGCAAAGGCACAGGAGCCGATTTTGCAGGGGCATGACCTGTCAGGAAAGGAACGGTTCCACCCGGAAACCCGGCACATGATTACGCTGGAAGTACAGAAGCAGTGCTTTGTCGGTTTTAAGGGGGAGCGGTTCCGTTTCTTCCTTTCCGATGAAGGCTACCGGAACGCAAAGCGCAGCGAGCAGGAAGGGGAAATCAAGATAAAAAGCCATGCCGCCGTTGTCGCCGGGAATCTCTATCCTGACAAGAAGCCCCGACAGCAGGAACGATAAAAAAGACTGTTCCAGAATCAAAGTGCGCCGGGCGCGTCTTGATTTTTGAAGGGAAGTTTTAACGTGGACGAGCTGGGCGCGTTCACGTTGACAGCTTTCGAAGTGACAAGCTGGAAAATCCCCCTCTGAAAGAGGGCGCAATTATACACCACTTCGGGAAGTGGTGCATTGCGCCCTGCCGGGGGCGTCCTGCGGACAGCAGATGATTTCCGTAGATTTTCAATCTGCTCCAATCATCACAGGGGAAGTTACCCTTCCCCTGCGCTGGCTTACGCCAGCTACCCCTTTGTGGACTTGCCGCCCGGAATTATCTTGCGTTGCAAGTTGTTTCCATCTGACAAGTTTGCTGAAATTCGGCTATACTTTTTTTATGAGATAGCGTATAATGGAGCCGGTGACAAATCGGAGTTTGGAGGTGAGAATATGACAGCGCATATGAGATTAAGATAACACCGCGGGTTATGTTGCGGTGAATCCGTATTGTATAGCTCGCTTATTGGGCAAGTAATGTAATAACGGAGGGAATAATGAATAAAATACTTAGATTTAGTGACAGTGAAAAAGTTTTTCAATGTCCTATATGTAAAACAGATTTAAAATTGAAACAAAAAAGTTTATTTTGTTCTAATCATCATTGTTTCGATATTTCAAAAACGGGTTATGTGAACTTTGCTGTAGGAACAAAATCTTCAAAACATTATAGCAGAGAGACTTTTCAAATTAGGCGGGAGGTTTTAGAAAAAGGCTATTATTCACATATCCTGAATGAAGTGGTGCAGCTTATAAAAAGCTTTAGCAGCATTGATACAATACTTGATATTGGCTGCGGTGAAGGATATTATTCAAAGCAGATAAAAGAAGTATCAGGTGATAAAGAAATTATTGCATTTGATATTTCTAAAGATGCTGTTCAGCTTGCAGCAAAAAGTGATTTCAGTAATTCTATCAAATGGTTTGTGGGAAATTTGGAAGAAATGCCCATAAAAGACAAAAGGATAGATTGCATATTAGATATTTTTACTCCTGCTAACTATTCCGAATTTAACAGAGTTTTGAAAGAAGGCGGTTATGTAATTAAGGTAATTCCGGGAAATGCTCATCTTAAGGAGCTTCGAGAGACGGCAAAAGAACAATTGAAAAGCAATCAATATTCTAATGCGGCTGTCGTAGATTATTTCCAAAAGAAGTATTCCGTTGTTTATCACAAGAAAGTTTCAGCAACGTATACAATGACATCCGAGGAAATAAAAACCTTTGCGGATATGACTCCACTACTGTTTTGTGTAAATAAAGATGGAATAGATTTAAAAAAAACAAAAGAAATCACTATTGATGCAGAGATATTTGCAGGGAAATTATAAATTCAATTTCAATTTGTCGAATTGACAAACTATTAAAAAATTAAATAACCCGCCGCCCATCAACGGCACACCCAAGCAGGAAATCTGAAAAGGTATCCTGCTATTTTTTTGCCCCGAATCCGGGAGAAAGGAGGACGTACTCTTGCCATGCCCGCATTGTAAAATCACCATCATCAAGCGGAGCAACAATGAATCCGCTGTTTCTGCCGCCGCCTACCAGAGCGGCGAGAAGCTGTTCTCTGAATATGACCAGGAACAGAAATACTATCCCTACAAGAACGAAGTCACCCACAAAGAAATCATGCTCCCGCCCCATGTGCCGCCGGAGTTTGCAGACCGCAATACTTTATGGAACTCAGCCGAAGCGCAGGAAAAACAATGGAACTCCCAGCTTGCCCGGAGATTCGTGCTTGCCATCCCAAGGGAAATCCCGCCGGGACAGTACGCCGACCTTATCCGTGACTACTGCCGGGAGTTTTTTGTTTCCAAAGGCATGATTGCCGACTTTGCCATCCATGACAAGGGGGACGGCAACCCACACGCCCATATCCTGCTCACCATGCGGGCGATGGACGAAAAAGGCAAATGGCTCCCCAAGAGCCGTAAAGTGTACGACCTTGACAAGAACGGGGAGCGCATCCGGCTTGCGTCCGGCAGATGGAAAAGCCATAAGGAGAACACAGTAGACTGGAACAACCGGAAGTACGCCGAAATCTGGCGGCAGGGATGGGCGGACACGGCCAACCGCTATCTGGAAGCCAATGACCGCCCGGAACGGCTTGACCTGCGCTCCTATGCCCGACAGGGGATTGACCAAATCCCTACCGTCCACATGGGAGCGGCCGCCTGCCAGATGGAGAAGAAAGGAATCCAGACCAACATCGGCAATCTGAACCGGGACATCAAAACCGCCAACCGGCTCATGCAGTCCATCCGGCAGATGGTACGGAGCCTAAAGGGATGGCTGTCTGACTTAAAAGAGAAAAAGGCTGTATTACTGGAAGCATTGGAGCAGGCGAAGGAGCCGACACTCCCGGAACTGTTATTCCGGTATCTGGAACAGCGGAGTGGGGAACGTGCCGACTGGACTTCCAGAGGGAAGCTGAAAGGAACCGTTGCCGATTACAATAAAGTGCAGGCGGCGATGGACTTCCTGCGGAAAAAGGGAATCTCCACCGTGGAGAGCCTTGACACCCGGCTGGATGAAATCGGCCAGACCGCTGTTTCCGTCATGGGGAGCATGAAAAAAAGCGAGAAGCGGATAAAAGCCATCAATACCATGCTCTCCTACATTGACAAATACGAAGCCGCCAAGCCAGTCCATGCGGAGTATGCCGCCATCGGCTGGAAGAAGAAAAAGGAGAAGTTTGCGGAGAGCCACCGGGAGGAACTGGACGCTTATAATGCCGCCATCCGGTATTTGAAAGCCAACCTGAAAGGCAATTCCTACTCCCGCAAAGATTTGGAAGCGGAACGGGAACAGCTTGCCGCCGCCCTGCCCGGACAAAAGAAGGAACTGGAAGCGGTTCAGGCAGATGTGAAGGTGCTGCGTGACGTGCGCCACTGGCTGAATCAGGTTTTGCCATCCGAGCAGTACCGCCAGACCGCCGAGCCGGGGAAGAAACCATCCGTACAGGAGAGCCTGAAAGGGCGGCAGGAACGCATCCGGCAGGAGCAGGCAGGGAAACAGAAGCCGCCCCGGACACAGAAACAACAGAATATGGAACTTTAAACAGGCACTTGTTTTGTGATTTGAAATCGCTGGCAGGTGCCTTTTTCATTATCAGGAGGGAACGCCTATTGAACGTATTTGAAGCCGTGAAGCAGTCCGTCACCACAAGGCAGGCTGCGGAGCGTTATGGAATCAAAGTAAACCGGAACGGGATGTGCGTCTGCCCGTTCCACAACGATAAGAACCCAAGCATGAAGGTTGACCGCCGCTTTTACTGTTTCGGCTGCGGAGCCACCGGGGACGTGATAGATTTTGTTTCCCGGCTCCATGGTATCAGCAGCAAAGAAGCCGCCCTTATGCTGGCACAGGACTTCTCTATCCCTTATGAGGATGGGAGGAACGGCAAAAAGCAGCCCATAAGGCCACGCTTGCGAAAAGAAACGGAGGAACAGAAATTCAGGCACATGGAGCGGCACTGCTTCCGGGTGCTGTCCGACTATTACCATCTCCTGCGCCGCTGGAAGGAGGAATACGCCCCACGCCAGCCGGATGAAGCGTGGAACCCCCGGTTTGTGGAAGCCCTGCAGAACATGAGCCGGGTGGAATACCTGATGGA
This sequence comes from Faecalicoccus sp. LCP19S3_E2, assembly GCF_052121255.1. Taxonomy (NCBI): domain Bacteria; kingdom Bacillati; phylum Bacillota; class Erysipelotrichia; order Erysipelotrichales; family Erysipelotrichaceae; genus Faecalicoccus; species Faecalicoccus sp. LCP19S3_E2. The sequence goes on along the minus strand of NZ_JBQKEP010000006.1, from coordinate 68,779 downwards.
CGTGCTTCTCTCCGGGGACATTCAGGAGCGGGCGGCGCTTATCACAGGACACGGAAAGGAAGTGAGGAACCTTGAAAGACGGATGGCAGAATTTACCGCCCCAGATACGGCAGGAAACAGCGAACATGGCAGACAGCGCAGAGCCGCCCCGGAGCGTTGAGGAAGTAAAGGCTATGCTGGAAACCACCGAAAAAGGCGGTTTCCGCAACAGCATGAGCAACTGCCTGACCGTGTTCCAGTGCGACCCGCTCCTTTCCGGGGCGGTTGCCTACAACCTGCTGACCGACCGCACCGATATTTTAAAGCCAATCGGCTACAAAAGAACTGCCGGAAGCCCCATGACCGACACGGACATGAAATATATCCGGCTGTATCTGGAAAAGACCTATGGCCTGACAAGCGAGAAAAAGATACAGGACGCCGCCGCCCTTGCCGCCGATGAGAACAGCTACCACCCTGTCCGGGATTATTTAAACGGCCTGACATGGGACGGAACCGAACGGATACGCTCCTGCCTGCGTCACTTTCTGGGAGCCGGTGAGGACGAGTATACTTTCCAATCCCTGCGCCTGTTTTTGTTGGGAGCCATCCACCGGGCATTTTCCCCCGGCTGCAAGTTTGAAGTCATGCTCTGTCTGGTGGGCGGGCAGGGAGCCGGGAAGTCCACCTTCTTCCGCCTGCTGGCAGTCAAAGACGAGTGGTTCTCCGATGACCTGCGGAAGCTGGACGATGACAACGTATACCGCAAACTCCAAGGCCACTGGATAATCGAGATGTCGGAGATGATTGCCACCGCAAACGCCAGGAGCATAGAGGAAATCAAGTCATTTTTGAGCCGCCAGAAGGAAGTCTACAAGATACCCTATGAAACCCACCCGGCAGACCGTCCAAGGCAGTGCGTGTTCGGCGGGACATCCAACGCCCTTGACTTCCTGCCCCTTGACCGTTCAGGAAACCGCCGCTTCATTCCTATACAGGTATGCCCGGAACAGGCGGAAACACACATTTTAGAGGACGAAGCCGCTTCCAGAGCCTATCTGAATCAGGTATGGGCGGAAGCGATGGAGATTTACAGGAGCGGCAGGTGGAAGCTGACATTCAGCCCGGAAATGGTGCGCCATTTAAAGGAACACCAGCGGGACTTCATGCCGGAGGACACCAAGGCCGGTATGATACAGGCTTTCCTTGACAGCTACCCCGGCGATACCGTCTGCTCCAAACAGCTTTACAAAGAAGCCCTGAACCATGACTTTGACGAGCCGAAACAATGGGAGATACGGGAAATCAACGAGATAATGAACCAGTGCATCACTGGCTGGAATTATTTCTCCAACCCCCGGATGTTTGCCGGGTACGGCAGGCAGAAAGGATGGGAACGGGAAAACGCACGGACAGAACCGGCAACGGACAGCGGCAACGGGACGGAAAAAATCCCGGAAGGATTTACGCCGGTGCCGGAACAGATGGAGCTTCCATTCTGAAAAAATCCGGGCAGGGACAGCCCGTTGCACACTCCGTTGCTATCCCGTTGCCGACCCGGTTGCCGGGAAAAATCCCGTAACTGCGGGCTTTTCTCCCCTTTAACAACCAAAGCAACAGAAAAATAAAAGAAAAAGTATAAAATAACCCAGCCGCCAGACAAGGATTAGTTCCAAGGTTTTTTGAAGCCCGTTGCCGGACTTCGTTGCCGCTATCCCCTGTCTGGCTGTTTTCATGTATGGAGGACAACTGCCTATGGCGAAAAATAAAACAGAGATTCATGTCACCACAGTATTTGACGGCGAACTGGATGCTACGGACGTTTTCGTGAGCCTTATCGCACAGAAACACACCAGAAAAACAGATAAAGAATATCTTGCTAAAACACAAGAAATGAGATATAATAAAGACGAGGTTCAAAGTGACCGTGTTCCGTCTGGATTGTGTGGGTAAACGGTTATGATGAACGGATTAGATTATGACGTGATTGGCACGGCGCTTGCCGGGGGATTCCGGGCAGCTATCTATTGCAGGCTCTCGAAAGACGATGACCTTCAGGGCGAGAGTGCCAGCATCGCAAACCAGCGGGATATGCTGGAAAAGTTCTGTGAAAAGCAGGGATGGGAGGTTGCGGCAGTCTATCAGGACGACGGCTTCACCGGCCTGAACATGGAACGCCCCGACCTGAAACGGATGTTGAAGGCCATTGAGCGGAAGCAGATAAACCTTGTCATTACGAAAGATTTATCAAGGTTAGGGCGGAACTACTTGCAGACCGGGCAGCTTATCGAGGACTTCTTCCCAAGGAACGGCGTGCGCTATATCGCCATGAATGACGGTATCGACACCATGCGGGACAACAATGACATTGCGCCATTCAAAAATATCCTGAACGAGATGTACAGCAAGGATATTTCCAAGAAAGTCCATTCTTCCTATGTCCTGAAAGCGCAGAAAGGCCAGTTTACCGGCTGTCTTGCCCCTTTCGGCTACCGGAAAGACCCGGAGAATAAAAACCGCCTGCTGGTAGATGAAGAAACCGCCCCGGTTGTCCGGCTGATTTTCGGGTATGCGCTGGACGGCCACGGCCCCAACTACATCCGGCGCAGGCTGGAGGAAGAAAAGCACCCCTGCCCCACATGGTGGAACCGGAAACGTGGGCACCGGAACATCCGCACCAAATGGGAGAAGAAAGACCCGGAGAATGGGAAATATATTTGGGATTTCTCCGTTATCAAAGAAATCCTGATGAACCCCGTCTACACCGGTGCAGTCGCTTCCCAAAAGACCGAGTACCGCTTTAAAATCGGCACTATCCGGGACAAGAAGCCGGAGGACTGGATTGTGGTGGAAGGGACGCATGAGCCGCTGGTAGACAAAAAGAGTTTTGCCATCGTGCAGGAAAAGCTGAAATCCCGCCAGCGGCCGGGGCAGTCCGGGGAGCCGAGCCTGTTTGCCGGGCTTCTCAAATGCGGCGAGTGCGGAAAGTCCCTGACTGTCCGCTACACCAATGCCAAGCACCCCCAAAGGATTTATTCCTGCAAGACTTACAATGCCTTTGGGAAACAGCACTGCACCCAGCACCGGATTGATTATGACACGCTCTATGCCCTTGTGCTGAATAAAATCCGGGAGTGCGCCGCCGCTGCCCTGACCGACAGTGAAGCGGTGGCCGGGCGGCTGACCGACACCTGCGAAGCCGAGCAGAAAGGCCAGAGGGAAGCGATGGAGCGCACCCTTGCCAAAGACGAGGAACGGATTGAAGTGTTGGAAAAGATGGTGCTGCGGCTCTATGAGGACATGGTTGCCGGACGAATCACAGACGCAAACTTCAATCTCCTGCTGGAAAAGACGCAGAAGGAACAGGCGGAATTAAAGGCAAAAGTCGAGAAAGGCAGGAAGCACCTTGCCGATGAAATCCGGCTTGCCGTGGACGCAAGGCAGTGGGTGGAATCCATACAGGAATACCGGGACATCACCGAACTGGACGCTTCCACCTTAAACCGCCTGATTAAAGAAATCGTTGTCCATGAAACCATAGGCAGCGATAAGACAAGACACATTTCTATCGAAATTCATTTTAATCTCAAACCCATACCGGAAGTGGAGCAGGTCACAGGCTGACCGCTCCCCGCTCCGGGGAGGTTCTTTAAAAACTCCATATATATTTCTTGACGTGCCGCCGCCCGCCAGAAAGCTGTATTGTTCCTACTAATTGGGGATAACACAGTTGATGGCGGGAGGAGGTATTGTTCTTATCGGACTTAAGCTGATTCCGCTTCTTGCAAATGTACTCAAGTAAGAAGAAAAGGAGAGCTTAGATGTTTGGAATATTCGACAAGATAGAAGAATTCTTTAAGGAGCTTCTACTGGGCGGTATCCAAGCAAACTTAGAGTCAATGTTTCTTGACATCAACGACAAGGTTGGTGCAGTTGCAACAGATGTAGGAAAAACGCCTATGGGATGGAACGGAGATGTATTTGCCTTTATCAAAAGTATTAACGATTCCGTCATTATTCCCATAGCGGGACTAATTATCACAGCAGTCCTTTGTATCGAGCTTATCAACATGGTAATGGAAAAGAACAATATGCACGATACGGATACCTTTGAATTTTTCAAGTACATCATCAAGATGTGGATTGCTGTGTGGTTAGTATCTCATGCCTTTGAGTTTTCAATGGCGGTCTTTGATGTGGCACAGCATATGGTAAATAAGGCGGCAGGGGTGATCAACACCTCTGCCACCGTTTCCGGAGATCAGATAGTGGCGATGATGGATACCCTAAAAGAAAAGGGACTTGGAGAGCTTGTCATGATTCTCTTTGAAACCTCCATCATAAAAGTTGCCATACAGGCAATTTCCATAGTAATTATGCTTGTGGTTTACGGAAGAATGTTTGAGATTTATGTTTATTCATCGGTTTCAGCCATTCCTTTTGCCACAATGGGAAACAAAGAATGGGGGCAAATCGGCACAAATTACATCAAAGGACTATTTGCACTTGGACTACAAGGACTCTTTTTAATGGTTTGTCTTGGAATTTACGCAGTATTAGTTAAGACGATTGAAATAACAGATATACACACAAGTACCATGACGATACTTGGATATGCGGTTTTGCTGGGGTTAATGATGCTAAAGAGCGGAACACTGGCCAAAAGCGTATTAAATGCACACTAAAAGAAAGGAAAGATAGTATGAACAAAAGAAAAACAGTATTTACAGCAGTAGTGATTGGAGCAGGCATTATGGCGGTAATTGACAGAATCAGACTTCATAACAAAGTGGATGAATTGGAAGAAAGAACAGAGGACATCGGTCGCTGCCACAATGACTTTTGCCTAATGCAGGAAAGATATAACAAAAATACAGATGAACAGCTTGCAATTATTCAGGATGAAATCGGATCTGTATATGAACACTTTGAGGAGCTGTCAAAGGACAAAGAAGATGGGAGGTAAGCTATGGCGTATGTACCAATACCCAAGGACTTAAAGAAGGTTAAGACAAAGGTAGCATTTAACTTAACGAAAAGGCAGCTCATAGGATTTACCATTGCAGGACTTGTTGGAATACCGGTCTATTTATTTATGAGAAAGGTAGTACCAAACGATATAGCTGTCATATTTCTCATTGTGTCAACACTTCCAATCTTTTTCATCACACTTTTTGAAAAGGACGGACTGACCTTTGAGAAATATTTTAAGCATATCTACCTTCATAAGTTTTATCAGCCGGGTAAGAGAGTGAGAAAGGAGGTTTACCTTGAACAAGAAAAGAAAAATTCAGCAAATAAAACTCACGCAAAACGAAAAGGCATTAAGAAGTCAAAAACAGGACTTAAAGAAAAATAAGGGAAAGATTAAAAAAGACAGTAGTATACTTGACCTTATTTTTAAGAAAGAGCCGAAAAGATACACTGTTGAAGATACCATTCCCTATCTTAGACTCTTAAAAAGCGGGATATGCCAGCTTGATGAAAAGCACTTCAGTAAAAGCATAGCCTTTCAGGACATTAACTATCAGCTTGCTTTAGATGAAGATAGGGATTTGATTTTTAATCAGTTTGCAAACTTTCTAAATTCCTTTGATCCAAGTGTCAGCATTGAGTTTTCCTATATCAATCAGCTTGGACGAAATGAAGAAATGAAATCGGCAATTCAGATACCGGATAAAAAAGACGGTTTTGATGATATACGACTTGAGTTTAGAGAGATGCTAAAAAGCCAGATTGTAAAGGGAAATAACGGACTGAAAAAATCAAAGTATGTAACCTTTACAGTAGAAGCGGATAATTTAGAGCAGGCTACATCAAAACTTGAAAGACTGGAGATAGATATACTATCTAATCTCAAAAGCATGGGGGTAAGAGCTGAAAGCCTTACCGGAGAAGAAAGACTAAAGATACTTCACGATATATTAAATCCGAATAAGACCTTTGAGTTTTCCTACAAAGACCTGAAGAAAAAGGAAAGTACCAAGACATATATCGTGCCTGATGAATTTAACTTTATACCTTCAAGGTATTTTAAGTTTGGGAAGTTTATCGGAGCAACAAGTCATTTTCAAATCCTTGCAAGTGAGCTTTCAGACCGTATGTTATCGGAGTTTTTGGATATTGATGATAACATCAATATATCTTTTCATATTAAGGCGATTGACCAGTCAGAAGCCATCAAGATGGTAAAACGAAAAAACACCGATATTGATAAGATGCGAATTGAGGAAAACAAGAAAGCTGTAAGGTCAGGCTATGACATGGACATTCTTCCAAGTGATTTAATTACTTACGGAGAAGATGTAAAAAGTCTTTTAAAAGATTTACAGACAAGAGATGAGCGTATGTTTGTTGTAAGTATTGTCTTTATGAATTTTGCAAGGACAGTGCAAAAGCTCGATAACACCATAGCTCAGATAAGCTCCATTGCAAACAAGCATAACTGTAAATTGAAAAGACTTGACCATACGCAGGAACAAGGTTTAGTGAGCGTGCTGCCTCTTGGGGTAAACAAGATTGAAATAGATAGAGGGCTAACTTCATCATCAACAGCAGTCTTTATGCCATTTACCACAGAGGAACTTTTTATCAACTCAAGTAACAGTCTGTACTATGGACTAAATGCTTTAAGTCATAACCTGATTATGGCGGACAGGAAGAAATTAAAGAACCCAAATGGGTTAATTCTTGGAACTCCCGGAAGCGGTAAATCCTTTAGTGCTAAAAGGGAGATGGCAAATGCGATTTTAGTAACGGATGATGATGTGATTATCTGTGATCCGGAAGGAGAGTATGGAAACCTTGTAAGGCAGTTTAAGGGAGAAGTCATTAAGGTCAGCAGTAAATCAAAAGACTACTTAAATCCCCTTGATATAAATATGAACTATGGGGATGGGGATGCACCGCTTAAAGACAAGGCGAACTTCATTATGTCTATGCTTGAACTTGTAGTTGGAGGAAGCGGACTTACAGCAGAAGAAAAGTCGGTTATAGATAGGTGCCTTCCTAAAATCTATGAAAAGTATTTTGAAAATCCGACTCCTGACAATATGCCGATTCTTCAAGACCTATACGATATGTTAAAAGGGCAGGAAGAAAAGGTCGGTAAGAAGCTGGCAACAGAGATGGAGATATATGTATCAGGCTCACTTAATGTCTTTAATCATAGGTCAAATGTGGACTTAAATAAGAAGCTGCTTTGCTTTGATATTAAGGAGCTTGGAAGCCAGCTTAAAAAGATCGGTATGCTTGTTATTCAGGATCAGGTGTGGAATAAGGTATCGCAAAACAGAGGAAACAAGGCTACAAGGTACTATATAGATGAGTTTCACTTGCTGTTAAAAGATGAGCAGACAGCTTCATATTCGGTAGAGATTTGGAAGCGTTTTAGAAAATGGGGAGGAATCCCGACTGGTATCACGCAAAATGTCAAAGACCTACTTATGAGTAAGGAAATTGAAAATATCTTTGATAATACGGACTTTGTCTTAATGTTAAATCAGGCTTCGGGAGATAGGGAAATACTTGCAAGGAAACTTAAAATCTCACTTCCGCAGCTTAGATATGTTACGAACTCCAATGAGGGCGAGGGACTACTTTTCTTTGGAAATACCATTGTGCCTTTCCTTGATAAGTTTCCGAAAGATACAATTCTTTATCAGAAGATGACTACCAAGCCTGAAGAAGTGAGGTAGCTTATGGATGGGAAGCTGAAAAAAGATTTTAGAGAAAGGCATAAGGCAAGCCTTGAAAGGGAGATGCTTAAAGCTGAAACAAGCTCTATACCTGAAGAAAGTAAGCTAAGGCATAGCGATGATTACAGAGGAAAAATCGTCCATGATAAAGACAGATTTCAGGATAAGGTGCATGAAAAGGTCAGTAAGAGAAATACAAAAATTGAACCAAATGGAAATACATCTAAAAGAAATGCAAAGTATAGAGCTTCTGATAAGGGAAGTGTAAATGAAGCAGGAAAGGCTGACTATGATCCTTTAGGACAAGACCTTGATAACGATGGAATCATAGACAGATACGATAATGATTTTAGGGACAGCGACTACTTTGAATCAACCTATGATGTAGAGGATAATCTACCTCAAAAAGAAAAATCATTAGAAAATCAATCTAAAAATCATAAGGCTCAAAAGAATAAGTATAAAAGGAAAAACTATTCCGAAAGCCTCTATACAAGAAAAAAGGACGATGTACCAAAAGAGAATAAGCCTGAAGGTAAAAAGACGGGGAAAGATGTTGCAGGCGAAAAAGAAAATATCAGCTTATCAAAAGACCAAAAGAAAAAGGTCAAAAAGGATATGGTAAAAGTATCTGCCCTGTCAGGGCTTGCCAAAGGAAGTGAAACCGTAAGAGATTACCTTTCTCATGGAAGCGATGAAAACAAAGGCGTAGAAGCAGGAGAAAAGACGGCGGACGCAAGTTCCAAGCTCATTCATGGTATTAAGAGATACTCAGATAAGAAAAGAGCTAAAAAAGGATATGACCTTACAAATAAGGACTATAAAATCAGAAAGCGTAAATCCAAGTTAGAGTTTCGTGATGCCAAAGAGGAATTGAAAAAGACAGATGAGTATAAAAGAGCAAGTGCCTATAAAAGATTTCAAAAGAAAAATCAGGTAAAGGCAGCAATTTCTCGTGAGAATAAGTCAAGACTTAGAGATCGGATTAAAGAGGGACTTATCGGAACGCTGAAAAGCTCAAAGGATATGATTATCCGAAAAGCCAAAGGACTTATGCTTATCTTCATAGGTATCATTATCTTGGGAACTTTTGTGATTAACTTTGCAGGAACGGGCATGACAGGATTTATGAACTCCACAAGCTCGGTTCTTACAACAAGCTATTTATCAAAGCCAAATGTTCTAAGTGAAATCAATCAGAAGTTTTCTGCTATGGAGAGTGAGCTTCAAAGTGAAGTTGATCATGTAGAAGAAAATTATCCCGGATATGATGAATACATCTTAAATAACACAGAGTACATCGGTCATAATGTCCATGAGCTTTTATCCTATATTACATCAAGATGCGGAGAGGTAAAGAATGTATCGGAAGTAGAATCCATATTAAAAGAATTGTTTGAGTCCATGTATGACCTTGAATACAGGGAAGAAATTGAAATCAGATACAGGACAGTTACAGAAACCTATACCGATGAAGATGGCAATGAATATACCGAAAGCCACGAGGAACCCTATGAGTACAAAAAACTCATTGTAACGCTTCATAAAAAAGAGATGGATAGCATTATCCGACAGGTCTTTGCAAACTATCCAGATAATCTAAAGCATTATGAAGCCTTATTCCTTGCACAAGGAAATATGGGAGAAGTCTTTGGTAATTCTGACCTTATTAGTTCAAATGGAGGTATCGGCGGTGGAAAAGAGTATGAGGCATCTACGGAGGTTCAAAAGAAGATTGTTAATGCTGCATATATTACACCATCTCCGGGTGCAGGCTGGTGTGCCATGTGGGTATCGCAAGTTTACCAAAATGCGGGACTTGGATATATCGGAGGAAACGCCAATGATATGTATCGAAACTATACCTTTACATCAGACAGGTCAAAGCTAAAAGTAGGAATGCTTGTGGCGGTAGAAAGCAGCAGTAGCGGAAGCACAGCCGGACTTACCTATGGTCATGTAGGTATTTACATCGGAGATGGAAAAGTGATTGATAACATCGGTTATATAAGAGTAACTACTTTAGATGATTGGATTGCGACTTTTTGTCAACATCATCCGGTAGGTTTCGGTTTTCCGCCAAATGTAAACAGTTAAGGAGGGAACAATGTGAAAAAAGAACTAACAGCAATTAAAAATAGAATAAAGAAGTTAAAGGATAAAAAGGCTCTGATTGATGAAGAATTGGAGCCTTTATTTATTCGTGAAGAAGAACTTGAAAACGAGGAAATCATAGCCATTTGCAGAAAGAACAACATCACAATCAGTGATTTGATGGCAAAGGTAAATAGAGAAAAAGCAGAACTGAAAAAGGAGAGGACAAATGAAAACCAGTTTGAAAAAGAATAATAAATTTTGGACAGCAGCACTTGCAGTAATTATAAGTATTAGCTGCATTTTAGGACTTTGGACAGTGGTGTATGCTCAGGAGCAAAAGTCGGAAGCTCCTACCAAAAATGAAGCTGTTCAAACGGAAGTTGAAGTAAATGTAAAGTATATCTTTGAAGATGAAAAGGTCTTTAAGGAAGAAAAGATTAAGGCAGAGAAAGGACAGCTTCTTGATAGTGGCGATCTTCCAATGCTCCCTGATGATATGAAATTTATTGATGAATTTCTATTCTATGAAGTAAAGGGCGATGGTAATGATGAGATTATCCGTAAGGTAGCAAAGACTGAGCTTAAGGATAAACAAACGCAAACGGAAGAAGAAAAACCAAAGCAGGACGCAAGCACTCAGACGGAAGATAAAAAGACAGAGGACAAGAAAACACAGACAGAGCTTTCTAAAGACGATATTTCCAAAATGGAAAAAGAGGCTAAGGAACTTCAGGAAAAACTTGATAAGTTAAATGGCGAAATCAAGAATAAAGATAAGTTGAGTGATAAGCAGAAAGAAAAAATTAAAGACCTTGAAGATGAGATTGAAAGTCTGAAAGAAAAAATGAAGAAAGATAAGGGAAATCAGGACTTATCAGAAGATATGAAAAAGGAAATAGATAAGCTGACGGAAAAGGTGAAAGAGCTTGAGAAAAAGGCTTCTGAAACAAACAAAGCTCCTGTAACATCGCAGTCAATTACACCGATTAGTCCTATTTCCGGCATTAAGACAAGCTCAGGCATTTCTCCTCAAACACCACAGACTTCTGTAAGTAGTTCCGGTAAAGGTTCATCTGATACAGTAAGCTCAGGTAATACTACAAAGGATACAAGCAAAACAGAAGTAAAGGAGAAAGAAAAGGAAGTTCGTTATCCCAATAAGCTCACAGCAAAAGCACCTGCTAATAACAGCGGTCAGGATTCATCTATGGACGGTACAAGTAAGAGTGTAAATACCAATAAGGGTGTGGCTTCTACTCCATCAAAGGCAAGAGCTTCCGTTACGGAGAATAAGGATAATGCGAATAAGGATTATCCGATTCATCATGGAGATAGCAGCGATAACAAAGAAACGAATATGTATTCAGCAGATGCAAGGCAGTTTATTACCTTTCAGACTAAAAATGGTAAGACTTTTCATCTTATCATCAATCACGATGAGGATAGTGAGAATGTAATGCTTTTAACAGAAGTATCTGAAGATGACCTACTTAACATGGTGGAGAAAAAAGAAGCTCCAAAGCAGGAAGTAGTAAAAGAAGAACCTGTTAAGGAAGAAGTAAAACCTGAGAAAAAGGAAGAAAAGAGCAGTTTAGGGACATATATAATTCTTTTACTTGTAGTCGGTGGAGCATTAGGAGCAGGATACTACTTTAAGGTTATAAAAAAGAAAGAAGATAAGGAGCTTGAGGCATTGGAGGAAGATGATGATTTCTTTTCTGAAGCTGAAAGTGATGAAGAAACAAATGATGCAGATGAAGCAGAAGATGAGCAGTAATGCTGCATCAAAAATAATACAGTGTTTGGTGCAAATGCAGGGCGGGAGAGTAATATCTTTCGCCCTATTATATTTAAAACAGGAGGAAAACACAGATGAAGTTAGTTATTGCAGAAAAGCCAAGTGTTGCAATTTCTATTGCAAAGGTTATTGGAGCAAATAAAAAGAAAGACGGATATTATGAGGGAAATGGATATAGGGTTTCTTGGTGTGTTGGTCATTTAATTCAGATGGCAAATCCGGATGTTTATGATGAAAAGTATGCGAAGTGGAATATGGCTGATTTACCGATTATTCCAAAGGACTATAAGTATGAGGTAGCAAAGTCAACCAAGAAACAGTTTGCTATCCTTAAAAAGCTGCTGAATGATAAAGAGATTGATACGGTTATCAATGCGTGCGACGCAGGTAGAGAAGGAGAGAGTATTTTTAGACTTGTATATAATCAGGCAAATTGTAAAAAGAAGATGAAACGCCTTTGGATTTCATCTATGGAAGATAGTGCAATTAGAGATGGCTTTGATCATTTAAAAGACGGAAAAGACTATGACAATCTCTTTGAGTCGGCACAGGCAAGAGCTATCGCTGATTGGCTCGTAGGAATGAATATCAGCAGACTCTATTCTTGTTTGTATAAGCAAAATTATTCTGTCGGCAGAGTACAGACACCTACTCTTGCTATGATTGTAAAAAGAGATGATGAAATAGCTAATTTCAAGAAAGAGAAATACTATACATTGGAGCTATCTATGGATGGTTTTACACTTTCAACAGATAGAATTGATGATGAAATAGCAGCAGAGCAGCTCTTAAATTTAGTAGGCAATAAGATTGAAATTACCGATGTCATTCAGAAAGAAAAAATTACAAAACCAGACTTGCCATTTGACCTGACAACACTTCAAAGAGAGTGCAATAAGTATTTCGGATATAGTGCCAAGCAGACACTTGACTATGCACAAAGCCTTTATGAAAAGAAACTGATTACTTATCCAAGAACAGACAGCAGATATTTAACGGAAGATATGATTACAAGTACCATCAATAACATTTTGGGCAAAAATGACTTTGATACAGGGCGTATCAAGACAGTATTTAACTCTAAAAAGGTTACGGATCACCACGCTATTATTCCGACAATCAGTTCATTAAAGGAAGATGTTTCTAAGCTTCCTCTAAGCGAAGCTAAAGTTTACTTCCTTATATCCGATAAATTTCACGCAAGTGTAGGTTATCCACTCATTGAAAATACAACAAAGATTGTAGTTTTATTTGACGGCTTTGAGTTTACAAGTGCCGGCAAGGTTGTTAAAGATGACGGCTTTACAAAATATCTTAAAGATTACAAGTCTAAGAAAAATGAAGATATAGAGCTTCCTGATGTAAAAGTAGGCGATGTATTTGAAGTAGAAAATAAAGAGATTAAAGAAAAATTTACCCAACCTCCGAAACACTTTACTGAAGATACTCTCTTAAAGTCTATGGATATTGCAGGAAATGATGCCTTAGAAAAAGGCGTAGAAGTTGAAAGAAAAGGACTTGGCACTCCGGCAACAAGGGCAGGAATTATTGAAAACTTAATCTTTAAGGGATTTGTAGAAAGAGATAAGAAAAATCTTATAGCCACGCATAAAGGAATCAGTCTTGTAACGATTGTAGCTGATAACTTTAAATCGGCAGAAACTACCGCAAAGTGGGAAATGGAATTATCCGATATTGCTCAGGGTAAATCTTCAAAGGAAGAATTTTTAGAAGCGATTGAAAATGAGATAAAAGAAGCGGTTTCAACTTATAGTAAGTAAGATGACACTAATTTCAGAGTGGAAAAAATATCCTAAAAGTGCTATAATATATTGAAATATTTTTTGGAAAAGGAGGTATTATGCAGTTTTTAGACATAAAGAGAATGGCTCACAGCATTCTTGAAAATCAAAACATAGAAAGCAGTTTTATCGAATATAAAAAGTCGGCAAATTTTAAAGATAAAATTCTAAAAACTGCTTGTGCCTTTGCCAATAACTATATGAACAATGAGATTGGATTGTTGTTTGTTGGAATTGAAGAAGTTGACGATAAAGAAACGGGAGAAAAGGCAATTCCCAAAAGACCGATAGAGGGGATAAAAGAGTCCAAAATTGAAGGGATTGAAAATGAATTAAAATCTCTGCTTTCCAATATCCATCCTAGAATAAACTACCATATTATTACGGATAAAATTGATGATGAATACTATATTATCGTTGCGGTAGAGAGTGGTAGTAACGGTCCGTTTGAAACAAGTGAAAGAGCGGAAAGGGATAAAGATATTAGGCTAAAGGCAGGAAGATATATCAGAGTCGGTAGAGATTCAAGACTGCCAAATCCAACTGAAGAATTTGAGCTTTTGAAGAAATTTGCAAATTTTTCTTTTAGCTCTAATTTGAACGATACAGCTACCATAGATGATTTAAGCTATGAATACATGAAAGAATATCTGCTTCAGACAGGAGCAAAGAAAGATGTTAGAGAAATGTCTAAGTTGGATATGGCAAAGAGTATGGGACTTGTCAGTGAAAGCGAGTATGGTGGTTATAGAGCTAAAAATTTTGCTGTATTGATGTTTGCAGAAACACCGAATAAATTTATTCCAAATGCCCATGTTGAAATCATAAGAGAAATTGACGGAACGGATAAAATGGAATCAAAAAGATTTGATGGGCCGGTTTGGATACAGGCAAAACAAGTCAGCAAATATTTTGAAGATAATATTATGGCTTCGTATACCATAAGGGAAGCTGATAAAATTGAGCATAAGATTATCTATAACTATCCTCTTACGGCATTTGAAGAACTTGCTACTAATGCTATTTTGCATAAAGAATATGATACGCCTGAATATGTAGGAATATATATTTACAAGGATAGAATTTCTTTTGTAAACCATAACAGACCACTTCCTCCTGTAACTATTGAAGCTCTTAATAGAGATAGAAGTTTTGATAGAAGGCAGTATCTTAATAAAGAACTTAAAGATATGTTCTTTTCTCTTAATCTGATAGAGTCATACGGATCCGGGATAAGGCGTGCAAAAGATGCACTATTAGAAAATGGTTCTCCTGAGCTTAAGTTTTATCCGGACAATGAAGAAGATAACTATACTAATGCAGTTATGGGTGTGAACAAAGAATTTTTGAAAGAGTTTAATGGTAGTACTACCAAAGAAACTACCAAAGAAACTACCAAAGAAACTACCAAAGAAATAAGTAGTATCCAAGAACAAATAGTTCTTCTTATGAAAAGTAATCCAAGCATTACTGCGGAACAGATAGCAAATGAGATTAAAGAAATAACAGCAGATGGGGTACGATACCATATAAGGAATCTTAAATCTCATGGAGTTATTAAAAGAGAAGGCTCTACCAAATCAGGTAAATGGGTAGTGATGAAATAAACAAAATTACAGAATCAAAAGGTGATTAGAGTAAAATCTAACCGCCTTTTTTGTTTGGAAAAAGAAGGAGGTAAAAATGCGAATAAATGATTTTCATAACATTTTGGAGCTTGTAAAACAAGATGTGCTTGATAGTGAAGCAGAATACCTGAAGCTCCTAAAGGTTGTAGGAAACAATCAGAGATACGACTTTAGAAGTCAGTTAAGTATCTATGATAGAAATCCTGAAGCGACAGCCTGTGCCAAGTTTGATTATTGGAGGGAACGATTTAACCGTACCGTTATGAGAGGTCAAAAGGGTATCCCAATTTTAGAGGACTACGGCACATACAAGAAGGTGGACTATATCTTTGATATAGGTCAGACAGTTTCAAGAAACAGGGATGTCAATGAAGTCAATCTTTGGAGATTTGATAAGGAAGCTCATAGGGATGTCTTAAAGGAAATGATAAAAAATGAGGGCTATGAGGAAAGTGAAAGCACCTTAGAAAATATCTTTTCTTTAAGCAGACTTTATGGCGATGAAAAGATAGACAGCCTTATGAATGAGTTTAGAATAGCTGATGAGGATAGAATATCTTTTACCAAGTTTGTGAGGGACTCAGTGAGTTATGCAGTAGCTTCAAGGTTTAAGTTAGATTATCCTATGGATAATGAGCTTCTAAAGGAAAACTTTGCAATGCTTGATAGTATTTCCATTATGAGCTTAGGTGAAACCGTATCGGATATTAGTGGAAAGATTATTGATGAAACCATTCAAAAAAGCAAAGAGATTGAGCTTCAAAAAGAAGTTTTAAGAGATAAAGAAGCAGGATATAATAAGATTAAAGAAGAATTAGAGGAGGTAGAAGAAAATGTACTTCGACGAGATGATCAGGAAAGAAATGAAAGCGGGCGAGTTCTCCGAAATGGAGAGTACAGACGAGATAATAGAGAAAATCAGGGAGAATACGCTAAACAGCTTGGAGGAACAGACGGACTTCATGAAAGAATTCCCGAATCCGACTTACGCAGTGATGAGGCTGGATTATCTATCACAGAGCGAGGAACAGAGCCACTTCGAGATGTTGGTGGATCTATACAAGGAGAAGAAACTGACAGGACACCTGATGAATATTCAGAAACAGGCAATAGAATTTATGAGAACGGAGAAGCCGAAATTGATGGCAGCTTGGAAGATAGAGGACGAGAACAATCCACAGTATGGGGCGATGATTTCAGCTCTGAAGGAAATGACAATCAAGGAAGTAGTGGAAATTTAAAAGATAATACTAATGTAGAGTTAAAAGAAGCTGAAAAGGCTTCTTTTTCTTTGCCCGAAAATTCTCATGGACAGATGAGGCTTACTATTCCTCTTAATCAGAAAGACATAGACACTATCCTTATTAACGGAGGAAACCATGATGGCGGTAGGCTTCCTCTTATAGCAGAGTTTTCTAAAGGAAAGAGCAATGAAGAATTGGGAGAATACCTCAAAGATACCTTTAGAGGAGGAAACGGATTTTACATTGATGAAAGAGAGGTATCTTCCTGGTATTCGGATAAAGGTATTCATTTAGCTTACGGCACTTCTGCAAGAGAAGATGATACGCAAATTTTAAGCTGGAGTGATGCTGCAAGTAGGATAAATGAGCTTCTTGATAGTGGTGAGTTTGCTATAAATGTAGAGCTTTTAGAAGCACATGACTATGAAAGAGATAGAATTTCAGAATCCTTATGGTATCTAACGCATGATTTAAGCGAAGAAGGTCAAGGACAGGGATATTTTGAAATCTTAAAAACAAGCGGAGGAGGCTTTCCGGAAGAAACGAAAAGATTGTCTGAAGCATTAAAAAATCCTGAGTATCTGAAAGAAACAATCAACGAATACAGCAGGTTTTTAGAAGGATACAAAGAAAACAGAAATGTATTAAGGTTTCACTATCACAAGGTAGACAGCCTTTATCAGAGGTTACAGGAACTTGAGTTGTCACGAAAGGAATACAGTACCAATCTGACAGAACTTCCCAAAGTGAAGTCCTTTATTACAGAAGATGAAGTCCTTGAAAGTCTTTCAAGAGGAAGTGGCGTCGATAGAGGAAAAGAGCGAATTACAAAATTTTTCAAAGAAAATCATACCTTGCAGGAAAAAGCTAATTTCTTAAAAGACGAATATGGCATAGGTGGTAGAAGTCATGCAGTATCGGGGGCAATGGGAAGTGATGAATGGCATGATGCAAAGGGACTTAAATTACAGAAAAATAATTGTAATGATGTTTTCCTTACTTGGTCAAGTGTGGCAAAGCATATAGAGGATTTGCTTTCTAAAAATCTTTATCTTGAAGAAAAGAAAACAGAAAGTAAGTCAGAGATAGAAGAAGCAAAAGAACCACAATATTATTCTAAAGATGATCCTGAAAACTTAATGACTGATGAAATGCTTGAAAGAGTGCCTGAGCTTTATGCACAGGAAGATGTGTCTTTAGCGGATAAAGAGGTTCATGCTGCATATATCATTCCGTTTAGAAGTAATTGGACTTGGTATATGACGGAATATGACAGAGAAAGTGGAGATGCCTTTGGACTTGTGTTAGGATTTGAGCCTGAATGGGGATATTTCAATCTTGAAGAATTAAAGGAGTTAAATGCCCAAAGGCTCATTTTAGAAGATTTTCCAAAGACCTTTAGAGAACTTAAAGATACGGAACTTAAAAAGCAGATGGATGAGCAGGAGCTTCAAGCGGTATTTAACGGAGAGCTTAGCTTTGAAGATAAAGAAGAACTTGAAATATCTGAAGAAGTAGAAGAAAGAGTAGCTGTAACACCTGTTCAAGGAACGCTATTTGATTACCTCAAAGAAAGAGAAGAAGTAGAGCTTAACGAAGAAAAGGAAAGGCTTTCAGATGAATTTGCAGTTAAAGAAGGTGATACCGTCTATTTTAACCATGAAGAATACAGGGTTAGGGAGATTGCTGAAAACCAAATCACAGGAAGATATGACTTATGGCTTGATCCTGTAAGAAGTGGAAACCATCAAATCCCTATTGTAGCCTTTACAGATAATGAAGATTTATTAAAACAAGTAAGCCCTGAAAGACCTGCGTTTATCGTTGGTGATGAAATTAAATACAAGGACAAAAACTATACCATCACACGCTTTGATGATATGGGAAATAACCTAAAGACGGTAACGGTTAAGGATAATATGGAATATCTTGGCGGTATGATAACAGGCTCCGATGTAATTCCTTATTATCTGGAAAGCGATCTTGAGAGAGTATTTGAAAATCTGACATATAAAAAGCCTGAAACTATTGTTAAAGAAAGTGAAATAAAGAAAGCAGAAGCTCATAACTTTAAAATTACAGAAGAAACACTATCTGAAAAGTTATCTCCAAGTGAAAGGCTAAATAATAACCTTGAAGCAATCTCTATGCTGAGTCGCATCGAAAGTAGACAAAGAGAGCTTGACAGTACAGCTCAGGAAGTTTTAGCAAGGTATGTAGGCTGGGGTGGACTTGCTGATGTATTCGATGAAGAAAAAGGCGGACAGTGGAAAGAAGCGAGGAGCTTTCTAAAGGAAAACTTATCTAAGGCAGAATATGAAGCTGCAAGAGAATCTACCCTAACGAGCTTTTATACACCGAAAACTGTTATTGACGGTGTATATAAGACACTTTCCGATATGGGATTTAAGAGCGGAAATATCCTTGAACCGTCAATGGGTATCGGAAACTTTATAGGAAATCTCCCTGATGAAATGAGTAAGTCTAAGTTTTACGGTGTAGAGCTTGATTCTATAAGTGGTAGGATTGGAAATCTACTATATCCTGAAAGTGATATACAGATTAAAGGGTTTGAAGAAACGAGCTTTTCCAATAACTTTTTTGATGCAGTTATCGGTAATGTTCCCTTTGGAGAATATAAGGTAAATGACAGGGATTATAACAAAAATAATTTCCTTATCCACGATTATTTCTTCGCCAAGTCCATTGATAAAGTCAGAAATGGCGGTGTTATCGCCTTTATCACATCAAGTGGCACAATGGATAAAAAGGATGAAAGTGTCAGACGCTATCTTGCAGCAAGAGCAGAGTTTTTAGGAGCGATAAGGCTTCCTAATGACACTTTTAAGGGTGTTGCCGGAACGGAAGTAACCTCAGATATTATTTTTCTAAAAAAAAGGGATAGTATCAGAGAAAGGGATGAGGACTGGATACATCTATCTGAAGATGAAAAGGGACTTACCTATAACAAATACTTTGTAGATCATCCTAAGATGGTGCTTGGAAGTATGGAGGAAGTATCGGGAAGATTTGGAAATACAATAGCTTGCCTGCCAAAAGAAAATACGGACTTAAAGGAATTACTTGCAAAAGCAAGTGAAGAAATATCTCAATATGCAAAGTATGAAGAAATAGAGCTACTTGATGATGAAATCAACACAATACCTGCCACGGATGATGTTAAGAACTTCTCCTATACCATTATTGATGATGAGGTGTATTACAGAGAAAACTCACTTTTTGTCAAGAAAGAAATAACGGATAAAAACAAGGAAAAAATTAAGGATTATCTTGAGTTAAATGATGCTCTAAAAGATGTAATCTACAAGCAAAAGGAAGATTTTTCCGATGATGAAGTAAGGAAAGCTCAGGAGAAGTTAAATGAAGTCTATGACAGTTTTTCTAAAAAGCATGGGTATGTCAATAACCTTTCTAACACCAGAGCCTTAAAAGAAGATAGTAACTTCCCACTTGTATCTTCCATTGAAATCCTTGATGAAGAAGAAAACTTTAAGGCAAAGGGAGATATTTTTTCAAAAAGAACCATCACAAAGGCAAAGACAATAGACCATGTAGATACTTCCCTTGAAGCTCTTGTATTATCGGTATCTGAAAAAGGTTATGTGGACTTTGAGTATATGGGAAGTCTTACAGGAAAAGACAGACCGACTCTGATAGAAGAATTAGGGGGAGAAATCTACCTAAACATTAGAGAAGAACAAAACTTTTATAGACCTCTATCCTTTAACTTGGAGGATGGGGATTTACCTTTTGCTTGTGCAAATGGCAGCAACTCCTATAAGTATGGCTATGTAACAAAAGATGAGTACCTAAGTGGAAATATCAGAGATAAGATTGCAATTGTTGACAGTTATCTTTCTAAGCTAAGACAAACGGAAAGAGAGCTACCTCATCTTGGCTATGCGGAAGATGGCAAAGAAAAAGAGCTGATAAGCTATGAGATGAACCGATTGGAATACCAAAAGGCAGAGCTTACAAAAGCTTTACCAAAGGAGCTTGAAGCAAGTGAGATTAGCGTTCGTCTTGGAGCAACTTGGATACCGATTAAGGATATAGAAAAGTTTATCTTTGAAACACTTAAAACACCGGGCTGGGCAAGATGGGATATTAAGGTTAAATTTTCAAATCTTACAAGTGAATGGAATGTAGAGGGTAAGAGCAAAGACAGGGGAAATGACCTTGCTGAAATGACTTACGGTACAAGTAGAGTAAGTGCCTATAAGCTGATTGAAGATGCTCTAAACTTAAAAGAAACAAAGGTATTTGACCAGATTGTAAATCCTGACGGCTCCAAAACTTCTGTACTAAATAAAAAGGAAACTCTCCTTGCAGGACAGAAACAAGAGCTTCTAAAGGAAGAATTTAAGAACTGGATATTTAACGATCAGGAAAGAAGAAACAGGCTTGTAAAGCTATATAATGAGCGTTTTAACTCCATCAGAAATCGTGAATATGACGGCAACAACCTATCCTTTGAGGGAATGAATACTAAAATAGAGCTTAGACCTCATCAAAGGAACGCTATTGCAAGAAGTTTATACGGAGGAAATACGCTCCTTGCCCATGTGGTTGGTAGTGGGAAGACTTTTGAAATGGTAGCTTCCGCAATGGAATCTAAAAGGCTTGGAATGTGTTCTAAGTCTTTATTCGTAGTACCGAATCACCTGACAGGTCAAATCGGTCGTGAGTTTATGCAGCTATATCCGTCAGCGAATATTATGGTGGCAGATAAAAAAGACTTTGAGCCGAAAAATAGAAAAAGGTTCATAGGAAGAATTGCTACTGGTGAATATGATGCGGTTGTAATCGGGCATACGCAATTTGAAAAAATTCCGATGAGTAAGGAATATCAGGAAAAGCATATTCAGGATCAGATTGATGAAATCATAAACTATGTTGAGGAATATAAGCATGATAGAAATCAGAACTTTACGGTAAAGCAGCTCGAAAAGACGAAGAAAAAACTTGAAACAAGGCTTGAAAAATTAAATGATGATTTTAAGAAAGATGATGTCATAACCTTTGAGGAATTAGGCGTTGATAAGCTATTTGTGGACGAAGCACACAATTACAAAAATCTCTATCTCTACACAAAAATGAGAAATGTAGCAGGTATCGGTCAAAGTGAAGCCTTTAAGTCCTCCGATATGTTTATGAAGTGTAGATATATGGACGAAATGACGGGTGGAAAAGGCATTGTTTTTGCCACAGGAACTCCTGTATCAAATTCCATGACAGAGCTTTATACCATGCAGCGTTATCTTCAGTATGAAAGCCTAAAGAAAAACGGATTGGAACATTTCGACTCATGGGCTTCTACCTTTGGGGAAACGCAGTCAGCCTTTGAATTATCTCCGGAGGGAACGGGATACAGGGTGAAAACAAGATTTTCAAAGTTTTATAACCTGCCTGAGCTTATGTCTATATTTAAGGAGATTGCGGATATTCAGACAGCGGATATGCTGAATCTTCCAACACCGGAAGCACACTATGAAGTCATTAAGACCTTGCCGAGTGAGGAGCAAAAGGAAATCCTAAAGAGTCTATCTGAAAGAGCAGACGATGTGAGAAATAGAGTGGTAGAGCCTGATGAAGATAATATGCTGAAGATTACCAATGACGGTAAAAAACTTGCCTTAGATCAGCGTTTAATCAATCCTTTGCTACCCGATAATCCTGAAAGCAAGGTAAATGTCTGCGTTAAAAATGTGTTTGCCATTTGGGATAAGACAAAAGAAGATAGGTCAACACAGCTTCTATTTTCCGATATGTCCACTCCAAAAGGCGATGGAGAGTTTAATATCTATGATGATATTAGAGAAAAACTTGTGGCAATGGGGATACCGAAAGAAGAAATAGCCTTTATCCATGAAGCTAATTCGGATAAACAAAAAGACGAACTCTTTGCAAAGGTAAGAAAGGGAGATGTGAGGATATTACTCGGTTCAACTCAGAAGATGGGAGCCGGCACAAATGTGCAAAATAAACTGATTGCACTTCATGACCTTGATGTTCCTTGGCGTCCTGCCGACCTTGAGCAGAGAGCAGGAAGAATTGTAAGACAGGGGAACGAAAATAAAGAAGTAAATATCTATCGTTATGTTACAGAGAATACCTTTGATGCCTACCTTTGGCAGACCATAGAGAATAAGCAGAAGTTCATTTCACAGATTATGACAAGTAAAACACCTGTGCGTGTAGCAGAAGATGTGGACGAAAGTTCTCTTAACTATGCAGAAATTAAAGCCCTTGCCACAGGTGATCCTAAGATTAAAGAGAAGATGGACTTGGATAATGAGGTTACAAAACTTAAAATGCTGGAAGCAAACTTTAAGTCCAACCGTTATAGGTTAGAAGATAAGGTCGCAAAAACATACCCTGAAGAAATTGCAAGGACGGAAAAGTTAATTGAGGCTGTAAAGAAAGACATATCAGAGATTGAGCCACAAGGAGAAGGCGAAAATAAATTCACTTCGATAACCATAAAGGGAGAGAAGATATTTGATAAAAAGATTGCGGGAGAAAAGTTACTTGAAGCTATCAAGACCGTAAAAATCAATGAAAGTGAGATTATAGGAAAGTATAGAAATATGGACTTGGAAGTCAGCTATAACTTCTTTACCAATGCCCATGACTTTAGCTTAAATGGTGCTGCAAAGCATTCAGGAGAGCTTGGAACAAGTGCAGACGGTAATATTACAAGACTTGATAATGCCCTTGAGAAAATGCCTGAAAAACTGAAAAGACTGGAGGAGAAGTTTACAAGTACAAAAGAGCAGCTCGAAAATGCCAAAGAAGAACTTAAAAAGCCGTTTGAAAAGGCAGATGAACTAAAGAGTAAGGTGCTTCGTTTGGCGGAACTGAATAAGCTGCTTGATATGGGAGATGTAGAGGAAAAAAGAAATGATAATCCTCTTGTGGAAGATGTAAAAAGAGCGATTATTGATTTCTGTAACAGAGAATATGATGAAAATTATAGCTATGATGAGTTTGACACATTATACCCTGATTTAAAGCATATAGGGATTGCCTATACCAATACACCGGATGAAAGGCATGGTATTCAGTATGAGCTTGATTTAGAGGAGAAAACTTGGACGCAGTACATTGATGATACTCCTATCAAGACAGAAAGCTTTGACTATGAAAACAAGGGAGAGAATGAAGCTCTAAGGAATATGAAAAATGAAATTGAGTTATCCTCTTTTGAAGATTTAACCTATGTAGATTCAGAGGACTTAAAAGTAGCACTTGGGCTTGATATTGATGATGAAGGTAACTTTTATGATCCACTTGCAAAAGACCTCGATAATGACGGTATTTCTGATAGGTATGACAATGACTTTAAGGACAGCGACTATTTTGAGTCAACCTTTGATGTGGAAGATAATGTTCATAGTAAAGGAGAAACTACACAAAAATCAGAGGATAAGCCGTCTATTTTAGGTCAGATAAGAGCCTATCAAAACGAAAGTAAAAAAGAAGAAAAACCAACAACAAAAGAACAGGAATATGTACGATAAGGGAGCGAAAAGCTCCCTTTGACCATGAAAGGAGAACAAAAACATGGATTACAAAACAATGAGAGATAGAATTGAAGATATGGTAAATGATAATCATAAAGATTTTGTTAAGGCAATTATAAGCATGGAAAAGGGCATTAACGATGAAAGTGCATTAGACAAGCTATATGATGCGTATATGGATAATGACACAGTTAATTTACTGCATGAGGAATTTGATTATCTGATAGAAGAATTAAGAGAACAGGGGCAGATAAAGGATATGCCTTATGTTAAGCAGAAGAAAGATAATCTAATAAATATCGTTGGAAATATTGTCGGCAATGTTGATGTTATTGAAAGAGAAAATAAGAACGGTGAAGCTTTTGAGGTAGTCAATTTCTCTGTGGTGTCTAAAGATGACGAGGGGAATAAGGTATATCATAACTGCTCTGCTTATGGTGATAAAGGGGACATACCAAAGGATTTTAAACAGGGAGATTTCGTTAAGCTCTTTGGGCAAATCAGAACTTCCATTGATGATAATGGCAGGGAGCATAGCAATGTAAGGATACTATCTTCAAAGCTGTTAAAGGCAAAGGAACAAATGAAAGGACAGGAGGAAAAGAAAGAATCTGTACTTGGAGCTATCAAGAAATATCAGGCTGAAGATAAGGAAAAGCCTAAAGAAAAGAAAGAAGCATCAAAAGAAGCTGAGAGATAGATTTATGGTCGGTGCAGTCTTAGGACTGCACCGGCTCTTTTTTTATTTGGAAAAGAAATAGGAGATAAAGATTATCTCTCCATCTCCTTACCCATATAAATTCCATAGTTCTTTCGTATTTGATAAAGCTCGTCCATCGTGGTTTTTGAGGACGAATACTCTTGCATTAGGGTATTCTTTTTTTCTTGTAATTTATCAAGTTTATCTAAAATATCCCTTGAATTTGGGAGCTTGGAATAGGATTTTTTAAGCTCTGAAAGGGCATTTTCATATAGGGTAATCTGAGCTTTGTACTCTTCAAAAAATGCCTTATCAGACGGATTAGCCTTATATTCTTTGTAGTATTGCCTGTATTTTTTAACAGTGTGAACTTGCTCCATAGTGGCAGAAAGCTCTTGCATTTCCTTATCAATAGACTTGATCTTATCCTGTAAATTTTGCCTTTCATCGGCTGTTTTTTGGATGTACTCATCAAGCTGCTTGACAGATTTAATACCTTGTTCTCTAAGGAAGATGACTGACTCAGCCATTGTGTTAAGGTTATGTTTGGTTGCCCAATATTCGTAACCTTTGCTTTCCTTTACCTTTGTATTGGTGTTCATATCAATAACATTGCCAATGCGTTTTTTGATAGCAGGGATTTTAATAGATTCTCTTTCTGCAATGCGTTCTTTTAATCTTTCTTCGGTATAATCTTCTCCGATTGTTTTGGCTCTTGTAAATCTCGGCTTATCTTTTGGTTTAAAGGCTATATGTTTTCCATGCTTAATTTCATAGCCAAGATCAGCCATTGTCTTTAGAAAATCGTCCCAATCCTTAGACTGTTTAATCATTCTGTCAATGTCAAATTGAAGTCTACTTTTCCAAGAAGTACCACGCTTTGCCTGTTCATTCTCATACCAAGATTTACCGTTAGTCTTGTATTTTTTCTTATAATTTTCGTAAAACTCATCAATGACAGATAGGTTGTTTTCTTTGCATAGCTTATCGCTTTGATACCTGATTTGATGATAGCTTTTCTTATTAGACTGGTAGCACTTACCCGTTACCATATTTACATTATTGAAGATGATGTGATTGTGAATATGTCCTTTGTCTATGTGAGTAGATAAGACAAATTCATACTCGTCTTTGAGTATCTTTTTACATAGCTCCATACCGATTTGGTGTGCCATTTCAGGCGTAGTTTCTCCCGGTAAAAAGGATTGAATGAGATGTCTTGCAAGAACAGTTCCTTTTGTTCCTGCGTCATTTCGTGTCCTTAAAAATTGAGTGTGAGCAGTTGACTCATGGCATTTATGAGTGCTGATTAAAAGCTGTTCGTCTGTTTTATCTCCATTTACAATGTACTCGATAGCAAGATTAAGAGTCGATTTTATCGGGTGTATTTTTGTAACAGCCATAAAAACTAATCACCTCCTGAAGTCCTGTTAAGCAGTAATGAATGAATTTGCCATAGCTCTTTTGAAAAATGTTCAATCTCTTTTTTCATATCATTGATGTCCTCTTTGTAGATTACACCGGTCGAGTTTATTCGCTTTGCAATCTGGTTGATGTTGTTTGTAGCATTGGAAAGTAAGCCTTGTAAATCTCTGAAAGGTTCTAAATCTACTTGATATATTTCTTTTTCCAAAACGCATTTTCTAATAAAATGGCTCATATTTCTACATTTT
Source organism: Faecalicoccus sp. LCP19S3_E2 (assembly GCF_052121255.1). Classification (NCBI taxonomy): domain Bacteria; kingdom Bacillati; phylum Bacillota; class Erysipelotrichia; order Erysipelotrichales; family Erysipelotrichaceae; genus Faecalicoccus; species Faecalicoccus sp. LCP19S3_E2. The sequence goes on along the minus strand of NZ_JBQKEP010000006.1, from coordinate 42,614 downwards.
GCAAGCTTTCTTTTCTCCTCAAAAAGAGTCTTTTCTTCCTTGGTCAGTTTAATTTCAAGTCTTTCATTTCGTATTCTATTTGCCATAGATATTTCCTCCTTTGAATGTATTTCGGGGTCTTAGGGTTCTCCCTAACAAGCTAAAAATTGATAAAAAAAGAAGCAGATCCCAAAGGGCTGCTTCATCAATTTTTTCGTAAGTGTCCGTACACTTACTGTGCTTGCTACAAAAGAATGATTAAGGTAGTAAGCATTAAGCATATACTTAAAAATTTATAGATTAATTCTATAATATAAATTATGATAAGTCAAGTAAACTTGACTTATCTCAATATAAAATATAGAATAAAAGCAATAATAATTGCCATATAGAATGAGGTTGTCTATGCGTGTTGAAATGATATTAAAAAATAGACTCAAAGAGGAACGAATAAATTTCGGAATATCTCAAAAAGAACTTGCTCAACTTGTTGGGGTATCAAGGCAGACTATTAACTCAATAGAAAATGAACAGTTTTATCCTACAACAAAATTATCTCTTATAATCTGTGAGGTGTTAAAAAAACGAGTTGAAGATGTTTTTTATTTATATGAGATAATTGAAAGATGATTAGCTTAAACTAACTAATCGGTGTTATAATTTATTAAATCTGAAATACAAGATAATTCTTAAATAAAAAGTGAGGTGATGATACCTGTGAGTGAAAAGACAATAGTAGAAAATGCTTATAAGGGATATAGCTTTTATGACACAAATGAATTAGGACATAAAAAAATTTACAAACTTAGCAATGAAACAGGTACAGGAGAAATGTGTTGTTATAATTTAATAGATGGTTTTACTTTGTCGTATAACAATCTAAATATGGAATCTTCACATCAGAAGATTAAGCCTTGTGATGGTATAATTCAAATTGATCATTGTTTAGATGGTTGCTATGAATTTAAGTTAAAAAGTAATGAAAGAGCATTTGTGGGGAAAGGTGATTTTAGTGTTGTAGATTTAGGAAAAGTTCCTTTTGAAAGTTCAAGTATACCTATGAAACGATATATAGGATTAACTGTATTTATAGATATAAAAATTGCTCAAAAATCTGTAGATAATTATTTCCCTTTTGCAAAAATAAATATAAAAGATATTATGGATATGTTGTGTAAAAATGGTCCGGCGTTAATAATAAAATCAAGAAAAGAAATAAACCATATATTGAACGAACTATATACGGTTAGTGAGGATATTCGTATATCCTATTCTATTATTAAAATCATTGAACTATTACTTTTTTTAAGTCTTATAAAAACAGAAGATATGAAAAAAATACCAACTTTTTCTGAACCAATTTATGAGGCGACACAAGACTGTTATAAGGCACTTGTTGAAAATCCATTTGATAAATATTCTATTTCTGAACTTGCAAAACAGTATGCAATTTCAGAATCCAGTTTAAAGCGTTGTTTTATGCATTTGACAGGACAATCTATTGGAAGTTTTATAAAAAATACTTGCTTAGAGGAATCTGCGAAGTTGTTAATTGATAAACCACATATTGCAGTAGGCGAAGTTGCTGATTTTGCAGGATATTTAAATCCGGGTAAATTTGCTTCTGCTTTTAAAACTTATTTTGGAGTTTCTCCTCAACAATATAGAAAAAATAATTTGACCTGATTGGAGCAAAAACATACCTTTTGGGTAGTGAGAGAAATGCTTGTTCTTTGATAAAATATTTATTGAAGAACAGGCATTTTTTGTTGGATTTATACCAATGAGTTAGCCGTATCTAATATTTTGAAAAGGAGAAGAAAATGTCAGAAAAGAGATTAACAGTAAGAGATATTGTAACAGTGGCAATTATGATAGCACTATTTTTTGCTATTTCTATTGTTGTTGGTATGGGGACGGTTACTATGCCGATTTTATATCTATATGGTACAGCAGGGATTGAAATGTTTATAGGAGCAATATTTTATCTTGTTGCAGCAAACAGAGTCAATAAACATGGACTATTATTTATTTGGATTTTAATTTATGCCTTGATAACAGCGGCAATGGGATATGCGTTTATGGTTCCATATTTTATTGGTTTAGCCGTTATATGTGAACTTACAATGCTTGGAAAGAACACTTATAGGAATCCAATTAGAAATATGATTGGATGGAGTACCTATGCAATAGGGATGTTTCTTGGGATTGGGGTACCTTGTTGGATCGCATGGGAAAGTTATCAAAAACAGGCACTTGCCAGTGGGTTTGCTGATGCGACACTAAAGCTTCAGTATGAATTGGTTTCTTCACCATTATTGATATTAGTAGGCGTTGTTGTGACGGTTCTTTTATCTGCATTAGGAATTTTGTTTGCACAAAAAATATTGAAAAAACATTTTAAGAAAGCAGGTATATTAGATTAATGTTATGGAACAGAGAATGAGGAAAATAGACGGTCTTGGTGGATTGGCTTGTTTACTCTTAACTCTAATTTCTTGTACAGTATCTATTTTTACAAAAGATTACTATATGCATGCTCTGTTTGTGGGATGGCTTTGTATCATTTTGGTATACTTCGGCTTTTACAAACAGAGCTTGATTTATGTTGTGATATATACTTTTACAACATTTTGGCTTTTAGGGATGATTCCTAAAGGAATAGTTTTTATTTCGCCAATGCTATTAGGTATGGTGTACAAGTTTATCGTTCCTATTATGGCAGCATATTTAACTTTTAAGATACCGTCAGGGAAACTGATTGCAGTTTTTCAAAAATGTGCTTTGCCTCAGAATATCATCTTGATTTTGCTTGTAATCATTCGATTTATTCCAACAATATCAGGAGAGTTCAAGACTATTAGAGAAGCAATGAGAGTTAGGGGTTTTACAGGAAGTGTAAAAAGAGTTTTATTCCACCCTTTACAAACAATGGAATATGCAGTTGTGCCTTTAATCTTTCGTTCAATTAAAGTTGGTGATGAATTGGCTGCTGCATCTATCGTAAGAGGAATTGAAAATCCAACTAAAAAAAATAGTTATTATGAAACCAAATTTACAAAAGCAGATGCAATAATAATATTTATCAGTATTTGCTTAATGGTAGCTTGTATTTTGAGATAGGAGGGAGAGTTATGGAAAATAAGATAAGACTTAATAACATAAACTTTGCCTATCGGGGAAATGAGAAGCTGTTAAATGGCGTTAATTTAGAAATCTTAAAGGGGCAATGTTTTGCTATAGTTGGTGGATCCGGTTGTGGAAAATCTACTCTAACAAGGGTTATAAATGGATTGATACCTTCATTTTATCAAGGTGATTTAGAAGGAGAAGTGTTTATTGATAACAAAAATTTAAGAAAATTAAATACTTGGGAAATAGGATCTCTTGTTGGAAATGTATTTCAAGATCCAAGAAGCCAATTTTTTGCTAATGAAGTGGCAGGTGAGATTGCTTTCGGGTGTGAAAATTTAGGTCTATCCCATGATGAAATAGTTGACAGAGTTCATAAGTCTGCTAAAGAGATGAATATATTAGATTTATTAAATGCAAGTATTTATACATTGTCTTACGGGATGCGGCAACGTGTTGCGATATGTTCAGCCAAAGCTATGCAACCGGACATTTATGTATTTGATGAACCATCTGCAAATTTGGACTTAAAATCAACGTACCAATTTGCAAAACTAATTCAAAAATTAAAAGATGAAGGAAAAACTATCATTATCGTAGAACACAGGCTATTTTACTTAAATTCAATAGCAGATAACTATATTTTTATGGTAGATGGAGAAATAAAGAAAAAATATACATCTGATGAGCTAAATGCTTTCACTTCAAAAGAATTAAATAATATGGGATTACGCTCATTGAACTTTGAAGATATTATTTTAGATAGTTTTGCGAATAAGATCATTCAAGGATATAAAAGTTTTGGGATAAGTGGAATTTCAAAAAAGTATGGAAAAAATTTGTTGCTGGATAATATAAGTTTCAAATTTGACAGTAATGAAATTATTGCCTTAATTGGTTCTAACGGAGTAGGTAAAAGTACATTAGGTAAAATCTGCTCGGGACTTCAAAAAGAAACAACAGGAGAAATATGTTTGGAAGATAAACCGATTAAGAGAAAGCAAAGATTGGAGAAAATTTGGTACATTCCTCAAGATCTTGACTCTCAATTATTTGGTGAAGATTTAGTAGACGAACTTGTTACGGGACTAAAAGATAAAGAAAAAAGTATAGAAAAAGCGGAGGAAATCCTAAAAAGATTAGGTTTATTTGATATAAAAAATCAGCATCCATCAACTTTATCTGGAGGTCAAAAACAAAGACTGGTTTTAGGAGTAGCAATGATGAGAAATATTTCTGTTGTAATTTTAGATGAACCTACATCGGGATTAGATTATGGAAGTATGGAACAAGTTGCAAGGCTAATTAGAGAACAAAGAAACTTGGGAACAAAATTTTTGATTATTTCACATGATATAGAGTTTATTGCAAAGATTAGTGAGAGAGTAATCAAAATTGAAGATGGAAGAATTACAGAAGATTACTATCTTAAAGACATAAATACTTTGCTAAATTCAATGGGATATGAGAGGTGATACTATGGATGTGATGAAAAAGCATACAGGACAAATAATTTTGTCAATATTTATAGCTATAATAGGCGTTGTTTGTAGCGTCTTGCCATATTTTGCAGTAGCAAATATTGTAACGGAAATAGCAAATGGCAGTACAGGATTTATGGTTTTTAGTAAACAGATAATGATTATATTACTTGGATTGGTTGGAAGTGTAGTATTTCATACATTATCAACATTGATTTCACATAATTTGGCATTTTGTGTTATTGAAGATTCAAGAAAAAAATTAGCAAGGAAATTCAGCAAACTTCCAATGGGAACAATAGAAAAGAAAGGAAGTGGAGAGTGGACACAGTTTATGGTTGAAACTTTGAATAAAATGGAGCAACCAATTGCCCACGTTATTCCTGAAGTCATTGCAAATATCATTATCCCTATTGTTTTATTAATAAGCATATTTGTTATGGATTGGAGAATGGGTCTTGCCAATCTCATAACATTACCATTAGGCTTGTTATTTTCAATGCTAATGATGGGCGGATATGAAGAAAAATCAAAACGTTATCAAGAAGCATCTAAGAATATGAATACCACAGTGGTTGAATATATTCGTGGCATTAACATTATTAAGGCATTTAATAAATCTGCATCATCTTATGATAAATTTGTGAATGCAGTTGAGGGAAATAAAAACAGTATGCTGGATTGGTATCTAAGCATTTGCTTTTATATGACAGCAGCTATGGAAGTTTTACCATCAACTTTAATATTTGTACTTCCAACTTCCTTATTTTTATTCATGAAAGGAACTGTTGATGTAGGAACTTTGATTATGTGTGTTTTATTATCCTATGCTTCTTATAAACCGCTTATTAAGGCTATGAGCCATTTAGATACTATGGCGAATATAAAAGTGGTCATTGAGGAGATAAAAGATGTTATGAAACTTCCTGAACTTGAAAGAGGAAATACATCACAGAAAATAAATTCATACGATGTAACTTTTGATAATGTTACATTTGGCTATGACGAAAATAAAAAAGTATTTCAAGATTTATCCTTTACTGCAAAGGAAGGAGAACTTACAGCTATTGTCGGGTATTCCGGCGGAGGAAAATCGACTTTGGCAAAACTGATTGCAGGTTTTTGGAATATTGATTCCGGAAAAATAAGTATTGGGAATGTAGATTTAAATGATATTTCTCTTGAAAGAAACATGGATATTGTAACTTATGTATCTCAAGAAAATTATTTATTCCCAAAAAGTATAATTGACAATATGAGAATGGCAAAACCTGATGCAAGCATTGAAGAAATTCAAAGTGCTTGTAAAAAAGCAAGCTGCCATGATTTTATTATGAATTTGCCAAATGGTTACGAAACAGTTATCGGAGAGTCTGGAAATAGCTTGTCAGGAGGAGAAAGACAGAGAATAACCATTGCAAGAGCTTTACTAAAAGATAGCCCGATTGTTCTTCTTGATGAGGCAACGGCATATTCAGATCCGGACAACGAAGCTGAAATACAAAAATCTCTTGATGCTTTGGTAAAAGATAAGACTGTTATTATGATTGCTCACAGACTTTCAACGATTATTCATGCGAATAAAATTATTGTAGTCAATTCGGGAAAAATTGAAGCAGAAGGTACCCATCAGGAACTTCTTCAAAGTAGCAACACCTACTCCAGGATGTGGAATGCACATAACAGCGTGTACTTAAATGGGGAGGTGATATAAATGAGAGAACTTCTAAAGAAACTGTATAGTATTGCAGGAAAAGAGTCGCAAAAATTAAGCCGAATGATCGTTTTTGAAATAGTGAAAAGTATTTTTGAAGGTATTTCTCTTGGGGCGATATTATTCCTCTTGCTTAAAATTTTTGAGAAACTATTTGAGCAAAAAGAAGTAGTTATGAATGATGTCTATATAGTATTTGGAATAGCTGTGCTTAGCGTTGCAGGGAAAATAGTATTTGGCTATTTAGCAGACCGCAACAAATATATAGCAACTTATAATTTGGGTGCAGAAAACAGACTGTATATTGGAGATAAGTTAAAACAAGTAAATATGGGATACTTCAACTCTAATCGATTAGGAGATATTTCAGGAGGATTGACAAGCGTAATAGGAGAGTTGGAAACAGTAGGTGTCAATATTATTGAAATGATGTTTGTAGGAATAATACAAACTGTTATTATGGCATGCTTTATGTTGCCTTTTGATTTCATTACAGGAGTGATTATTCTAATAACTTTAATAGTTGGATTATTAGTTAATGCAGTTTTTCAAAACAAAGCGGATCAACTAACTAAGAAATTGCAGAAATTGAAGATAGAGTTGAATGCTAATACTTTAGAATTTGTAAAAGGTATCGGCGTTATAAAATCTTTTGGTAAGAATAAAGAAATGCTTGGCGATTTAGAAAACAGCATCAGCAACAACAAAAAAGGATACTTTAATGTTGAAAAAGTAATTGTACCGGTAAATTTGATTTTTCTTCTTGTATTCAAATTAGGTATGTGTGCAATTATTTTAAGTTCCATTATTAGATATAGCAATGGAGAATTAGAGCCATATAAAACAGTAATGCTTATCGTTTCAAGCTTTATCGTTTTTGCAGGTTTTGAGATGGCAGGAAGTATGCAGAATTTAAGAGGAATTGCTGTGCAAAACCTTGATGCGATTACAAAACTTAGAGATATAAAGACTATTAGTGAGGGACAGAAAGTAGCGATTGAAGACTCTGATATATCCCTGAAAAATATTGATTTTTCTTATGACGATAAAAAATTATTTCAGAGTGTAAGTGCTTTTATACCGTCAGGAAAAACAACAGCTTTGATTGGAGCGTCAGGAAGTGGAAAAAGCACTATATGCAATCTGATAGCAAGGTTTTGGGATGTGGATAGCGGCGAGATAACAATTGATGATACAAATGTAAAAGATTATAGATACGACAATCTATTATCTAATTTCAGTTTTGTTTTCCAAGATGTTTATTTATTTGACGACACAGTGAAAAATAATATCGCCTTTGGAAATCCTGATGCAACTTATGATGAGATTGTTGAAGTTGCAAAACACGCAAGATGCCATGATTTTATTATGGCACTTCCAGATGGATATGAAACCATTTTACAAGAAGGCGGTTCCAATTTATCGGGAGGAGAAAGACAGCGAATTTCTATTGCAAGAGCAATGCTTAAGCCAAGCAAACTCGTCATACTTGATGAAGCTACTTCAAGCGTGGATCCCGAAAATGAACAAGAACTTGTAGCGGCTCTTAATGATTTGTTAAAAGATAAGACCGTAATAGTGATTGCTCATAAACTTGAAACAATTAAAAATTCCGATCAGATTATTGTAATGGATAAAGGAAGTATTGAAAATGTAGGAACTCACGATGAACTGATGAAATCATCTTCAATTTATAAAAAGTTTATAGAACAAAGAGAAAAAGCTATTCAGTGGAAATTAAATGATTAAAGGAGGAGTTATAGAGTGAAACAAGATATGAAAGAACAACTACTAACCAAAAGACCGATAGATTTACTCTTTCAGCTATCTATTCCGGCAGTTATAGGAATGATAGTGATTGGTCTATATCCACTAATGGACGGAATATTTGCGGGTAAAATTATAGGGCAAACTGCGATGACAGCTTGTGGTGTTGCGATGCCATTAACATTTTTCAACAGTGGGGTTTCAACTTTACTCGGCGTTGGTTCTGCCTCTGTACTTTCAAGAGCTATTGGGAAAGGAGACAAAAAAACAATAGATAAAATCATGGGTAATTTAGTGTTTTGGGTAATTTTATTTTCGGCAATTATTACAGTCGGAGGAATATTACTTGCACCACACTTTTTATCTATGGTAGGTGCGACAGGCGAAATTAAAGCCTATGGTATCAGATACCTTAGAGTTATTTTCATTGGCTCACTATTTGTAAACTTCACACAATCAGCCAACATGGTTATGCGTGGTGAAGGGCTGATGAAAAAAGCCATGATGATTATGGGACTTGGGGCTTTACTAAATATTATTCTTGATCCAATCCTAATGACCGTTATGGGAGAATACGCTATTGAAGGTGCTGCACTTGCAACTATTACAGCACAGTTTGTCCAAGCTGCTGTAACACTTCATTATTTCTTGAAAAAGAGCAAAGTTGTTAAAATTCATAAGATACAGTCAGATGCGGAAATTAAAAAAGAAATGTTCGGCGTAGGTTCATCAGCGATGATGATGCAACTTCTATTTATGATACAACAAACAATGCTTTATAAAATGGCATTTAAGTATGGAGGGGATGTAAATGGAATTTTGATGGCAGCATCACTTCGTGTATATGCCTTTTCCTTTATTCCTCTTTGGGGAATGAGTCAAGGTTTACAACCTGTTGTAGGAACAAACTTTGGTGCAAAGCAATATGATAGAGTAAGACAAGCAATGAAGGTATTTTCTGTAGGCGGACTTGTGCTTGCAGCAATCTTTTGGATTCCATCATTGTTATTCTCAAGTCAGATACTTTCATTGTTTGGTGTAGAAGCAAATATCATAGCACAAGGCGTTGGAAACTTTAGATTATTCTATAGTGTATTTATTTTATATGGAGTAATGGTTATGAGTATTACTTTCTTCCAATCTATTGGAAATGGAAAGAAAGCAGGAATTATTGTAATGATGAGACAGTTATTCCTATTTGTACCAGCAATGATTCTTTTACCAATGGTATTTGGAATAAAAGCGGTTTGGTTTACTCAACCACTGGTGGATTTCATTATGATTGTTGTTGGAATATTTATGATGCTTGGAGAATTAAGAAATCTCAATAAAGAAAAATTATAAGTTGGTAGAGTTGAAATAATATAAATCATATACAAGGAGTGTTTATTGATAATGACTGGAGGGAAGAGATATGAAATATCTTATGAAGTTAATTTCAAAAAAATATTTTAATAATTCAACTGCATCTTTTTCCTCTATGCTTTATATTCGCCTATACTTATATACATTATCTTAGACAAGTAAATATATTTTACGGAAGAAGAAATTTCTTTCATTTTCGAGGACTTTTTGTGCGTAGATGCAGAAGTCCTCCTTTTTTTGTCTGAAAACAATTAGACAGAAAAAGAATGGAGGAAATTTTATGGCACGAGAATACTACCTTTATGTTAGAGGTCAAAAGATAAAAGTCAGTGAAGAAATATATAAAGTCTACTGGCGAGAAAAAGAACATGAGAAGTATTTAGAGCAGGTGGACAGAAAAAACCACCTGCTTTTCTTTTCGTCATTGGATCATGATGGACACTTTATAGATAATATTGTCGATGAAAATGTTGATGTGGAAAAGATTGTTGAAACACAGATGATGATTGAAGCAGTCAGAAATGCCATATCAAGACTTAACGAAGAAGAAAGGGACATCATAGAGCGTTTGTACTTTAATGATGAAACGCTATCAAGTATAGCAAAAGGTAAGAAAGTGAGCTATCAGGCTATACAATGGCGAAAAAATAGTATTCTTAAAAAATTAAGGGTGCTACTGGAAGAATTTATGAAGTAATCGCCTTGTGCATGAGGGCAGATTTTCCTTGTAAAAGTGAAGGGAGATCTGTCCTCTTTAATTTTGTAGAAGATAGGAATTGTAGTTCAAGATATTTAAAAGGAATTCTCTCTTAGAGCCATTAGGCAATTGTTCTTTGACAACTGAATAGACCAAGACGGGACTTTTAATTACTTAGTGAGCGAATAGTATTTACGCCATGACTTTTCTGCTGGAAAAATTCGGTTCAAATGAATACTGCCATAGGCAAGGATAAAAGAAAAAGAGCGAGAGATAGATAACTTTAAAGCAAAGAATGGGAAAACTTTGTGAGCGATGACATAAGTAATGATAATGATACTTCTTTAGTGAAAGCCGGCTCATCTTAACAGGGGCGGTGGTGAGATTCCAATGTTGCTTATCCCAAAGCACTCGTCAATGTCAAAAAACTTACTTAAAGAAAACAACAATGAAAGGAGTTTTCTAAATGAACACAGAAGAATTAACAAGATATAAAAATATGTCAGTGGAAGATATAGATAGAAAATTCGTTCCTGACATTGAAGATATAAAGAATAATAAAAGCATAGATCCTATTTCCATGTATTTTATGAATATAGGAAATGTTCTTGTAAAATGTACTTATGCAGAAAACGGAAGATCCTTAGAGGATTGTTTTCTGTCATATCTAAAAAAGAAAGCAATGCTGCTTGACTAAAAATATGATAAAAGGGGCAGACTTTTTTATCCAAATGTGGTATAATACTTAACAGATAGGGATACAACTAAATATGTGCTGAAATGACTCCAAGTTATCATATTTCTCTTAAAAAGAGTATGAAAGTTTGGAGGTTTTATTATGTCTAAAAATAATTTAGATGCAAATAAGTTTAAAGTTGCAATGTACCTTAGACTATCACAAGATGATGAAAAATATGATAAGGACTTTAAAACAGAAAGTAACAGTATCTCAAATCAAAGGCTTCAGATAAAAGAATACATTGATAAGAATGAAGATATGGAGCTTGTAAGTGAATATGTAGATGATGGGTACTCAGGCATCAATTTTGAAAGACCATCTTTTAAAGAAATGATGGAAGATGTCATTACAGGAAATATTAACTGTATTATCGTAAAAGACTTATCAAGATTTGGTAGAGATTATATTGATAGCGGTAGGTATCTACAAAGAGTATTTCCTTCACTTGATATAAGGTTTATAGCCTTAAACGATAATTATGACAGCTTTACAGCCAGTGAAACAGAAAAGAACTTAGTTATTCCTTTCAAGAATTTTATTAACGATAACTATTGTAGAGATACATCTGCAAAGGTCAGAAGTGTTTGCAAGGTCAAGAGAAAACAAGGACAGTTTATATCGAACTATACTCCTTATGGCTATGAAAAAGATAAAGAAGATAAGCACAAAATTGTAATAGATAAAGAAGTAGAGTATGTGGTGCAAAAAATCTTTTCTATGAAACTTGAAGGATATAGCTCATTTTCTATTGCAAAACACTTGAATGATAATGGAATATTATCTCCTATGGAATATAAGAAATCAAAGGGGATTAGATATAAGACAGGATTTAGTACAAAGGCTGTTGCCAAGTGGGATACACCTGCTGTAAATCGTATTTTAACCAATGAAATATATATTGGAACGCTACAACAAGGAAAAAGAGAGAAGATAAACTATAAGCTGGATAAGGTGGTTTCAAAAGATAGGGCAGACTGGATTGAAATAGAGGATAACCACGAAGCAATCATTGATACTCATGATTTTGATGTTGCTCAAAAACTATTAAAATGCGATATAAAGGCAAAGAATATCGGAGAAAAAGCAGATATATTTTCAGGACTATTGTTTTGTAAAGACTGCAATTCTCAAATGACTAAGAAAGTAGATAAAAGAGGGAAAAAACCAACAATCTACTATATTTGTTCTTCATATAATAAAGGAATGGGTTGTAGTAGACACTCAATAAAACAGGAAGATTTAAAGGTAGCTGTTCTTGAGATGATTCGCCACTATATTAAATCTCTTGGAAAATATGAAGCCTTTTTAGAAAAAGTAAGAGAAATGGAAGTGTCTTATGAACTTTTCAAAAAGATTGATAAAAGACAAGAGCAGACTAAGAAAAGTAAGGCAAAATTTGAACTTCTAAAATCTTCCCTTTATCAGGACTTAAAAGAAGGACTGATAGCTGAAGAAGAGTTTTACGATATGAGAGAGTTTTACACAAACCGTATTGTAGAAAGTGAATTGATTTTAGAAAAGCAAAATAAAGAAATTACAAGGCTATATAAAAAGAGCTTAGGAAATCAGAATTTCTTTTCTGAGATTAAGAAGTATAAGAATATCAATACCTTAGAAAGAGGACTTCTTGTAAGGCTAATAGATAAAATATATGTTTTGGAAGATAAAAGAATAGAGATTCATTTTAACTATGATGAAACCATAGATGTACTTGAAAAGATAAATCACTATACCAATCAATACCCGGAGAAAATCAGGGAGGTGGTATAGATGGCAAGGACATCAAATAGACGAATAAAAGCAGAAGAAAGCATAATAGATAGAGTAGAAACGAATAGTTTTCAGACTGCTATTTATACAAGAATTTCAAGAGATAAAAAAGAAAAGCCAAGTGATTCTATTGAAAATCAGATTGCTCTTTGTGAAAGTTATATAAAGAAAAATGATGGTCATAATTTGGTTGGAATATATAAAGACATCGCAAAGACAGGAACAGAATTTGAAAGACCTGACTTTGAAAAACTTATGACAGAAGTAAGAACGGGAAAAGTAAACTGCATTGTTGTAAAAGACTTATCTCGTTTTGGAAGAAACTATACAGAGCTTGGCAATTTCATAGAAAAGATATTTCCATTTCTTGATGTAAGATTTATTGCTGTTAATGACAACTTGGATACTTTTCACATGGAAGATCCCAATAAGTCTCTTGAGGTAATCTTGAAGAACATTGTAAATGAAACTTATGCAAAAGATATTTCAAAGAAAATATCAACTTCACATCAGATTAGAATTAAGCAGGGCGGATTTATTTGTGGTGCAGCTCCTTATGGCTACACAGCAAGAAAAGATGAAGATGGAATCAGAAGATTATATGTTGATGAAAATACGGCTCCAATCGTAAAAGAAATCTTCCAGTCCTATTTGAAGGGACTTAGTACACTTGATATTTCAAAATTATTACTTGAAAAGAAAGTATATGTAGCAACTGATTATAGGAAGTTTGGAAAAGCTAAAGCTGATGAAAATGAACTTATAAAAGCTTGGATGCCAACAACAATATTACAAGTGTTAAAAAATCGTGTATATACAGGAACACTCATTCAAGGCAGAAATCAAAAGCATTTATTTGAAGGTAAAAAGAGAGAAAGACTTAGCGAAGAACATTGGACAATAACAGAAGATGCCCATGAAGCAATTATCTCGCTTGATACATTTGAAAAAGTGCAGGAAAAAATATCCTCAAAATCTAATCCCATTAAAAACAGTAGAAAAGAAAATAAGAATGCTAAGGATGATACAGCCTTTAGAGGAAAACTCTATTGTGTGATTTGCAAGAGAAAAATGAGTGTACACAGGCAAAAAAGTGGTAAGAAAACTGTATTTTATTTTAGCTGTAATCGGTTCAGAGAATTTACAACAGAAAAATGCGGAACATCTATTACAGAAGCTACTCTTGAAAAAACTGTTAAAGAAGCCTTTGATACCACTCTTTCAAATAACAGTAAAAGCTATAAGGTTTACCTGAATGCTTATGACAATCTTAAAATGGAAATGGATAAGAAAAAGGAAAAAGAAATAACTGAAATTGAAAGAAAAATTTTAGGCTTTAGCAGACTTCAAAGTGAGTATTATGAAAAATATGTTTTGGGAAAGTGGAGTAAAGAAGATTTTGAAAGAGAAAAAGGACTTCTCAGTAAAAAGAAAGCAGAGCTTGAAAGCCTAAAAGAAAGACAGCTTGCTATCTTTGAAAAAGAAGTATTTGAACTTGAAGAAAGACATAAGTACCTTACAGCCCTTTTTAAAGGTAAAACAAAAAAATGGGATAAAGACTTTGTAGATAGCATTATTGATAAGATATTTATAGGGAAAGATAATACAATAGAAATCAAATTCAATTTTGAAGAAGCTCCTGTGCTTACTGAAAAACTCAGTAGAAAGGTAAGGAGAGGCTGATATGAATATAGTAGATTTTTACTTAAGACTTTCCTTAGAAGATGGAGACTATAAAGATGAAAGCAACAGTATAACTTCTCAAAGAGAAATATTAAAAGACTATATCAGTTCAAGAGAAGAATTTACTGGAGTGAAGATAAGAGAGCATATTGATGATGGCTATACCGGAACAAATTTTAATCGTCCTGCATTTCAAAAGATGATAGGTCTTGTGAAGAAAAACGAGATAAGAACTATTCTTGTAAAGGACTTATCACGATTTGCAAGAGATTATATTGAAGCAGGTGCATATATCGAACAGATATTTCCTTTTATGCAAGTTCGATTTATTTCAGTCAATGATAATTATGATAGTAATAACAATGAGAATGGAATCAGTAGTTTGGAAGTTCCATTCAAAAACCTTGTCTATGATTACTACTCAAAAGATATTTCGCAAAAAATGCGTTCATCAGTAAAGGTAAGGCAAGATAAAGGATATTACTTTGGTTCAAAAGCTCCTTATGGCTATGTAAAAGATGAAAAGGATCATCATCAGTTACTTGTAGATGATAGAGTAAGAAATATAATACAAGAAATTTTTGAAAGATACCTTAGTGGTGAAAGTATGCTTTCCATTTCTAAAGATTTTAATCATAGAGGTGTTTTAACTCCAGCAAAACATATAGGGCTTAAAAGAGGAAGTGGAGTATGGACAGGGCAGATTATTAGATATGTATTAACACAAAGAGTTTATACAGGAGCTGTTATTGGTGGAAAGACAAGGGTACAGGAAGTTGGTTCTGATAATAGGAAATGGGTTGATAGCAAAGACTGGATAATTAGAGAAGATATGCACGAAGCTATTATCTCTAAAGAAGATTTTGGTAAGGTTCAGGATATGCTAAACAGCAATGCAAAGCGAATTAGTAGAGAGCGTAAGAACTTTCATATACTTCAGGATAAGGTCTATTGTGGCAAGTGCCATCATAAAATGAGCTATACAGTTAATTATGGGAAAACAGATGGATACTGTTGTCCTTATAGATATAAGGCGAAAGATTGTGGCTGCATGAAAGGTAAGATAACTGCGTCCACGCTTGAAGATATAGTCGGAAAGGAAATGAAGCACTATACAGAGAGTTTTATTGAAAACGAACAAACCAGAAATATTGAATATGTAGTGCAGGAGAGTATTTGCCAAAATCTTAAGGAAAGAAAGAAGAAGCTTGAAATAGAAAAGCAAAAACTTCAAGTCTCAAAAATGCAGTTTTATGAAAAGTATAAACAAGGTATAATAGACAAAGAAGTATATTTATCTCAAAAAGAAACTTTAAGCAAACAACTCCAAAATATAGAACAAGAAATTTCCGTCATTGAAAACAAGATAAAGGAAAATTCTGTTTCGGAGCATAACCTAAATGTAGATAAGTTAAAAGAAGCAGTATCAAATGGAGAGCTTGATATAGACTGGATAAATGAAGTCATAGATAGGATATATGTTTATGATAAAGATAAGGTTGAGATAATTTGGAAATTTACGGAATAAAAAATGTATCCAATACTTGACACAAGGGTGGAATTGTAAGTATCATGTGGTATTTGCACCGAAGTACAGGAGAAAAGCGTTTTATGATGCAAGGAGGCTCGAAATCGGTCAAATATTAAGACAGTTATGTGAGTGGAAAGGAGTTAATATTCTCGAAGCCGAAGTATGTATAGATCATGTACACATTCTTTTGGAAATACCACCAAAGTTGAGTGTATCGGGATTTATGGGATATCTGAAAGGGAAGAGTAGTCAGATGATCTATGAAAAGTGGGCGAGTGCCCGGTTTAAATATCGAAATCGCCAATTCTGGTGTTGAGGCTATTATGCGGATACGGTCGGGAAAAACATAAAAAAGATAGAAGAATATATAAGGAATCAGCTGAAAGAGGATAAAATAGCCGAGCAACTGGCATTTGAGTTTGAGGATCCGTTTACGGGGAAACAGAAATAATGCAAGTCGCAGACCACGCAGCGCTGTAAAGCGCAGCTCTGAAAGCAGGGCTATGCCCGCATATAAAAACCCGGCCGGGGGGATCATTATTTCCGTAACTAGCGGAAAAAATAGATTTTATGCTTACTATAGTTGCTTCTACAATAGATAGTAAGGAAGGAGTATATCATGGATTTAGAATCAAGTTGTATGGAAATGATCCTTCATAGCGGAAATGCAAGAGGATATGCGAGCGAAGGTGTAGAATTACTTAAACAAAAGAATTTTGAACAGGCTAAACAGAGTATACAAAAAGCTCAGGACGAAATTCTGATATCTAAACGTAAACACGCCGAGTTATTAAGAGATCTTTCATCGAAAAGCTGTAATGAAATAAATCTGTTGTTAATTCATGCAGAAGATCATGTGTCTTCTTCGGATTTAGCATTAAACTTTGCTGTAGAGCTCTTTGATATTTATGAAATACTAGGGCATAGAAAGGAGTACTGATGGGACTGAGAACAGACTTTTTATGGGGCAGCGCCACCGCATCTTATCAATGTGAAGGAGCATGGAATGTTGATGGTAAGGCACCAAGTATGTGGGATGATTATCTTCATAAGCATCACTTAGAAAATGGGGATATTGCCAGTGATCATTATCATCACTATAAAGAGGATATTCGAATGATGTCTGAGGGAGGACAAAATTCATATCGACTGTCTTTATCGTGGCCAAGAATAATTAAAAATAAAGAAGGGGATATCAACCAGAAAGGAATTCAGTTTTATAGAGAGGTTTTACAAACCTGTAAGGAGTATCATATAGAGCCTTTTGTTACATTATACCATTGGGATCTACCCCAATATTGGGAATGTACAGGTGGGTGGCTAAATGAAGAAGTTTGTCATGCATTTGCACACTATGCCAAAGTATGTTTTGATGCATTTGGGGATCTTGTCAATTATTGGGTTACTTTTAACGAGCCAAAATGGTTTACAACAAGTGGCTATCTAATTGGAAACTATCCTCCAGGGCACCAAAATACACAAGAAATGATATGTGCAGCATACCATGTCATGTATGCAAGTTCTTTAGGTGTTAAGGTTTTCAAAGAAGGAAAATATACTGGTCAGATTGGTATTGTTCATAGCTTTGGACCCGTTGATGGGATAGACAACTCTTTTCAAACAAAGATTGCTATGCGATTTGCGGATAATTACGCAAACAACTGGATTCTAGATTCAGCTGCCAAAGGCAAAATACCTTTCGATCTTCTTTGTGTACTTTCACAGAATTATGACTTATCTTTTATAAAAGATGAGCAGCTAGAAACTATTAAAAACAATACAGTGCAATTTTTGGGACTTAATTATTACTCTAGAGTGCTGGTAAAGCCCTATACGCAGGGGGATACTGTGTTAGTGGTGAATAACACAGGAAAGTCCAATAAAGGAAAAAGTAAAGTTATCATTAAAGGATGGTTTGAACAAATTATGGACAATCCAGATGCGATTTACACAGAATGGGATACAGAAATTTATCCGCAAGGCCTAGAGAAAGGTCTACTAGAAGTTTATAAAAGATACCATCTTCCGATATATATAACAGAGAATGGAATCGGCGTAAGAGAAAAGATTACAGATGAAATGTTAGAGGATGATTATAGAATCTCCTTTATGAATGATCACATTAACTCAATTATGAATGCAGTAGATAAAGGGGTTGATGTACGTGGATATTACGCATGGAGTTCTTTTGATTTGTATTCATGGAAAAATGGCGTAGAAAAAAGATATGGATTAGTAGGGATCAATTTTGATGATGCTTTAAAAAGGATTCCTAAGAAAAGTTATTATTGGTATAAAAAAATTATTGCAGATAACGGGAACTCAATTGAGAGAAAGGAGTGGAATTTATGAAGGTCATGTTAGTTTGTAATGCAGGAATGTCTACTGGGATTCTTGCGAAAAGAATTGAGGAAGCAAGCCACGGGGAGATCGTTTGTCAAGCCTATGGAGAAGCTGAGTATCTAGATCATATGGAGGAAGGATACGAATTGTTATTAATCGGTCCACAGATTCGTCATTTAAAAAAACAAATCGAGAATTCTGTTCAAATTCCTGTAGATGTTATCGCACCGCAGTATTATGGTGTAATGAACGGAAAAGCTATTTATGAAGATTTACGGAAGAGATATATAGAGAGGTAATAAAATGGAGAAGTTTACAGCATTTCTAGAACAAAAATTAATGCCATTGGCTACAAAGTTTTCAACACAAAGACATCTAAAAGCCATTCGAGATGCTTTTATCTGTATTATGCCTATTACGTTGGCAGGAGGTATTGTATCAGTTATTTCAGCAGCTCCGGTTACAGAAAATACAACAAATGGTCTTTTATTGGCATGGGCGGGTTTTGTAAATAATTATTCAATGATTTTATCCTGGATTAATACCATGACCATGGGAGCTATGTCTCTTTATGTTACTATTGCGCTGACCAGTTTTCTATCAAAGTCATATAAGTTAGACACGTTATTACCTATACTACTATCTGTAACAGGATTTTTTCTAACTTGTGTAGCGCCTATTACATTAGGTTTTGATGGTAAATCGGTGGAAGTTTCTTATTTGGATGGTAAAGGAATTTTACCAGCTATTCTAATCTCTATTTTGACTGTAGAATTTTATAGAAAAATGAGAGAAAAGAATTTTGGCCGAATCAAATTACCGGACTCAGTGCCGGCATCACTTTCTGAAACTTTTGCATCATTGTGTCCGGGAATAGTGATAATTTTGATGGACTCGATTCTATTTATCATATTCTATTCTATGGAAACAACTTTACCTGGTTTTATCTATACGCATATGGCTCCAGCATTTGATGCGGCAGATAGCTTAGTATTTGTTGTGTTAATGACTGCATTTGTACAGTTGTTTTGGTTCTTTGGTGTACATGATGCTGCTTTTTCTGGTATTTTGGCACCAATTCGAGAAAGTGGATTGTCTGTCAATGCAGCAGCAAAACTAGCAGGCCATACTATGCCAAGAGTTTTTACAACTCCTTTCTGGGTATATTTTGTAGTCATTGGCGGATGTGGATCTGTATTATCACTGGCTATATTGTTGTGTAGATCAAAATCTAAACAATTAAAGACGGTTGGAAGAGTAGGAATTATACCGGCATTCTTCAATATTTCAGAACCAATCATTTTTGGAGTTCCGTTAATGCTCAATCCAATATTCTTTATTCCATTCATTCTAACTTCTACAGTAAATTGTTTAATCGCATATATCTTGACAAGCATAGGTATCATAGGAAAATCCTTTGCCATGTTGTCTTGGAATATGCCTTCTGTTTTCGGCGCCTTTTTATCAACTATGGATATTAAAGCCTTATTATTAATTGTTGGTCTGATATTATTAGATATGGTCATTTATTATCCTTTTTTGAAGATCCAAGAAAAGCAACTTGAAGAACATGCTGAGGATATAGAATAGAAGAAACGAGTATACGAAATCATATTTCAGATGAGTTCGTATACATTTTTTTACATATAGAAAGCAGAGTATCAGAATATGAAAGTATGTAGTCAAAGACAATTAAAAATATTGAAAAAACTTCTAGATAAAGAGTACGTCACGACTGAAATGTTGAGTAATTATCTTCATGTGTCAGATAGAACGATACGTAATGATATTTATGGAATTAATGAATTATTCCCAGGGTTAGTTATTCAGTCTAGGACAAAAGGGGTCTATTCGGACGATTTAGAGTCTTTATTACAGATTATTGGTCAAAGTGATGCGTTTGGTCCAAAGGAATATACAGAGTTCAATGTTTTAAAACAAATATTGTCAACAAACCATATGGATATTTACGAATTTGCTGATAGATTATTTATGAGTGATTCGTCTTTGACATTAATGATACGAAGTATTAATCAAAAACTTCAAAGTGCCAGTTTTAAGTCAAGAATCCGAAGAAAGAACAATACTTTATTTATAGAGTGTGATGAAGATGAAAAGAGAAGACTACTGTTTTATTTTTTGATGCATGAATATAATGACCATTCAATCTACAGGATGGACTATCAAAGTATGTTTTCGTCAGTAGATTTATCAAGTATTCGGGAGATATCTATTGTCTTCTTGAAAAAACATAAAATCAATATACGAGATATAGAATTGATTTCCTTTACGATTCATGTGGCACTTATGATCGAGAGAACTATACAAGGAAATAGTATTGGAGATATAGAAACGGTTGAAAATACATACTATGTGGGACTTGCGGAAGAATACTTAAACCTGCTATCAGAAAAATGTTCATGGAGTTTTAATAAAAACGAAGTAGGATATTTAGCAAATCTGTTTGCGGGCAAGGTTCTGTTAGAAAATTCGGATCAAATAAGCGAATTGGAAACATTGGTGAACAGAACCTTACATGATATAAAAGATGCTTATGGAATTGATTTTCTTGAAGATATGGAGTTAAAAGAAAAACTATTAGTACATTTAGTAGGTCTTAATAATAGGGTACGGCATCATGCGTATCTAAATAATCCAATGAAAGAACAAATAAAAATACAGTTCCCTATATTATTTGATATTAGTGTATATATGGCCGATCAGATACAGGAATACTTTTCCATACATTTATATGAAGACGAAATAAGTTATCTCACTTTACATCTAATGGGGTCCTTAGAGAGGATTAAGAAGAAAAATAGTAAAAAGGTGGTTATTTTATCTCCGCTTGGAGAATCGGGATTTCAATATTTTTCGCATCGAATCCAATTCATTCATGAGTATAAAATAAATGTGATACAGATTATTTCTATGCAAGAAATAAACAGTGTGTACCAACTAAAACCAGATCTTGTTTTATCGTTTTATGATGAAGTTCATATAGATGGTATTCCGGTATACACAGTTCAAAATTTTTTAGATAATGAAGATATTGAAAATATATATTCGCTTTTGAATGTCCTCAATAAAGAAGATTGCTCAATATTATTTGAGGAAGATTTGTTTTTTGCTGGAAAAAATTTTGCATGCGAAGAAGATGTCATCCATTTTCTATGTGAAAAGTTAAAGCATAAATGTTATGTTCAAGAAGACTATGAAAATCTTATCTTAGAAAGAGAAAAGGTGGCACCCACAGCCTATGGAAATTTATTTGCAATTCCTCATCCTATCAAAAGAGAAGGCATAGCAAATAAGGTTGCGGTATGTATTTTACGTAAAAGTATTGAATGGGATTCACAAAAAGTAAAGGTCATTTTTTTAGCAAGTTTAGCAAGAAAAAACAATAAAAATTTTGAAGACTTTTTTGCGCGACTTACAGATTTACTCAGTGATTATCAAAAAGCTAAAAAGCTATCGAAAGTAAATACATATAAAGAGTTTATGGAAATATTTCTAGATAAGAAGTATAGTCTTTAAATATCTTTAATACTCTGAGGGGGAATTTCCATTAGATCATAGAGTGGTAAGGTTTTGTTTATGGACAAATTCTTGGTCTGCTCTATGAACACCAATTATGGAAAGTAATGTGCAAAATATACACATTGGGTATAAAAGATAGATTTTAAATCTTGGGGCATAAAGAGCATCAAAAAAATGTGGTTTTTAAAAATGGTGAATTGGAATTAGAGGTTAATGTAACGCCTGAAAAAGATACGGTATGGCTTACACAAGCTCAAATGTCAACATTGTTTGATACTGCCAGATTTTCTATTGCTTACCATATTAGTAATATTTTTAAAGAAGGAGAGCTAAATAAAGAGACTTCTGTCGAAATTTTCGACAGAAGTCTGAATAAGGCATCTCGTCCGCCGATGTACTATAATCTGGATGTGATTATATCGGTTGGTTATCGGTTAAATCGCAAAGAGGTATTGCCTTTAGAAAATGGGCAACATCCATTTTAAAGGATTATATGCTCAAAGGTTATGCCGTTAATAAAAAACGCTTAAAAGTTTTAAATAAAACTATAGAAATTCAATCGAGAATGTTAGCTACGGCATACGAACCTAATGAAAAAGAACTGTTGGATGTAATAGAAGCGTATCAAAATGCTTTATCCTTACTGGATGATTATGATCATGGATCCCTATCAAAACCGGAAGGAACCGATTTCATTTATCGTTTAACTTATGAAGAATGCCGAGAACTTATTGATAAGATGAAATTTGAATCAGATGTGTTTGGTGTGGAAAAAGAAAAAGGGAAGCTCAACGGTATCTTGGCTGCTGTCTATCAAAATATATTTGGGCAAGAGTTATATCCAAGTGTTGAAGAAAAGGCGTCTAATCTCTTATACTTCCTTATCAAAGATCATCCTTTTGCGGACGGCTGTAAACGCATCGGTGTTACGATCTTTTTAGAGTTCTTGAATAAGAATCATCATCTGATCATTGATGGCAAAACAAATCATATCTTGTAGCGATAACCTTAATGATTGCCGAATCAAGGCCGGAAGAAGAGGAAACTATGGTCAAATTAGTGATGAACTTTCTTGTGAAAAATTAGCAGTAATTTGTTTGGAAAAGATGTAAAAAAAGAACAGATACATATCATACAAGGTTACCTGTTCTTTATCCTATGTAGTTACAGCTTATTGACGAATAAAGCTCGTATTGCGTTTAATACGGCAATAACCATGACACCGACATCGGCAAAGATTGCGATCCACATATTCGTTAAACCTAACGCCCCTAATAGTAAGCAGATTAGTTTTACACCGATGGCAAATACAATGTTTTCATAAACGATGCGAAGACATTTTTTTGATATTTTGATAGCTTTTGGAATTTGCATAGGATCATCATCCATTAAGACGATATCCGCTGCTTCGATGGCCGCATCACTTCCCATGGCCCCCATGGCAATTCCAATGTCGGCTCTTGATAGAACGGGAGCATCGTTAATGCCATCCCCAACAAAGGCCAGTTTTGCGTGCTCTGGTTTGGACGATAAAAGCTCTTCTACTTTTTCTACTTTATCACCTGGTAAAAGGTTACTATAAACGGCATCTAATCCTAATTTTTGACCAATTGAATCGGCCACTTTTTTAATATCGCCAGTCAACATGACTAACTTTTCGATTCCACAGCTTTTTAAAGCCTGCATTGCCTTTAAAGAAGTTGGTTTTAACATATCAGAAATGACAACGTGTCCTGCGTATTGACCGTTGATGGCCATATGAAGGATCGTTCCGGTATGATGACATTCTTTATAAGGAATGTGGTATTTTTCCATAAGTCTTGTATTTCCGATCAAAATATCTTGTCCATCGACTTTGGCAACAATACCATGACCGCTGATTTCCTGAATATCTTTTACGCGGGAGCGGTCAATTTCATGGTGATAGGCGCGCTGTAGGCTTTTACTGATAGGATGCGAAGAGGCACTCTCTGCCAAAGCTGCAATCTCAATCAGCTTATCATTTTCAATTTGATTATGATGAATACCGCTGACTTCAAAAACGCCCTGTGTTAATGTACCGGTCTTGTCAAAGACAACGATTTTAGTTTTTGATAATGTTTCTAAATAATTGGAGCCTTTTACCAAAACACCGGCTTTACTGGCACCACCGATACCGGCAAAGAAACTTAAAGGAATGCTGATGACAAGGGCACATGGACAGCTGATTACAAGAAAGGTCAATGCACGATACATCCATACATGCCATTCTGGATCTAAATTCATGCCAAACATACGAACGATGGGTGGTAATATAGCCAAAGCTAAAGCACTGTAACAAACGGCTGGTGTATAAATACGGGCAAAACGGGAAATAAATGCTTCCGATCTAGACTTTCTGGAACTGGCATTTTCAACAAGGTCCAAAATCTTGGAAGCTGTGGATTCATCAAATTCTTTTGTCGTCTTAATTTTTAGAACACCACTCATGTTGATACATCCACTAATGATCGCATCTCCGGCTTTGATATCGCGAGGCAGACTTTCCCCTGTTAAAGCACTGGTATTTAAGCTGGAGTTTCCTTCTAGGACAATGCCATCGATCGGAACTTTTTCTCCCGGCTGTACAACGATCACGCTGCCGATTTCTACCTCATCCGGATCTACTTTTTCTAATGTCCCGTTATTTTCTATATTGGCATAATCCGGACGAATATCCATTAAATCACTGATGTTTCTTCGGCTTTTACCAACTGCATAACTTTGGAACAATTCACCGATCTGATAAAACAACATAACCGCAATCGCTTCGGTATAATCCCCGTTATCATAAATGGCAAGCGCTATGGCTCCCAAAGTCGCGACAGCCATCAAGAAGCATTCATCAAAAACCTGATGGTTTAAAATTCCTTTTCCGGCCTTAATCAAAATATCATAACCAACGATCAGATAAGGAATCATGTAGGCGATAAAACGATACCATCCTTCTATTTCTATAAAATGTAATCCAATCATAAAAGCAGCTGCTAATAGAATGCGAATCAACATCTTTTTCTGTTTCTTATTCATAAGGAAACCTCCAATCAATACAATAATTGAACAATTATTCAATTGTCACTTATACTATACATCATTCTAATAAAGAATCAAGCAAAATCTATTCTTTTTGGCTCTTCTGTACTAAATGTGGGTAGATCTTTATCAAAAGAATGAATATCGCTTTTATTCATCGTATAAAATAAGAATATTTGAATATAAGAAAACCATGTGGTATTTTTCTTAAGCGACCAAACCAGGAAAGGAATACCATATGGCACTTAAAAAATTACTAAAATCCATTCTCAATGTCAATTGTATCAAGATAATTAATGCAGAATTTGATCATGTTTCATCTTCTCTATATATTCGTGTTGAAATCACAAAAGGACAAAGATCCCGTTGTCCAGTCTGTGGCAGAAAGTGCAACGGATATGATTCTACTACTGAATACAGGTCTTGGAGAGCTTTGGATTTTGGAGCCTGTAGAGTATATATTCTTTCCCATGTGAATCGTGTTCAATGCCCTGTCCATGGAATCCATACCGAACAGGTTCCATGGGCTCACCATCATTCCGGTTTTACCAGGGAATCTGAACAGCAGGTCGCTTATCTGGCTTTGCATCTCAATCGTACAGAAGTATCGAAACTGATGCGTATCAATTGGCGTACTGTAGGTATGATTCTTTCACGTACAAAGGATCGTCTTGAACCGGACAGTTCCATACGATTCAAAAACTTGAGACGAATTGGTATTGATGAAACGAGTTATCGCAAAGGCCACAAATATATTATGGTTGTCATAGATCATGATACGAATCAAGTGATCTGGGTAGGCAAAGGCACGGGGAAAGAAGTGTTAAGTTCTTTCTTTGCCCTTTTGACACAGGAGCAGAGAGAATCTATTGAATTGACATCCGCTGATGGAGCCCGATGGATCCAAAGCTGTATTGAAGAATGGCTTCCAAACTGTGAAAGATGGATTGATGGATTTCATGTAGTTCAATGGGCAATCGAATGCATGGATGAACGGCGAAAAGAAGTATGGCGTGAAGCTAAGCAGAAAAAGAGAGGGAACCAAAAAGAGGAAGAGGACGTCCTAAAAAAGGAGAAGAAGCCAAGGCAACAACAAAATATGGGAAGAGCTATAAATATGCACTTGGCAAGAATCCTGAGAATCTAACAGAGCATCAACAATCCTGTTTAGATGAGATCAAAGAACTATATCCGAAGATGTTTCGAGGATATCAGTTAAAAGAAGGACTAAGAAAAGTGTTTCAGTGCAGGAAGGATACAATAGAGAAAGAATTAAAAGCCTGGTTGTCATGGGCATGTCGAAGCAAGCTGAAACAAATTGTAGAATTAAGCAAAAAGATACGGCGACATAAGGACGCGATCATTGCGACCGTAAGACATGGATTATCGAATGCGCGTATAGAATCCATCAATAACAAGATCAAAGTGTTGATACGAAAGTCATATGGATTCAGGAATATACAGAATCTTATCGATATGATCATGATCGTATGTTCCCGGTTATACTATGAAATCAAACTATCTTATGAGCTTAGATGATTTCTACCCACACTTAGTTCAGATGCTTCAAAAAAGATGATTTTTTACTTGCATAATTTTCTAAATAAGGTAAATTATAGTTATCAATTAAATAATTGCTCAATTAATAAACTAAAGGAGATTTTTATGAAAAAGACGTATAAGATTGATGTAGATTGCGCTAATTGCGCCAATAAGATGGAAGATGCAGCCAAGAAAACAGAAGGTGTTAAGGATGCGGTTGTGAACTTCATGACATTAAAAATGAAGGTAGAATTTGAAGAAAATTCAGATGTTTCCAGCGTTATGGAGCAGGTCTTAAAGAACTGTAAAAAAGTGGAATCGGATTGTGAGATATTTTTCTAGGTAGTATCGATAAGAAGTCATCAGCGATAGAGCGGATGGCTTTTTTGTATAACTCTTATAGATGAAGAAAAGTATTCTTTCGAACGTTAAAGAAACAACTTTTCTTTATTTTTATGGATCTTTTTTTCTTGGCATAATACTAATGAATAGAAACGATTATGGCAGCCATAATGATGGATGAATATAAGAATAATATACTATAGTTATTTTAAGTTAGTCTAATTTGATCCTATAAAGAGTTTATGAATATTAAGTACAAAAAAATGAAAGAAGCTATAACACTGGAAACCAATTAATTGTTATAGCTTCTTTGATGGAATTAATATCCCAGTTCTTCGCCTACAAGAATTACAGAAATTCTGCCAGCCTGCCCACTTCTTCGGGTCACCAAAACTTGATTACAGATGCAGTCAGGAGCCAGGCAATCCATGCATCGACCAACTTTGGCACAAGGTGTATCTTTATGAAGTCTTGTGGTATTTGGCGGTGTTGCCATATTCCGAACACGCTTGATGCCACTTTCAATATCTGGTACCACCTTATTCATACCGGCAATGATCAATACATGCTCCGGTCCATAACATAGATAACAAATGCGGTTGGCCCGTCCATCGATATTGATCAATTCTCCATCTAAAGTAATCGCATTGGTGCTCATTAAAAAGTAATCAGCAAGAAATATCTTAGAAGCCTGTTCTTTTGGATCGCCCTGTGTTCGATCGATGGCGTTATAATCGCCCTGTTTGATCGCATCCAAAAGTCCAATTTCATTCAAAGTCATGGAGCCACCCCAGCCAATAGAACTTTTAGCCGGCATCAGTTGTAATGCTTTTTGTAAAGCTTCTTCTTTTGTGGCGCAATAGTAGCCCTGCATATTACGCTTATTTAGATTTTTGATAATGGTTTGGGCCGTATTTTGAAAAGACAGTTGTTTAGGATTCATGATCGTACCTCCCTGTATTGTTATTATAGCGCATCATCTCACTTGATATATACCCTATGTAGGTATATAATTCTAACGAAAGGTGATGAATATGACAGAAAATACAGAACATAAAAAACATACACCGCGTCCGCAGGCGGAAGTAAAAATGTTAAAAAATCGTCTGCATCGTATGATAGGGCAACTGACAGGTATTGAAAAAATGTTAGATGAAGGACGCTACTGTGGAGATATTTTGATTCAGGTTTCGGCATTGGAGAGTGCCTTACAGTCTTTAGGCTATTTGATCCTTCATGATCATCTGGAAACTTGTGTGCGGGAAAAGGCAAAAGAAGAAGATCCGGAGGTCATGGAAGAAGTCATGATGTTAGTTAAAAAATTGAAATAGAGGGATGTCGATGAAAAAACAGTTTGATGTAACAGGAATGACATGTTCAGCTTGCCAGGCCAATGTCACAAGGGCCGTTTCCAGGCTGGATGGTGTAGAAAAAGTAGATGTTTCTTTATTATCAAATTCGATGCGAGTGGAATATGATGAAGCCAAGACCAGCGCGGCATCGATTTGTGATGCGGTAGAGCATGCCGGATATGTGGCAAGAGAAAAAGGAACAAAGAAAGAAGATGCTTCATTTCAGGAAGAATGGGATCAAAAAAGAGCAGATGCGAAAAAAGAACAAGATGCTTCGTTTCATCGACTTTTGGTTTCAATTCTTTTATTGATCCCCTTGATGTTGATTGCGATGGGACCAATGTTGGGACTGCCTATTTTGGCCGGTGAAGAAAATGCGATGATCTCCGGCTTGAGTCAGGTGTTAATTTCTATGTTGATCTTATGCATTCAAAGACATTTCTTCATTCATGGTTTTAAGTCTTTGTTTCATAAGGCACCGAATATGGACAGCTTGGTCGCCATTGGTTCCGGGGCCAGCTTTGTGTATGGATTATACGCTTTATATCGTATGGCTTATGGATTTGGACATAGTGATATGATGATGGTACATCATTCCATGCATGCGTTGTATTTTGAGTCGGCTGCCATGATCGTTACGTTAGTAAGTGTAGGAAAATATTTGGAATCTCGATCAAAGCGAAAAACGGGCGATGCGTTGGATAAGTTGATGGATCTAAGTCCAAAAAATGCATGTGTGATTCGTGATGGCAAAGAAAAGATGATCTTAGCCAGTGAACTGATGCCACATGATCATGTTGTGATTCGTCCGGGAGATCGAGTTCCGGCAGATGGTACGATTCTTTCCGGTAATGGAGTCTTGGATCAAAGTGCTATCACCGGAGAAAGTGTACCGGTGGATAAAGAAGTTGGAGATACAGTTATATCAGCCACTTTGAATCAGAATGGTTCTTTTATCTTTGAAGCAACTAAGGTCAGACAAGATACGACATTGGCACAAATCATTAAGCTGGTGGATGAAGCCGGAAATTCCAAAGCACCGATTGCTCGTGTGGCGGATAAAGTTAGTGGTATCTTTGTTCCCATCGTGATTGGTATTGCGATCGTCACAGGAATCGTATGGATTATTGCGGGCCAAAGCTTTGAATTTGCTTTATCTAATGCGGTAGCCGTTCTAGTAATCAGTTGTCCATGTGCTCTGGGGTTGGCAACACCGGTTGCCATTATGGTATCGACCGGGAAAGCGGCAGAGTATGGTATTTTGATCAAAAATGCAGCAGCTTTGGAAAATATGGCTCATATGGATACGATCGTATTAGATAAGACCGGGACAATTACCAGCGGAAAGCCTAGTGTGCAAGAAGTCGTGACCGATTTGGATCAAAGGCAGTTTCTAGCTTTAGCAGCCAGTTTGGAAGTAGGCAGCGGACATCCTTTGGCCAAAGCTGTAGTCGACTATGCCCAGGAAAATAAAGTTGATTTACTGCCGGTTGATCAGTTTGAATCGATCAGTGGCAAAGGAATCAAAGGTGTGGTACAGGAAAAACATCTATTGGCCGGCAACTATAAATTCTGTAAGGAACAAGATGTTGTGTTTACAGATGAAATCGTACATGCGATTGAAGAAGCCGCCGGTAAGGGCTGGACACCATTGATCTTTGTACAGGAGCAAAAGGTGATTGGTTGGATCAATGTAGCCGATACGATCAAGGAAACAAGTAAGGCCGCCATTCAAGCATTTAAAGAAAAAGGAATGCATGTGGTGATGTTGACGGGTGATAATCAGAAAACAGCCCGGACAATTGCCAAAGAGCTGTTGGTGGATGAAGTGATTAGTGATGTATTGCCAACCGATAAGGAAAATGTCATTCGCACCTTACAAAGCCAGGGGCGCAAGGTCATCATGGTTGGTGATGGTATTAACGATGCACCGGCATTGATGCGGGCAGATATCGGTATTGCGATCGGTAATGGTACGGATATTGCGATTGATAGTGCTGATGTCGTATTGATGAAAAGCTCTTTACTGGATGTCAATACAGCTATCGATTTAAGCAGAAAAACGATTCGAAATATTCACATGAATCTGTTCTGGGCATTTTTCTATAATGCGTTAGGAATCCCATTAGCTGCCGGTATTTTCTATCCGTTCTTTGGATGGCTTTTATCGCCGATGATCGGAAGTGCGGCCATGTCGCTCAGCTCTGTTTGTGTATGTACCAATGCCTTACGTTTACGTTGGTTTAAACCAGAAATTGTAATGGAAATTCAAGAAACAAAACAACAAGAAAAGAAAGTAGAGGAAGAAAAAATGACAAAAACAATGAAAATTGAAGGAATGATGTGCCAACATTGTGTGGCTCATGTAAAAAAAGCTTTGGAGGATGTAACCGGGGTTACTAAAGCGGATGTAGATTTGGAGAGTGGATCGGCTAAGATCGAAATGGAAACCGATGTAAAAGAGGACATTCTGAAAAAAGCGATTGAAGATGCAGGATATACACCTGTATCAGTAGAGTAGAAATGATAAAGAGAATCTTCTTGACTTGCTCGAGCAAGATTCTTTTTTTATGTTTTTTCATGATTCTTGAGAATCAAATTGAATGTAAAGTTCGTTTATTTAAGTTTATGATTTAAGCAATATCAAATATAAAAATTTAACAGGTGATTCTGTGATAGAATTGACCTGTTTTTTTTGTTGGAATTAAGACATATCCGATTCTATATTCATCTTTTGTCGCATAGATTTACTATTTACAGCTAATTTTATGGTTCTCCTATTGGATTTTGCATTCAATGACAAATTTGTCAGGTCTTTCTACAATAGGTATGACTCAAATTTTAGTGTTCTTTTGCGTCTTAAAAAGAAGGTAAAATCCATGTTTACTGTGCAAACCTGAAGATGAGTGTTCAGGACATAGACACTGCATTTTTCCAAGTGAAACTCTCTATATAATCGCGTTGAAAGCGAGGTGTCTTATGCGAACAACATCTTTCAAATTGAGTCGGTTTATTGGCCCTGTTTCTTTTTATAAATATGCCTTCTCTTTGGCAATTCCATTAGGAATAACCAATCTGCTGGCAATCTCTATGGGTGCTTTAGATACTTTAATGATTTCCTGGATTCATCAAGTGAGTGCTGTTGGAACAGCCACGCAAATTGAGGTGATTGCCTTAAATGTAGTTTGGGCCTGTGCGGCAGGGACCGGTATTTATGCTATTCAGTTTTTTGGTGCCGGCGATTATAAAAACTTAAAACGTTGTTTTGGTTTAAGTATAAGCTGTGCCGCTTTTGTAGGGATATTGACGTATGGTGTCATTACTTTCTTTTCTGCCTCTATTTTACACTTCTATATACAAAATGATGAGGTGATATGGAATGGATGCCAATATTTGCGAATTGCGAAGTATGCTTATATTTTGATGAGTTTTCAACTCTCTTTTTCTGTGATCTATCGGAACCTGGGGAAGCCTTTTTATCCTTTTGTGATCGGAATGATTACTTTTTTAATGAAAATGCTTTGGAATGTTCTTTTGATTTTTGGCTATGCTGGTTTTCCTAAACTGGGGATCATCGGAGCACCTTTGGCCTCTTGTATAGCGCACAGTATTGCGTTGGCGGTCAATATTATTTTGGCTTATAAGACCAAACAACCGTTTGTGGGAAAAATCCGAGAAATGTTTTCTTATGATCTATCGTTTATTCGAAGGATCTTACCTAGAATCCGACCTTTATTGTTGAATGAGATTTTATTTGGATTTGGCAATACATTGTTTGTCAAAGCTTTTGGTTTTTTAGGTATAGAGGCGATGAACGCCTACTATATCGGCGCGAAGATCGGAGACTTGTTTTTTGCGGTGGCGAATGGTTTTTCTGACTCTATATCTTCCATTATTGGGATTTCTTTAGGACAAGGAAAACTAAAAGAAGCCGGGCAACAAAGCATGTATTTGATTTCTATGGCGATTGGACTTTGTTTGGGCGCCGTGATCTTGATTACATGTTTTTCACCTTTCCTTGTTTCTTTGTTTGAAGTGCAGAGCGCATCTGTGCTGAATAATGCGATATGGATCGTCCGTATTTTTGCCTTACGAATAGGCATGCGCTTTTTTATCGTAATCATTTTTGGTACGTTGCGTACCGGAGGAGATACCAAAGCCTTGATGTTTCTGGACAGTGGTTTGATGTATATGGTGGGACTTTCTATCGCTTTTGGCAGTATCTTGGTATTTCATGTTCAAAGCATCGTTCTTGTATTTCTATTATGTCAAACAGAGTATGTATTGCGCATTTTATTTGGAATGATGCGGTATCGAAAAGGTCTTAGGAAGACAAATTTAGTCAGTTGAAGAAGAGACAATAATTTGTAGAAGAGCTAACAATTGAACACAAAGTGTTTAAAAAATAAGAAATTTGTTTAAAAAGTTGGAATCATAAAGAATTAAGCGTTTGTATTGTTGAAACTTTTTACACTGTAAATATGAACTCGTACTTTTGCATACACTATAGTCGTAAGCAGAAAGCTGGAAAGGAGGGCACATGAATCGGAGCACAAAAGACTTGATCGATGACTATCTGTATTCGATAACAGCTACACAAGATTTTAGCAATAATCAACCGTTTACAGCAGCTGCCATTAGTGCCCAGCTTCATGTAAGTCGCAGCCTTGCCAGCAAATATCTTAATGAATTGGCTAAGGAAGGAAAGGTTATCAAAGTCAGTTCGCGACCTGTTTATTTCTTTCATCGTAAAAAGATGGAAGAAAAATATACAAGCAAATTTCAGGAAGAAGATTTTTACGATTTAGAAGAAGTAAAGCAGTTTGTCAAAGACCATTATCAGCAAAGCAAAGGCTTTGAGAACATTGTTGGATATGATCTATCTTTGGCAAAAACGATAAAGCGCTTTAGCGAAGCCTTTGAATATCCGCCATGCGGACTTCCCATTTTGTTGTATGGACAGAGGGGAACGGGGAAAAGTCTTCTAACTGATACGATCATCAAAAATGCGATTCAAAAAGGAAAGGTATCTTCACATGCGAAAGTGATGCGATTTGAAGTATCGGACACCAATAGTGATGAAATACAGTGTGAATTAAAACAAACACTGCAAAAAGAATATAGGCTCGATCAGGCAGAAGAGATGATCTTAGTGTTTAGACATGCACAGTATCTAAGTGAATCATTACAAGAATATATTGGTAGTCTTTTAAAAGAAATGCGTGATTATCAACAAGTTCGTTTACGAAATCGCATCCTACGCATTATTTTACTGGCGGAAAAAGAAATGACATCCTGGATGAGCGAGTCTTTGATGAAATATATCGTTTTATCTCTATATTGCTCATCTTTTCAGGAAAAGAGCGTGGAAGAAAAAGAAGAGCTGGTGATGCGATTTATTCAAAGCGAAGCACAAAAAATTGATGGCAAAGTAAGTCTTTCTGTTATGGCATTAAGAGCTTTGATCAATGGAGAATACAAACAAAATGCCAGAACTCTGCAGTCTTATATCAAGATCATGTTTGCCAGTGCAATCAAGCGAGGAAACAAGGAACAATTACAGATTCAAATCGTGGATCTACCGGAAGAACTGTTAAAAACATTACCGGTCACCGCACAGGAAAATGGCGGTTATTTGAATTTAGATACCTATCATAGAAATAGTAAAATTGAATACATTTTGAACTATTTTGATCAAATTATACATGTTTTCGATACTAAGGATGACATTGAAAAAGTCATGGAAAATGCCAAGAAAAACATTGATTTATTAAATGATCATCTATCGTATAAACAAAAAATTTTAGGAAGTGAAGTTAAAAACATTGAAGTTTTGGTATCGAATCTTTTAGAGCTTTTATCCAGACATCGATATGTGAATTTGCCGGGAAACTTCAGTACGGTGATTTCACGCATCTTATATTTAGAAGAGTTGTATGCTTCATCGGTAGAAAAATGGAATGAGAAAAACCAGAAAACGATGGATGCGATTTATGCCCTGTTACAAGATGAAGTTACGTATGCAGCCATGACCGTGGATGAAATCAGACACCTGTTGCAGACCAACTTGGAAAGAAAGGTTTCTACATTCCTCTGGATCTATATGGTGATTTACATCAATTATTACAATGCGGAGCTTCCAAAGCGGAAAGCGTTAGGGATTATCCTATGTCATGGCTATTCAACAGCTACTTCAATTGCTGATGCGACCAATACGATGTTACAAAGCTATGTATTTGATGCCTTAGATATGCCATTGGATGTCACCCAGGAAGAAATTCGAGAAGAATTGATTCGCCATTTGGGAAGGATGAATAAAGGAATGGATGTCATCGTTATGGTGGATATGGGATCTTTAGAAATCTTAGGCAAAGATGTTGCATCCTCTTTACAGTGTAATATCGGTGTTATCAATAATGTGTCCACTGCATTAGCTCTAAATGTAGGTTCACTGATCCTGCAGGAAGAAAACATAGAGAAAATTCTGGAGAAAGCCAGTGCTTCATCGCAGGCAAAGTTCACGGCTTTCAAGAAACAACGAAAAGATACCATTCTCTTTGTCAGTGAAAGTGGCTTACATATGGCACAAAGAATGAGAGATTTTTTTGAAAACAGCTTGCCGACTACTCTGGCTTTGAATTTGGAAGTATGTGATTTTGGAGAAATGATAGCACAAGGTAAGAATCATGAAGTTTTCAATAATAAAAATATTTTGTTTATTACCGGAACCGCGAATCCGCATGTGAATGAAGAAGTATTTATCTCCCTGGAAGGAATTATATCGGGCAGCAATACACAAATTATTACGCAGATTCTTAAGGACTATATGGATCCGGATCAAATCGATACGTTTTTAAATAATATTCGAAAGTCTTTTACTTTGCAAAATGTGGTAGGTCATCTAACGATATTAAACCCGAAAATCTTGCTGGACGATGTAACAAGTGCGATCGATCGACTGCAGGACTTATTAGGATATCAATTTAATGGACGATCCTTGACCGGAATTTATATCCACGTATGTTGCTTAATGGAAAGATTGGTGACAAAAACACAAATTGAACAGTATGACAATTTAGATTTATTTGAGAAAAACAACAAATCATTTATCAAATGCGTCAACGAATCATTTAGAGATATCTTAAAACGATATAATGTACAACTGCCTGTGAGTGAGATTGCGTATTTAGCCGATTTTATGGTTTATGGAGAACGGAAGAAAGAGGTACAGACCAATGAAAAAAAATAAAAAGATTCTGATTGCATCACATGGAAGTCTCGCAAAAGGGATGTTGAGTTCCTTAAACATTATTATAGGA
Organism: Faecalicoccus sp. LCP19S3_E2; assembly: GCF_052121255.1. Classification (NCBI taxonomy): domain Bacteria; kingdom Bacillati; phylum Bacillota; class Erysipelotrichia; order Erysipelotrichales; family Erysipelotrichaceae; genus Faecalicoccus; species Faecalicoccus sp. LCP19S3_E2. The sequence continues at coordinate 7,267 of NZ_JBQKEP010000006.1, read as the reverse complement.
AAAGTCGATAATATTGAGACTTTATGCGGATATTTAGATGCCGATTTTAATTTAGAGCATTCGATTGAAACCATCATGAAGGCACAGGACTTTGATAAAGAAGAATTGATCGTCTGTACGGATATGGTAGGTGGGAGCGTTAATAATGGATTTATTAAGTTTTTAGGAAAATATCCATTTTATTTAGTATCCAATGTAAATCTGCCATTCTTGATTGATCTGATTCTTAGTTTGGATTCATTCCAGGACAATACTTTGGAAACAAAGGTGAAGGAGGATGTGTTTGGTGTGAAATACATCAATCCAATGCTTCAGGAATGGACAAACTTAGAGGATGTATAGAGGAAAGGAGGAGAGAGCTATGATCAAAGCTGTAAGGGTCGATCATCGGTTGGTACATGGACAGGTTGCCTTTACATGGACTCATTTTTTGGCGGCTACACGAATCATTGTAATTGATGATGCCGCGGCTAGTGATGAGTTCCAGAAGATGGCACTGAACATGTCAAAGCCAGCGGCATGTAAGCTCAATATTTTTTCGGTAGAAAAAGCATTGGAAAAAATGCCGAAAGTAGAAGCTTTAAATGATGAGATCTTTATTGTATTTGGCTGTGTCAAAGATGCCGCAAGATTTATTGAAGGCTATCCGAAAGTAAAAGAAATCAATTTTGGAGGCATTGCCAAAAAAGAAGGATCGAAACAGTTTAGTGAAGTTGTTTATTTAGATGATCAGGAAATTGCTTATGCGAAAAGAATAATGGAATGTGGTACACAGATCATCATGCAGCAGCTGCCATCGACAAAGAAAGAAAAGTTAATTTTATAAGGAGACTATCATGTTATTTCAATCTATAATAGTGGGTCTGATTGCCGTATTCGCAAAGTTAGACTCCAGAATGTTAGGTCGTTTGAATTTTGAAAGACCGCTTATTACTTGTACATTGGTTGGTTTATTTTTAGGTGATTTGAAAACCGGATTATCCGTAGGTGCCTATATGGAAATGATCAGTCTTGGCTTTATGTCTGTAGGTGCTTCCGGCTTTGATATGAACATGGGATCGATTGCAGCGTGTGCTCTTGTTATCATGACAGGAACCAATGTAGAAAATGCGTTGACGATTGCGACTCCAATGACATTATTGATCATCTTGATCGAAAATTTAGCAAGCATTCTACGAATTAGTATGACACATATGTGTGATAACTATGTAGAAAAAGGGGAATTTAAAAAGGCATGTCAGGTTCATATTTTCTGGGGACCCCTATTGTACTTTGTCTGTGCTTTTATTCCGGTATTTGTGGCCGTGTATTTTGGAGAAGGACTGATTAATTCCATTCTTGCGATATTACCAGATTTCGTATTAAAGGGTATTTCATTAGGTGCCAACATTGTTGCCTTCTTTGGTTTTGCCATGTTGCTTTCTGTTATGGTGAATCGTAAAAATATTATTTACTATTTCATCGGATTCGCCATTGCGGCTTACTCTGGATTAAGTCTGACCGCCATTTCCATTATCTCTATTTTAGTAGCCGTACTTTTGTATTCATTAAAGTATGGGGATTCTCCGTTGACTTCATTGGCTGGAGCACCGGTCGATGAACTGGATGATTAACGTGTAAGGAGGCAAGAATTATGTCAAAAAAAGGATTAGAAGCACAAAGAAACTATCCGTTAAATAAAAAAGTGAGTGAGTATTTCTGGGGCGGATGGTGTATGCAGGCTTTATGGAATTATGAACGTCAAATGAATACAGCATTTATGTGGGGTATGCATAAGACCTTAGATCGATTGTATCCAGACAAAGAAGAAATCGAAAAGAAGAAAGAGCGTTATAACGCTTCATTGGAATTCTTCAACATTACACCACAGTTAGGCGCTTTTGTATTAGGGTTAGCCGGTGCTATGGAAGAAGAATATGCGGAAAATCCAGATACATTTGATCCAAAGATGATCACATCGATCAAAACAGCACTCATGGGACCTCTATCCGGTATTGGAGATTCCTTGTTTCAAGGAACGATTCGAATCATTGCCATGAGTATCGGTATTTCTTTAGCACAGCAGGGATCTATTTTAGGACCAATCATCGCCATGTTGATTTCTATCGCAACTAGTTTCCCGATTACTTGGTATGGAGCCAAGCTGGGTTATACAAAAGGTAAAGAATTTATTCAACAAATCGCCAAAAGTAATTTGTTTGACAAGGTGATGTATGGTTGCTCCGTGGCTGGTTTAATGGTAATCGGAGGAATGACGGCATCTTTAGTCAACATCACAACACCTTTACAGTATGGAGATACATTAGTTGTACAAAATCTATTAGATGGAATTTTGCCTAAAATGATTCCATTAGCTCTAACATTTTTAATGTACAAGATCGTCAAAAAAGGAATTCACCCGATTTGGATCGTGCTGATTTGTTTTATCGCAGGAATCGCTTTGAATTATTTTGGAATTTTAGCTGTAGCATAAGGATTTCACTTAAGTCATTAAGTAAATCATAGAAAAGAACATAAGGAGGGATAAAAATGTTCGACATTAAAAAGATGATTGAAGAAATCACAGAAAAAAAGGAGATCAAAAACATTAGTTTTACAGGTGTAGGAGGTTCGCTGGCTTGTTATTATGCGGCAAACTATTATCTGCAAAGAGAGGCCAAACATTTAACGACAAGCTTCGTTTCATCCAATGAATTTGTACATGATACACCGGCCTGTGTCACGGAAAACTCTATTGTTGTTATCGCATCCAGAGGTGGAAACACAAAGGAAACGGTAGAAGCAGGAAGAGTAGCCAAGAAATTAGGGGCCACGGTTGTTGGCTTGACACACGAAGAAGGTGTTAATGGTATTTCCACTGTTTCCGATTACACAATTGTATTTGAAGATGGAGAAGGTGTTCCTTTTGAAGTTGGTAAATCGGCATATATCATGAAGATTGCCTATGAACTTTTATACAAATTGGAAAAGAATGACAAATACGAAGCTATGGTACAAGCTATGGCTAAAATGAATGACATCATTCCCAAAGCGCAAAAAGACATCATTCCGGAAGCTATCCAATTCTCCATCAACTATAAAGATGATAATGTGATTTACACACTAGGCAGCGGAACCGCCTGGTCAGCTGCTCAACAACAGACGATCTGTATCTTTATGGAAATGCAGTGGATCAATGCGGCTGTGATCCATTCCGGAGAATTCTTCCATGGACCATTTGAAATTACTGATCCGGATACCGCATTCTTATTGTTAAAATCATCCGGAAAGACAAAAACATTAGATGAAAGAGCTATTCAATTCTTGTCACAATATAATCATCATTTAACGGTTATTGACCCAGAAAAATACGGATTGAACGAATTGAATGAAGTGAGCGGTTACTTTGATTATGATTTCCATACCGCCATGTTATCTGTCTTTAATAAGCTATTAGCTGATATGAGAAATCATCCACTTAGTAAACGTAAATACATGTGGAAGTATAATTATTAAGATTTTAATGACTAAATCAATGAATGAGTCGCCCAAAAGGCGACTCATTTTAAAGGAACGAGGAAAAGATGAACAAGATAAAAGGAATAATATTTGATATGGACGGTGTTTTAATTGACAGCGAAAAAGAATATTTAAAGCTTTTTCAAGGTTTTTTAAAGGAACAAGGAAAAGTATATGAATTAGAAGAACTACGATGTCTGGCGGGTGCTTCCGGAACACTGACTGATGATTATTTATATGAAATGTTACAGATCCCCAAGGAAATAACACGAAAAAGATTAAATCGTTACTTTGATGAAAATATGGTGGATTTTAAAAAGATCTTTCGTAAAGAAGCGCTGGATGTTCTAAACTATTTACAACAAAAACAAATAAAATTGGCATTGGCAAGCTCATCATCCAGAAAACATATTGAAGAAGTTTTGAAGACGTGTCAGATCGATTCATTTTTTGAAATCGTAGTCAGCGGTAAAGAATTTAAACAATCCAAACCAAACCCGGAGATTTATGAATTTACTGTACGTCAAATGGGTATTTCCAAACAAGATCTTTTGGTCATAGAAGATTCAACCTATGGAATATTAGCCGCCAAACGAGCGGGATTATGTGTTATCGCATTAAAAGATCCAGTATTAAAATTTGATGTCTCAAAAGCGGATTACACCATCGATTCTTTATCAGAAATCATGAATTTTATCTAGTGTATACATATAAGAACAGGTAAGTACAAGCTCACTTTTTGTCATTCTTTGACTTATTTATTTACAAATTTATAAATATGTAAATAAATAAACTATATTTATATTATGTAAATATACATAGCTGTACAAAGTTAAAAAAAGCCTGTTTTTCTTACCCCAAAATGGCTTATAATGTGTTAGAATTGACGTATTGAAAGGGGTTACAAAATATGGACAGAAAGGCAGGCCTTCTATGTCCGTTGTTTTCTGTGCCGGGAAATCAGGGCATTGGAGACTTTGGGGCAAAGACATTAAAAATGATTGATAGTATCGTGGAAGCTGGATATAAGATATGGCAGATGTTGCCGTTACAGGTGACGGGATTTACGCATTCACCATATCAGACACTTTCCAGTTTTGCCGGCGATCCTATCTATATCAACATTGACCGTTTGAGTGAGTGGGGACTTTTGACCCAAAGCTCAGTGATCAATTGTAATAAGTTTAAAAATTTTGTGGATTATCCACAAGTAAAAGAATTTAAAGAAAAATATTTTGAACGTGCCTACAAAGCCTTTAAGAAAAATATAGATTTGTTTCAAAGTGAATATGATTTGTTCTTAAAAGAAGCCTTTTGGCTGGATGACTGGGTAACTTACCAATTATTTCATGAACTTCATGAGGGAGCTTCCTGGAATGAATGGGATGAAGAATACCGCAATTTCTTAGAGGAACATGATATTGATCTGGAAGATTATCAAGATCAAATGGACTATTATCGCTTTTTACAGTTTGTCTTTTATAAACAATTTCAGGAAGTTGTTGACTATGCCCATCAAAAAGGATTAGAGATCATGGGAGATATTCCTTTTTATGTCGATTATGACAGTGCCGATGTATGGGGCAATAAGGAGTATTTTTTGTTGGATAAAGATGGCAAGCCGGAATTTGTGGCAGGTTGTCCACCGGATTATTTCAGCGAGACAGGGCAACGATGGGGTATGCCAATCTATGATTTCGAGGCACAGGAAAAAGATGGCTTTAAATTCTGGTGTGACAGAGTTCGATGGACTGCTCGATACTTTGATAAAGTACGAATCGATCATTTCCGTGCTTTTGATACATATTGGAAGATCCCGGCTTCCTGTCCGACGGCGATTGAAGGAGAATGGGTGCTGGGGCCGGCCCAAAAGCTTTTGGATGCGATCAAAAAGGCATGTCCAAATGTAGAATTGATTGCCGAGGATCTGGGCATTATTCGAAAAGAAGTGACCGAGCTGGCTGAAGCCAATCATATTCCGGGTATGGAAGTTTTGTTGTTTAAAATGGAATCCAAGCTATTAAGAAAACCATTGCCAAAGCATAAGGTCGTTTATACCGGAACGCATGATAATGGAACGATCATGGAAGAATATGGAAAATATGATTCGAATCGCCGCATCAGTTTACGCCGCTTCTTTAAGAAAAGAGGCTATACGGAACGGGCGTTTTATGATATTGTTTGTCATTATGCGCTGGATACAAAAGCAGATCTTGCGATCTTACCGATTTGGGATATTTGCGGCTATAAAGAAGAAGCCAGAATCAACCTTCCGGGAACGGTCAGTGATCATAACTGGACATGGAAACTAAAAGATTTTAAGACATTTCCACAGGAGCTTTTAAAAACAAAGCCATGGATCATCGATGCAGGTCGCTAGATCTGTGTCTTTTTTATGAAAGGATGTTCGTATGTTACAAATTAAAAATGCACATGTATATGCACCACAAGATAAAGGCATTCAGGATGTATGGATCGCCGGTGGAAAAATTGAAGCGGTAAGTAAGACTCTACCGATCATAGATGGTATAGATTGTATCGATGCGACCGGTAAAATACTAACGCCCGGACTGATCGATCGTCATGTACATATCACCGGAGGCGGTGGTGAAGGTGGCTTTTGTACACAGGCACCGGCAGTGACGGCATCCTGTTTGATTCACGGTGGATTAACGACAGTCGTTGGCCTTTTAGGAACCGATGGGATCACACGAAGTGTCCAGAATCTAGTTGCCAAGGCAAAGGGCTTAAAGGATCAGGGGATATCTGTCTATTGTATGACAGGTGCTTACGGATATCCCAGCACTACGATTACAGATTCGGTTCAAAAAGATATTGTATTTATTGAAGAGATCATCGGTTGTAAGCTGGCCTTATCCGATCATCGATCCAGTCATGTTACATCAGAGAAATTGATGCATCTGGCAAGTGATGTTCGCGTGGCGGGCATGTTGTCAAAAAAAGCCGGGATTTTGACACTGCATTTAGGCGATGAGAAACAAGGCTTACATATGGTAATGGATATTCTGGATCAAACAGATATTCCTATTAAGACATTTCAACCGACGCATGTCAATCGTAATCTCGCCTTACTACAACAAGCCATCGGTTTTGCGAAAAGAGGGGGAACGATCGATATCACTTGCGATTCTACAGAAGGTGTATATCAGGCATTGATGAAAATCAAGGAAGAAGGTGTCTGTATGGATCAGGTGACTTTGAGTTCTGATGGCCAGGGCAGCTGGTCAAAATATGATGCCCGGGGAAATCTTTTACAAATCGGCGTATCGGATGTCGATACGATATATAAACAGATCGTCTATCTGGTCAAACAGAAAAACTGGTCCATGGAGGATGCCTTGGCGTTAGGATGTCGTAATGTTGCCAAAGCATTAGAGCTTTATCCACAAAAAGGCGTGATTCAAAAGGGAAGTGATGCCGATCTTCTGTTGTGGGATAAAGATTTAAACTTAGATACAGTAATTGCACAAGGCAATATTTTGATGAAAAATGGAAAATTATTGACCAAAGAGATGTTTTAGATTAATTGTTAGAGGAAACTAATCTTTTTGTTGTTCAAACAACGTGATTTATATTCTAGTTCTCCTATAATATGAATAAGAATACAAGGAGAATATTTATGGACAAGAAAATTGATCGCTTAACCTTCAATTTGTTGATATGACATAAATAGTGTCGAATCAGACAGTATTTTATAAGTACAGAGAAACGAGGTACTTATATGTTGATGAATACTAGTTCTGATTTT
>NZ_JBQKEP010000005.1:0-205852 GCF_052121255.1 Faecalicoccus sp. LCP19S3_E2 | reverse complement strand
CGCTGGCCAGAAGGATATGGTTTTCACCGTTCATACAGATATAGCTGGCGCAGTAGCAGCGCTTGATATCGTCTAAGTGTTTTTTCTCGATCTTCATTTTGTTTTCTCCTTATAAATAAAGAGCCCTCATAGGGCTCTTTGTATTAACCAATTTCAATTTCAATATCTTCGGACAATTCTTCCTCTTCAACGATATCTTCATCTGTTTTCGGATGTTTTGGCTTTAATACAGATACGATCACTGCCGTAACCATCGCACCGATCAGATAAGCGGCAATCCAAAGCAATGGATTACTTGTCAAAGGAATCGCAAAGATACCACCATGTAAAACTGGTACAGTAACGCCCCAAGTCAGGATCAGACCATGTGCTACACCAGAACCGATCGTAACGGCAGGAACTACACGTTTTGGATCGTTAAAGGCAAATGGCAACGCCCCTTCAGTTACCTGACATAAAGACATGGCAATCGCAACTTTGGCATCTTCTCTTTCTTGTGCTGTATATTTTTTTGGTGTAAGAATCAATGCGGAAATAGCCATTCCTAAAGGCGGAGCCATGGCAGCCGCGTTCTTACCGGCAGCCGGTCCATATACACCGGAAGCCGCAAAAGCAGTAACGATAGAGAAGCAGATTTTATTAACCGGTCCACCCATATCGAATCCGGTCATACAACCTAAGATAAATCCTAAGCCGAATTTAGACATTCCGCTCATTCCCATAAATACATCGACTAAATAAGCAGTTAATGCAGCCAATGGTGGGCCAACCAAGAACATAATGACCACGGTCGCAACGATTCCGGACAGTACCGGATAGATAACGATCGGATACATGGATTTTAGTGCTTTCGATTTAGGGAATACATTCTGCATCCATAAAATCATTAAACCAATTAAGAATCCGCAAACCAACGCTCCTAAAAAACTAGCTTTAACTTGATTGGATAAATAACCGGCAACAATGCCTGGAGCAATTCCCGGTTTACCACAAATGGAATATGCGATTCCCGCACACAATACACCCATCATTAACGCAAAAGCTGCATTTCCCGCTTGTATAAATGCGTAACCAATCGTCCCCGCCGTTTCTACATCTCCGAACAAACGAGCAATTGCGGTACAAAATCCACCGATGACAATAACTGGAATCATATAAGAGATACCTGTCATACAGTGCTGTTTAAAGTGCTTAAAAACATCTGCGTACATAATTTCTCTCCTTAATGATTATTTTTTTAATTTTTGTTCAATTTGTTTTAATAGGTGTTCCGGTGATTTAATGGCAACGGATACCGGCACTTTTACAACGGGTTTCCCTTTAAAACGTTCTGTTCCGGAAACCGCAACATCGGTTGCCAGGATGACACAATCGGCATTCTTTACATCGTCTTCTGTCAACGGATATTCGATACCGCCACTTCCCTGTGTTTCAATCTTAACGCTCCATCCTAATTTTTTTCCGGTTTCAATCAATTTTTCTCTTGCCATGTATGTATGAGCAATTCCACATGTACAAGATGTGATACCTACGATATTCATTCTCTTTCCCTCCTTTCCTTATTGATTTACACGCTCATCAAAATATGATTTAAAAAGATTGAAGAACTCTTCTTTGGTCTTACAATCCATTAGCGAGTCGATATGTTCTTTGTATGCCAGTACAGCTGCTAACTGCGCCAACATACGTAAATGCGTATTTTGTAAGTTATCATTTGGCATAGCCAGTAAGAATACTAAGCGAACCGGTTGATCATCCAAACTTTCCCATTCAATAGGTGCTTTTGTCTTACCAATGGCCACACTGGCTTTGGATACACAATTGGTCAAGCCATGAGGAATCGCAATCGCATTTCCCATACCGGTTTCTCCAATACTTTCTCTTTCATAGACCGCATCGATGAAGCCGTCTAAATCATTGATATTTCCTTTTTTATCCAGCATGCCGGTTAAAGCGCGAATTGCTTCATCCTTACTGGCAACATCCATTTCCAGATCAATCAGATCTACATCTAATACTTCTAATAAATTCATAATATCCTTTCTAGAGATTCACTTTATTTGTGACTTTCTCTGGTCAATATTTCGTAAATTGACTTCTCATCTTCACATTTAGATATTTCATCGATTACTTTTTTATCTACAAGCATTTTGTATAGCCAACTCATCTTCATGACATCTTTCGCATCTTTTTTCTCGATGGCTAATACGACAATAAAATCGACATATTCTTTATTCCATAAAATCGGAACCTTACATTTACAAAACGCAAACTGCGTTTTTAATACATGTTCATGGAAGCCATGTGTAAGCACGATGCCATTTCCTACTTCCGTAGAACCCATCATTTCTCTTTTTAATACACCATCTAAGAAAGAAGAAGTGACATAACCACACATTTCCAAACGTTGTGATAAATTTTTTAAAATTGTATATTTATCTGTCTTATAACGTTCATACAGAATCGTTTGGTAAGAAAAATTGTTTTGTCCACTGGCTTCAAAGTTTTGAATCAGCTTTTGTATGCGTTGTACATCGACATCCATCAACAGTGGATTGACCTTTACACTTGGTTTATTCGTTGGAAAGACATTCGATGTATAAATCACAAGATCGGCCTGGTTGATTCGTTCCTGGTCTTCAAAGGAAACGTTGATAAAGTGCACGTCCGGAAAGTTTTCCTGCAGTTTGATGCGCAATAATTGTGAAACACCTACACCCAATGGACAAACTACGGCAACCGTCACCTGGCGATTCTTACTTTCGACAACCACTGATATATGAATGGCGATAAAGGCAATCTCTTCTTCTCCGGCCGTTACATTCAAATATTTCTTAAAGCTGGAGTTGATGATCGATGCAATAGAGAAAGAACTTGTATAATTCATCTTGATTTCATTTAATAAAGGATTGTATAAGTTCAATCCATATTTCAAACGATAGATCGTCGGTAAAAGATGATAGAATAACGACTGTTTGAAGTTCTCACTTTCATCAAATCCCAACGGAATGATCTTCTCTATATTGCCGATAAATTCATTGGCAATCTTTTTGGCAAGCTCCTTTAGATCATCAAACATCGGATTGGTGATAAAATCACTTCGCTCCAACAACATACCGGTAATATGCATCAGTAAATAATACGTTTCATCTTCCGGTATTTTTTCGTGAAGCAATTCCTCCAAAGAAGTGATCAACCTTGTCACTTCCGTATTTTTCCAGTTATTAAACTGCTCCAGATTAAACTCATGATCGTTCAAATAGCTTTTCTTTTGGCGAATACGTATCAACATGATCAATATGTGAAAGGACAGGTTTTTAATGTTGACCTCACTGAGATTGATCTTGTTTTCCTTGCTCCAACGTCTGACTAAATCTGCAATCTGTTGTTCATCTTCTGAAGAATACTTTTGTACAACCGACATAAACGGAACCTTTTTGCGGTTGAGCTGGGCTGCCAGACTGGAGATCGCATTTCGGATATCTCGTTCATCCCCTTCGACATATAAGCCCTGATTCTCTTTTCGGGATAATTGAAGATGATGGCCTTCCAGCCATTTATTCACTTCCTGCAGATCTTTATCGATCGTGGAACGACTCACATAAAAGCTTTCTGCGAAATATTGTGGATAAACACGACTGTTGCTTAAAAGGATCTGCGCCAGAATACTGCCAACCCGATATTCCTTTGAATACGATTCTGTAGGTAAGGGCTCGGTATTGAAACTGAGAAACAATGTGTTTTTATCCGCCATGCTCCCTTCGATCCATATACCAACATGTGGTTTTTTCATGAGTCTGCAGCCATGTGTGGATACAGCCGATTCAATCTGTGCTAAATCGGAGCGAATCGTTCGGGATGTTACATTTAACTTTTGTGAAATTTGGGTTGTTGTCAGAGGTTCCTTTGAAGAAAGCAGAAGTTCTAAAATCTTTTGTTTGCGATCGTTCATCTTTACCTCATCTTTCCGGGCAACGGAACCGATACACGTAAAGGATCTTTAAAGGAGTAACGACTTCCCGTATATTCCAAGGATTCCAGTTTTTCATGTGCATGAAGGATCTGTACCAAGCTGCCGTACCGATACAAATAATAGCCTAACAAGACGGCCAGAATGGCCAGACTGATCCAGGCAATAACAGCCTGATTCAACAAACAACAAAGAATTCCCGTAATACCAATGATTCGTATCGCATAGGTCATTCCTGTATTCCAAACGACATGCAGTTTTTTATGTTTTACATCTTTTTCAATTTTATAAAACCACATTTTGATCTCCTTACTATTTGGCTTGTGCTTTATGTCCTCCTACTTCATCTCGTAAAGAAGCAACCACTTTAGCCGCAAACGAATCATCTTGTTTTGAACGAAGTCTCATCATCAATGATAATGAAATGACCGGAACCGGTACGCCCAGATCACAAGCGGATTCGATTGTCCAACCAGTTGTCTTGCTGGCGCCGACAACACCTTTGATCTTTTCAAGATCTGGATCTTTTCTAAAGGCATTGGCGGCTAACTCTAAAAGCCATCCACGAATAACACTTGTCTTGCCCAACGATTCGGCAACATGTGCTAAATCATAGTTAAACTCACTTTTTTCCAGAAGTTCAAAGCCTTCTCCCAAAGTCTGCATATAGCCATAAAGCATCGCATTATGTACAATTTTTAAATAGTGTCCACTTCCTGTTTTTCCTGTATATAAGCATCCATCTGGTGCCGCAATGGATTCCAGTACATCTTTTAATGTGGATTCAAAGACTTCCGGATCACCGCCGACCATAAAGCTGGCTCCATGACGTGCACCATATACACCACCGGATGTTCCGATATCAAAGAAGTAAATTCCTTTTTCTTCCATGATCTTTGCCGTTTTTAAGCTGTCACGATGATCTGAGTTTCCTCCATCGATCACGATATCCCCTTTTTTACAAAGATCGGCAAGTGTTGCCAGTGTGGAATTGGTGATTGGTCCTGCCGGAAGCATGACCCAGATCACGTTTTGTCCTTCTTCCTTTGTCAACGCCTCCAGTGTTTCAAATGTCTTGATTCCATTTTCTTCTGCTTTTTTGCGGGCATCCGGATTGACATCAAAGCCTTGAGCTTCTACATTATGATCTTTCATATTCAAAGCTAAATTCATTCCCATTTTTCCTAGCCCGACCATCTTGATTTTCATGTTGATTCTCTCCTTTCGTTTTCTACGCTCTAAGCTTACAAAAATTTATAATTTGTGTAAATTGTTTAGGTATGAAAGCGTTTTATATCGATTTCCGCATTATTTTTTCCACAATTAGGCCAAAATGGGGAAATTTTATTGTGGAAATTCAATTCGCAGAATCTTCATTTCTTCCTTTCTTTTTCTGCGTTATGATGAACGAAAAGGGAGGTTTATTATGACGATAAAAGCAATTATTACCGATTTGGATGGTACGCTGCTCAATTCCAATAAACAGACTTCTGCCTATACAAAACACATATTAGAGCGTACCCGTCAAAAAGGAATTCATTTCTGCATGGCAACCGGAAGATGTCCGGAGTCCGTAGAATATAAATTGGAGGAATGGGGATTAGACGAGAATATACAATTTATCTTAGCTATGAATGGATCGACACTGTATGATCGAAAAGAAAAATATCGACAAGATTTTTATATGATGTCCGGTGATGCACTGATTGAAGTCGTTAAACACTTTGAGGATCTTCCGGTTTTGTTTCAAGTTCTTTATGGACCGGCTCGTTACACTTCCAGGATCACACCAGAATGGATTCAACGAAGCAAGTTATTTGGAGAAACCTTGATACAGGTCGATATGAAAGAATTCTTACATCATCGCACCACCAACAAATTCATTCTTCTATTTGAACCAGATTTAATGCCTGTGATCTTAGAAAGAGCCAGCCATTTTCATGATGCATCGCTTTATGGCTTTCCTTCCGGAAAAGATTGTTTTGAATATGTCGATTCGCATATCAATAAAGGCTTTGCCGTTCAAAAGCTTGCCGATCTTCTGAATATCCGCATGGATGAAATAGCCGCCTTTGGCGATGCCGGAAATGATATCGAGATGTTAGAAAGCGTAGGTCTATCGGTTGCGATGAAAAACGGCAGTGATGCGATCAAGGCCGTTGCCATGTATCAAACCGACTATGACAATAACGAAGATGGAGTTGCTCACTTTATTGAAGATCGTATATTAAAAACGGATGACTAAGCATCCGTTTTTAAATAAATCGGTGTGTTTTTCTCCATAATTTCCTGTGAAAGCTTCATGCTGGCAAACATAAATTCAAACTGTTTTCCATGGCTGCAGCGAGCACAATAATGCGCCATTTCCTGCAAGTATCGTGGATCTTCCTCTTCTAGATCCACAATGATAAACCAGTGTGTCGGTTTATCTTCCACGATTCGTTCCTTGAAATAGATCGAACGTACATTCGCATGTTCTTTTCCGTATTTGATCAAAATCTCTTTTAGATCATCTACATTTTTTGGTGTACGCAAGGAAACCTTCTCTCCTTTTAAGATTTGTGTTTCCTTTAAACCGGTATGACGAGGATGCTCTTTTAATCCCAACAAAAAAGGTGTTTGAAACGGTGTGTTGATACCATAAGGATCGACTACGATACCGGCAATATCCTTTTGTGCCATTTCCACGATGGGAATATACTGGTCAAATGTCAACAACAACATCTTACCGTTTTTAGAACCAGCCCATTTTTCACTTTCTTCTTTGGAAGTAAAGAAAGGAAAAAAGCGCTGTTTATCCGTTGTTTGAATGATCAAGATACTAAAATGTGTATCCGGTGGAAATGTCATATTTCCATGGTCATCCAGCTGTGGACTCTTATCCCAGGTAGCCGGTACAAACAACTGTGTTGTGATTAAAAGCTCCAGGGCCTTATTTCGATTCTGCGGTGTGTCCGTTTCCCGCAGATTTTTTAATGCTTCCTGCATTTCCCGATTCACAAAATTCATCATTTTACTCCCCACTTACTGCACATTCTTTAAAATAAATGCTTGGACTCTTTATTTGATGATAGCTCCAGTCCAGATCGCTGCCCACTTCTTCTACTTTTTTCATCAGATCCATGAAATTACCAGCAACCGTGATCAAGGTTACGCTGCGATCTCTTTTTCCATCTTTGACAAGATAGCCCGATGCCTGCAAAGAAAAGTTGGTCGTCACAAAGTCAATTCCCGCATGTAATCCCTGCAGATCGGTAATGACCAGGCCATCCTTCATCGTTTCTTCCAGCTGTTGCAACGATTTTTCTCCCGGTACGATACAACAGTTCATCGGTGATACCCCTATCGTTGAGGCATAGCCGGATTTAAAACCATTTCCGGTACTTTCCGTCTGCATACAGCTTGCCGATTTTGTCGAATGTAAAGCCTGTACAAATACACCGTCTTTGACTAAGACTTTCTTTCTGGTTGGGCAGCCTTCATCATCAAAATTGGCAATGGTCAAAGCTTCGACATTACGTGGATCATCTTCAATCGTGATTTTCTCAGAAAAGATCTTTTCATTCCATTTATCCTTTAAACAAGAGATTCCTTTATACAAAAGTTCCCCATTCCATAAACCGGTAAAAGCCGAAAACAACGAAGTCATCGCTTCAGTTTCAAAAATCACCGGTAAGGTCTGACTTGGCATTGAAGCTGCATTCAACTTTTCGATGGCTTTATCACAAACTTTTTTCACAAACACATCCAGATCCAGTGTCGATAGATCTTCGACAACTTCCACTTCATAGTTGACCTGCACATCGTTATTTTCGCCGGCTACGACATAGGCCATGATAATCTGCATACGCTCTTCATCTTCCACATCCAATCCCAGCGAATTAGTAATCATACGCTTTCCGGAAGCTTCCTGATATCCCAGTTCATTGACCTGCAGAATGCGTGGATCATAAGCTTTCAATTTACTTTCCAGTTGTTTTAGTACTTCTTTGACCTGTTCAACATCCGGAACGACCCACTTTGTAGGTTTATGTACACTTTCAAAAGGTTGCGGTGTGCGTATCTTGTCTTCTTCCTTGGATGAAATCGTTTTTGCCTGTTCAATCAAAGCCTGTAATACAGCATCCATCTGATCATCTTCAATCTTTTCAAAGGCCATATTTGCCATTTTCTTTTGATAGACTCCACGAATGGAAGTTCCCAACACCTTACTTGTGGTAAATGTATCCAGCTTGCCTTCATACCATGTGACAGAGCGCTCCGAAGTCAAAGACTGATAGATTTCAAAGCTTTCCAGGCCCAATTCCAAGGCACGATCGATCCATTTTTGCTTATTCATTTGCCGTACCTCCTACTGTAATACTGGAAACACGAATAGCCGGCTGTCCGACATCGACCGGAATACTACCGGAAGCCGAACCACACATCCCCTGTGCTCTTTCCAGATTGTTGCTGACTTTATCGATGTTCATCAAAATATCTTTTCCGTTTCCAATTAAGGATGCGCCCTTTACCGGATACGTGATCTTTCCGTTTTCGATCATATAGCCTTCGTTGACCACAAAGTTAAACTCCCCGGTTTGTGGATTGACACTGCCGCCACCCATCTTTTTGGCATACAATCCTTTTTGAATACCGGTAAACAGATCTTCAAAAGAATCCTTTCCCGGCGCAATATACGTATTCGACATACGAGATGTCGGCTCAAATTTATACGACTGACGACGACCGGAACCGGTACTTTCCATATGCATGCGTCTGGCATTTAAGCGATCAATCATGTAGCTTTGAAGAACACCATCCTTGATTAAGACACGTTTAATCTGAGGATTTCCTTCATCATCGATATTTTCACTGCCCCAGGCACCCGGAATCGTACCATCATCAATAGCCGTTACACAATCACTGGCAATCTTTTCATTCAACTTTCCGGTAAAGACACTCTGGTTTTTCGCAACCGATGTGGCCTCCAAAGAATGACCACAGGCTTCATGGAAAATAACTCCACCAAAGCCATTATCGATGACTACCGGCATTTTTCCTGACGGACAGTCCTTTGCCTCTAATAAAACCAATGCTGTGCGTGCGGCCTCTTTTCCAATCGATTCCGGTGTGGTCTGATCAAAGAATTCCAATCCCTGACTGGCTCCCGGACTGTCGCTTCCGGACTGCATAGAAGAAGCATCCTGCGCAAAAGCTGTGATGGGCATACGCACACGAGTTCGTGTATCCTTGACAAATTTTCCTTCACTGGTGGAAATTTGTACCTTCTGGCGCACACTGCTTAAAGAACCGGTCACTTTTACAATGCGATCATCTGCTTCTTTAGCTGCTTTATACGCTCTTTTCAACAGCGCTACCTTTTCCTCTAAAGAGGCTTCGATCGGATTTTTGACGATCGGATGATGATTTTCAATCACCGATTCCGTTAGACGGATCGTTACTTTCTTATCACTTGTACCCAAAGCGCTCTTTAAATCATCCACCAGCGCAAAAATCGTATTCTGATCCAACTCATTTGTATATCCATAAACGGACTGTACACCTTTATACAGACGAATTCCAATGCCCGCACGAACCACACGGTTCATCTCTTCGACATCACCATTTAACATTGAGATTCCTTCACTGGTCGTATCTTCTTCAAAAAGCTCCGCAAAATCTGCTTCACTTTGCATACAACGCGAAAGAATCACTTCACATTGTTCTTTGGTTAACATACTGCACCTCCAATATCCCCATTATAACAAAAAAGACCTCTAAAAGGTCTTTTATTGAATCGCATCTACAAATCTTTTTGTAATGACCTGAGGACGCGTAATGATGGAACCCACAACTACACTGTAAGAACCAATCTCCAAAACACGTCTTGCCTTTTCCGGTGTATCGATATTTCCTTCGGCAATGATAGGACGATCGATCTTAGAAACCAGTTCACGGATGATTTCAAAATCATTGGATTCAATATGCAATCCCTTTGATTCTTCGGTATATCCTACCAAAGTAGTACCGACAAAATCAAATCCTAATTCAGCGGCATGCAACATTTCATCCAAGGTTGAACAATCCGCCATCAAAAGCTGTTCCGGATATTTAGCACGAATATCTTTATAGAATTCATCCAATGTCTTTCCATCCGGACGTACATGACAAGTCGCATCTAAAGCGATTACTTCCGGACCGGCTTCCATTAACTCATCAATCTCCTTCATTGTCGGTGTGATGTAAACCGGATTATCGCCATAGTTGCGCTTAATGATACCAATGACCGGTAAATCTACCTGTTTTTTGATTTCAATGATATCACTCACACTATTGGCACGAATTCCTTTGGCGCCACCCTGTTTTGCTGCGACGGCCATACGGCCCATAATAAAGGAAGAATGCAGCGGTTCTTCCGGCAAAGCCTGACAGGAAACAATCAGCTTGCCCTTAACTTGATCCATCTTTTTCATATCTTTATGATACCACACTCCCTAAAAAAATTGGGTATTTCCCAAAGAAAAAACTCGTATAATTTCCATTATACGAGTCAAACAATAGGTCGAATGGTTGCCTATTTATTTTCACAACATCATTATAAGCCTATCAAAACAATATGTAAACCGTTTTGTGTTTCGCTGCTTTATCCTTCTATTTCCAGACGTTTTAAATGCTTCCATTCCCGTAAGACAAAAATCAGGGAAACGACAAAGGCTACGCCATCCGCAACTGGCGCACTGTACATGATTCCATCTAAGCCTAAAAAATGAGGTAGGATCAAGACCAGCGGTATAAAGAACAATACCTGTCTTGTCAAAGAAAGCACCATACCTTTTAACGGTTTACCAACCGCTGAAAAATAACCTGAGGAAATAATTTGAATACTGATTACACAAGTCAGGGATAAAAAGATCTTCATAAAATGTATGGCAAATTCAAAATATAATGGATCGCCAGTTCCAAACAAGGAAAGGATCGGTGCCGTAAATAACTGAAAACAAGCCCAGCCAATGATCGAAACAGCCAAACCATAGCTTAAAGATAGCCGCAAGGTTTGACGTACCCTTTCATACGATTTAGCACCATAGTTAAAACCAACGATGGGCTGTGTCCCTTGTGAAATACCAATAATTACGGCCATCAAGATCGAATTGACCTTCATCACGATTCCACACGCCGCCAACGGAATATCCTGTCCATAGACGGAAAACTGACCATAATATACCAGTGAATTGTTTAAAACGATCTGCACGACAAGAATGGCACACTGATTGATCGATGCACTGATACCGATAGCCGCCGTTTCCAATGTTTGATGAAGAGAAAAACGGAAGTCTTTTCGTTCCAGTTGAACATGTTTAAAGTTTTTTAAGTAAATCGCACCAACCACAAACGAACCAACCTGACCGATCACAGTCGCCCAGGCAGCCCCGGCCACACCCATACTGAAAATAAAGATAAAGATCGGATCCAGAATCGTATTCATGGCAGCACCAACCAACATACAAGCCATAGAGTATTTTGGACTGCCATCGGCACGAATCATATTACTGAGAACATTAGTACCGATCAAAAACGGTGCTCCTAATGTCGTGATCGAAGTATATTGCAGCGCATACGGCAAAATACGATCGGTAGCCCCAAAGGCCCGCATTAAAGGTGTCAGAAACAAGAACATAAGGACCACATAGATCACACTGCTGATCAACATAGCCATGATTCCGTTT
The DNA here is from genome assembly GCF_052121255.1 of Faecalicoccus sp. LCP19S3_E2. Lineage (NCBI taxonomy): Bacteria > Bacillati > Bacillota > Erysipelotrichia > Erysipelotrichales > Erysipelotrichaceae > Faecalicoccus > Faecalicoccus sp. LCP19S3_E2. The sequence continues at coordinate 194,173 of NZ_JBQKEP010000005.1, read as the reverse complement.
CCAATCACGTGTCTTGCCTTATCATTTTCTTTAGCACCCAGATATAAAGAAAAACGAGAAGCCGATCCGATTCCGATCAACAACGAGATAGCCAGTGTAATCGTAGTTAAAGGGAACGCAACATTGGTGGCCGCATTCCCTAAATAACCAACACCCTGACCGATAAAAATCTGATCGACAATATTATATAGTGAGCTTACCAGCATTGAAATGATGCTGGGAATCGCAAAACTTCTTAACAGCTTTGACGGCTTTTCAATTCCAAGAATATTCTCCATACACATCTCCTATTTACTTTCCACGAAATGCAGTATAAAGATTTCATTAAGATTTTTCAAGTTTTTTATTTCTCAATATCGATCTTATCTTCTGCATCTACACGATAGTCTTCGGCATCCTCGATGGCTTCCTGCTCACTATCATCCTGTGAATACAAATAAGATACATCCACGCTGATCTTTCCAATTCCATCTTTTGTCGGTTTTAAGCCCGATGCAGTAGCCATATAATACTCTACATGATTAACCGTATCACCATCATATGTTGAAGTAATATCTGCTTTATAAATCAGCTTCAAAGAGCCTTCTCCACTTCCCTTTGCATATGTATAGTAAGCTGCGATTTGATTCAATGAATTTACGGTAATTGTTTCTTTTCCAAAGTATTGATACGTTGTATCCTTTGCCTTTTTCATTACTTTATCATAGGTTCTGTCTAACACCGTTTTTTGATCTTCTTTAGAAAGATCATCCCATGTGCGATACACCTCTTCTAAGCCTTTTACTTCGATCGTCTTCGAGGCTTTAGTAACATCCAACTTTAAACTATTGGCCGTTTCCTTAGAATAATTGGCTGTAATTGTAACTTCATCCCCATTTGATAATTCGCCATTATTTTCAACTTCATAAGTTACACCATAAATAAATGAAGTAATATCCGCATTAGTATGATCATAATCCGCAGTCCCTTCTATCGTTGCACTTCCCTCGCCATCATAGCCGGAGAAAGTTACCTGGACATCGGAAACAAGATCAAGAGGTGTCTTTTTAAACATGTTGTATAAACCAAAGCCTACACATCCAACTAAAACAACGGCACACACAGATACAATACCAATCAATGTTTTCTTACCCTTTGGATCTCTGGCAAATGTCTGCAGCTTCTTAATTAAATTTTCCGTTCCCTTTTCAAATTTTGTACTATTCACACTTTCCCCTTTTTTATCCATACGCATAAAGAGGATGGCAACAATCAAATACGAGATATGCGCAAGAAATAAAATAATAAACGGAATTTTCATGGACTCAATGTTTTGAAGATTATAGGCAGAAGATAACATACCACCAAAATCCATTCTTGCGACACTGGAAAGAGCACTGACCGTAGAAACCCCATAGATCTCAAACAATAAAGCTACCACACTAATCACAAAAGGAATCACAGTCATTTCCTTTTTCTCTTTGAAATAGAAAATCTTTAATCCCCAGCCAATGACTAATAAAATCACCAGCAGTAAATCAATGTAATACAATATGCAGGCAAAGCTCAAACCACTTAAAGAATTCGATAAGGCTGATGCATAATCCGACCATGAAGATCCACTGTTGGATAAATTTCCCACGCCAGAATAACAGATCAGTGCCATCAATATCATCAAACCACCACTTACGATATTCGCAATATACAAATTCTTGTTTGTTAAATACTTTCTTAAACTTTCCATATACTTTCTCCTCTTAAATATTTCATGAATCTATAACAATCTTATAACATAATTATACATATTTTACACATAAAATTAATATGATTTAGTTGTCTATTTCAAATCCAGTATCATCATCATAGTTATAGTAAGGTATAGGTTCATAATCGATATATTTTTGCCCTTGAGGAAATTCTGTAGGCTCCATTACACTTTCTTCGTGTAATTTAATACCTTTAAGTGTTATTCGATCCACATTTTGAAATCCCATATGCGCAGTACTTCTATAGATGCCAATTCCATCTGGATCAATTGCTAAATATGCATGTGAAGCCGATATATCCCCTATATAAAATAACTTATTCGCATAAGTATAGATTGAATAAGTGTAATCAGCTTCACATGTTACACTTTTAATTATTAGTTCTATTATCCCATCGTGATCAATATCATAAAGAGAATACTCTGCAACACTTATCTCGTCTGTTTCTATTTTTCGAGCAAACTTATTAACTTCATCTTTATAAGCTTTTAATATTTTAGAGTTATCTGCTGTTTTATTTTCTGATTTGTTTTCGATTTTAATATATTTCCATTTTCCATCTTTTTAAATATTTAAAAAAAGACAATAGAATCCATTTCTATTGCCCTTATGTTGATTTACATGTCTAAAAATTCTTGAGTGGTCATGACAGTTGCGAATTCATGGTTCAATGCCGCCAGATTATAAAGATGAATCTTTTGAGGATCGAGCCAATTTCCATTTTGATCAAAGAGTGCATAGGTTGCAGTAGCATCTTCAATCAATGTCACATCAAAGCCTAAATTGGCTGCCATACGTGTTGTAGTAGAAACACAATGTGGTAAGGTCAGGCCGGCAATAACCAACTCCTGAATATCTTGTTTATGCAGATATTCCTCCAAGTCGGTTCCAATAAAAGCACTGTTGACAAACTTCTGAATAACCTTTTCATCTCCTTGCGGGCCAAAGCCTTTTTGAAATGCACGATTTTTCTCAGATAGGAAAAAAGAATCTTCTGCCGTTCCCAAGTGTTGAATATGAATCACAGGATTTCCTTTTTTACGAAAATGTTCCATTAATCTCAACATATTTTTCTCAGCATCTTTATTGTTTCGAATCGGTTGCTTCGGATCCAAAAAACCATTTTGTGCATCAATCATCAATAAAGCTCTCATTTTCGAATCTCCTTTATTTAAAAGCGATTATAAAAAAAGAAAGCCTGTCTTACAAGCAACACGCTTTCCTAGGAAGATTTTAATCCTTTTTTCTTTTTAAACTTTTCAATTTCTGTATAAATGTCTTTTCGCCAGCGAAGCATCTGCAGGATACCGGCATGTTTTAAATCGGTTTCATTTTTACTGTGTCTTCGATACAACAAATAAACATCCGGCACCAAAACATTTTTTCCGGTCAGTTCGCCCACTAAACCGATCCATTGATCGTGCATGGGAATGGCTTTAGGAAAGGGCAAGATATCATCCTTTAAACTTTGGCGAAAGGCCATACAACAACCACGATAGCCGTTTTTGAGAATATTTTCTTTGACACCTAATTTCACATTTCTCTCTTTGAAAATAGAAGGAATCTGTATGTGCAGGTTCTCATCGGTCACAGCTGCATCATGAATGACAACCTGTACTTGCTCATCCTCAAACTCTTTTAAGATGCGTTCGACTTTTCCATCTAACCAGACATCATCCTGATCGGATAAAAACAGAATCTCGTTTTTGGCAAGATTGATCGCATTTTCAAAGTTTTTTAATACGCCAAGACTGGGTCCATGCACGATTTGAATACGATCATCCTTTTTGGCCATCTTCTGTACGATATACTCAGTATTGTCGGTTGAAAAGTCTAAAGAAACTAACAATTCATCATCCATATGCAACTGTTTTAATATCGATTCCATTTGTTGTTGAATGTATTGTTGGCCATTATAAGCCGCCATTGCAACCGAAACACTTTTTCTTTTCATTTCCTTTACCACTTCCAAACTATTGACAAATCTTTATATTGGATCACAGCACGAAGCTTTCGTTTCCATAATATGCTTCTATATAAGAAACGCTGCGACAGATTCTTTCCATAAAAAACATGTAAATCTTTTTTTAAGATAGAAAATCGAGTTTTTGCCGAAGTTTTATCATTTTCAAATACCGAAAAATTCTGTTGAATCTGTTGATTTAAAATGTGGATCGAATACTGATGTTTTTTTAGCTGCCTGATAAAATCATGATCGATATACTCTAAAAACAAGTTTTCATTGTATCGAATCTTTTGATATACGTTTAAAGATACGATCATGCCACTATTGATGGCGGTTATATTTTCTCGGGTGATGGATGAAAGATCATGAATCGCTTTGACTCTTCCTCTATGAATCGTGCAGGGCGAAAGAATTTGTTCTTTGGCCTTTACGACCGGTACATATACATCTGCTTGTACAGATAGCATTTCCTGTGTAGCTTTATTTAGAAAATCGTTTTCAAAGAGCGTATCATCATCCATAATCATTACAAAACAAGGCTTCTGTTCTTTTTCTTGAAGAAGTGAAATCGCCTGATTATAAGCTTTGCTTAATCCTTGATTTCCCTTCATATCCAAATATACATTTCCGTCTTTTTCAACCTGCTTTTGATTTCTTTTACGAATCTCTTCATTCGTACTGTTATCGGCTACAATGACAGAAAGTTGATCTTTAAATGTCGCATACGAAGATGATTTTTCAATGGAGTGATTATAGATCACCAAAATACCATATTCGATTCTCATATCAGCTTCTCCCATGCATCCTGCATCGTCTTGAAAAAGGAGTCCTTTGTGAAAACTGTTTCGTATAAGTGTTTGATCTGTTTTCTTTGTTCATACTGTTCCTGTAGCGTTTGTGTGCATACCTTTTGCGCATAAAGCTCAATTTGATCAAAGGGAACATGAAACCCGATGTTACAGGTTTCGCAAAACTCTCTGGTATCGCCGCCAATCGTATTGATCAACGGAATCTGACCGCACATATAATCCAGTGACTTCATCGTCAATCCGACAACCACACTTTCTTTCATGACATTCAATGCGTAATTGCATTGATCAAAAATCTCTTGTTTCTTCTTTTGATCATATACTTTTTGATGATCGATAACCTGAACACCTTTTCGCTTTACATTTTGAATAAGCTGCTCTTTGGATTCCCCATCACCAATCAAATGTAAAGTAACCGGCCGATATTGTTGACAGGCGCTTAAAAATTTTTCGATGAAATCAATATCGATAATATGATTCATCGATCCCAAATAACAAAAGCTAAGCTCTGTATCCTTGATTTGAAGATGGCTCTCTAATGGCTTTTCCTGTCTGGCCCAATATAAGACCTTATATTTCTCATTGTCTTCTTTCTGTAAAACTTGCTGGTATAGCTTACACTCCGTAAAAATAAGATCAGCCTGATCTAAATCTTTATCGCGAATCTGTTTCCAAAGTGTAAATGGAAAAACATTCTTGAACTTAGAAATTGGCATAGTTTCCGGCCATAGATCAATCAAATCAAAGATTAGTTTTGTCTTTGGTTGTTTATGTTTGATCAAAGCCATAAATTTCACCAGTGAATTACAAGGCACGAATACATGTAGAACATCCCATGTTTCTGCCTCCAAAAGTTTTTCTGCTTTTTTAGAAAAATCATAATGCGATGTTAAGCGTGCTACAGATAAGTTTTTATGATACGGTTTGGTATCGATCCATTCATCAACCAAAGAAGATTCTCTGTTTTTTTCTTTTTTTCGATGAGAAAAATCTGAAGCGATGACTTTTACCTGGGCTCTTTTTTGATAAAACTCCTTTAACAGTGCTACTCGATCAAAATATGTATCAAAGGCACAGACAATTCCTACCTTCATAGAGCCGTCTCTCCTTTTTCTGTAAGCTGTATGCTTTGATCAAATGAATAGCGTTGGTAATCTAAGGAAAATGCCGAAAGTGAAGGATCGATAATCAAGTTTCCAAACACTTTATTCACAGCACTGACAGAGTGAAACAATCGCACAAAAGGATTGAACAATGAGATAAATAAAATTTTATGATCATGATATTGTGCAATCTTTTTTACAAGATCACAAGTCGAAACATAGTGCTCATTTTGAGGAAGATAAATGCCTTCCAGTTCCTTATCGATACAGCGTTTGACAAACAATGCGAGATTTCCTATAAACAACATGCTTCTTTCATTTTTGATTGTCGGAAACACCGGTGTTTTACCGGCAAACTTTGCCAATAAAGGATAATTTCCTTTTGATTGTGGCCCGTAGATCATCGGTGGTCTTAGTATGACGATCTTCATGGAGCCGGGAATGGATAAGATCTTTTTTTCCGCCTGTTTTTTAGAATCGCCATAAAAGTTATCCGGTTCTAATGGCGTGTCTTTAGTAATCACGCGTTTTTGCCCAACCTTACCGCTGCCATAAACGATGATCGAACTCATAAAGATGAATTGTGAAACACCTTCTTTAGCTGCCTTACAAGCCGTTTGATAGGCCAGTTCTGTATTCACCTGATAATAGAAATCTCTTTGACTTTCATCGGGTGTGGAATGAGCCAGACCAGCCACATGATAGACAACATCAAATCCTGAAAAATCAAAGCTTTGCCAGTTGGGATCCATCATATCCAGCTCCTGCACCTGATATTTTTGTGGATATCGATTTAATTCCTGTTTCACAAAAGAACCAAGATAGCTGTTTTTTCCGGTAATCAGTACCTTTTTCATTGGGAATCTCCTTCATGCATGCTTCCGGTTCCACCTTCCACAACACCTTCATGTTTCAAGACAGATGTAATCGTCAATAAAAAACATTTACAGTCAAACAAAAAACTCATTCTTTGTACATATTCTCCATCCAGCTTGGCCTTAACTGAAATCTCCAGTTCATCCCGACCGTTGATCTGTGCCCATCCGGTCAGTCCCGGCATCACATCATTGGCCTGATAAAGATCGCGTTGTTCGATCAAATCATACTGATTCCATAAAGCCGGGCGCGGCCCTACGATTGACATATCGCCTTTAATGATATTGATCAGCTGCGGAAGTTCATCTAACGAAGTTTTTCGCAGGAAACGACCGACACTGGTAATATACTGATCCGGATCGGATAATAAATGCGTCGGTACATCTTTTGGTGTATCGATCTTCATTGTGCGAAACTTTAAAATATCAAAATATGTTTTATGAATACCCACTCGTTTCTGTTTAAAGAAAATCGGTCCTTTGGAGGTGATCTTGATCAACAGACAAAGGATCAAAAAAAGTGGTGATAAGACGATAAAACCGAGCAAACTAATCAAAAAATCAATCAACCGCTTCCCATATTTAGAATACATACGCTCAACTCCTGTATTTTTTCTCTAAGAGATATTGTACCATAAATCGCTTTGGAATGAGCGGCAACAAAAAAAGATGGACAATATCCATCTAATTCATTCGATCTTTAATGGCCTCCATCAATACAGACTTGATCTTTGCGACATCATCGGTCTTCATGATGATATCGTATAACGTCGTGATCTTCTGATCCACTTCTTCCTGAGAAATATCGATAGGCTCATGCACAAAGATCAGCTTATTCTGAGTACGATGACATTTTTCAATTTCCAGGGCCAGCTCCTCAAACATCTTTTCACCCGGTCGCAAACCGATTTCCTTGATTTCAATATCTTTGTAGGGAACCGAACCCGATAAAGAGATCATCTTTTCGGCAAGATCAAGGATCTTTACCGGTTTGCCCATATCCAATACAAAGATTTCTCTGTGATTGGCATAGTAGCCTGCCTGTAAAACAAGCTGGGCTGCCTCCGGTATCGTCATAAAGTAGCGCTGTATATTTTTATCCGTAATGGTCACCGGTCCACCCTGCTTGATCTGTTCTTTAAAGATTGGGATGACCGAACCATTGGAGCCTAATACATTTCCAAAACGAACGGCCGCCATTTTGATCGGCTTATCAGTTTCTCGTGATTGCAAGATTAGCTCTGTCATACGTTTGGTAGCACCCATGACATTCGTGGGATTGACCGCTTTATCGGTAGAAATCATGATGAAGCGCTGTACATTATTGGCAATACAGGCATCAATCACATTTTTTGTACCAAATACATTGTTGCGAATGGCTTCGGTTGGTCGATCTTCCATCAAAGGCACATGCTTATGAGCAGCCGCATGATACACAACATCCGGCTGATATTTCTTTAATATTTTAAAGATTTCATCGCGTTCCCGAATGGAAACGATCAAAGTTTCCAGCTGCACATCGGCTCTATATTTTCCCTGACGAATCCCACGTAAGATTTCCTGTTTCAACATGTACAGTGTATTTTCGTTGATATCCAGTAAAACCAGAGTCTTCGGATCAAACTTCAAGATCTGACGAACCAGCTCCGAACCGATAGAACCACCGGCTCCGGTCACACAGATGACTTTATCACACAGGTATGATCCAATCTGTTCATTTTCTAAATTGATGCTTGGTCTTTCCAACAAGTCTTCGATCTGAATATCTTCGACATGCACCGGCGAATTCAAATCACTTTCAGTTGTAAAGCGCATGATCTTCGTATTTGCTCCGGAAGATGCACATAGATCGATAATTCTCTGTTTTTGTTGACGAGTGGCTTTCGAAATCGCAATGAACACGTGTTTGACATCGTATTTGGCACAGACTTCTTTGACATCATCAACCGTTCCCAATACTTTTTTTCCATTAACGATAGTTCCCTTTTCCTTCATATCATCTAAAAAGCCGATAACATTATAAGGATAGCTGGAGCCTCGATAAATCTCGCTCAACATCAGATAACCGGCATTTCCGGCACCTACGATCAGGGCGTTTTCATTTCGTTCCATATCCAAGGCATATCTTCGAAAAGATCGATACACTAAACGAGAGCCTAGACAGATAAAGAAAGAAATCGTTTCCGCCATAACTAAGATCTGCGTATGTAGAAATAAACCGGCTGAATACGAAAAGATCAACATGATCACCAGACAACTGATCGACTTCAAGGCAGCTCGAATCACTTCACTGGGACCGGTAAACGTCCATAAGCTTTTATGAGTCTGAAAAATGATTCCCATGATCGCATGCAGCAGCAGCACAAAACACATTCCCAAAATAATGGCGCGGGTAATATGAAGCATACCGCCATTCAAAAAGAAATCATTATCAAAAAAGAACGCAAATACATAACTGAAAAAAACAACGGTAATATCATATAAAGAGATCAGGATACCTCTATATTTTTGATACACCATAGATTTATATAAACTTGTCATACATTCACCTATATCTTACACATTATAGCGTATTTTCCTCAAAATACAAAATCGGACTTTTTCCTTAAAGGATATGCCTTGATTTTCAAATCGTTCTATGCTAGGATTACGGCAATTAAAAATATTTTACCACCAGGTAATGCCTTATTATTCATTCCGTTAGGTCTTTGAAGGAGTGAATCAATAAGGCATTTATTTTTAAGGAAAGGAGTTATTATGTTTCGAGAAATGCGAAGAAAAAGGCAGGTGTTATTGCCGGAAGAAATTCATGCGGTACTGGATAGAGGAACATCTGGGGTATTGGCATTATCAGGCGATGATGACTATCCTTATGCCGTTCCGATTAGTTATGTCTATGATGGTGAAAAAATATACTTTCACTGTGCTAAAAGTGGTCACAAATTGGATGCGATACAAAGAAATGAAAGAGCTTCCTTTTGCGTGATCGACCAGGATCAAATCATGCCCGAAGAATATACAAGCTACTTTAGAAGCGTGATTGTATTCGGAAGGATCCATATCATAGAGGATGAGGCAAAGAAAAGGCTTGCGATTGAAAAGCTGGCATTGAAATATGCCCCAGATGATCAAAAAATCCATCGTGAACAAGCCATTGAACGCGATTGGAAGCCTCTTTGTATGTTGGAAATGACGATCGATCATATGTCCGGTAAAGAAGCTATCGAACTGATAAAAAATAAACAAGTTAAGAAATAAGATAAACCTGCCGGGGTTTCATTTTATTGTGTAACAGGCCTGCGTAACACATGACGCAGGCCATTTTTTATAGGAGGATAAATACGATGTATCAGGGAAAATCACATACTTTATTTTTGAAATATGCAGTGCCACAGATGATTGGGCTACTGTTTAATTCCGTCTATATGATCGTAGACGGGATATTTATCGGTAATCGTCTTGGTCGTAACGCGATGGCTGCAGCGGCAGTCTCTGTACCCCTTGTCGAAATACTCATTGCGCTATCTATGGCAGTAGCAACCGGAGCCGGCGTTATGATTTCTATGCATTTAGGACAAGGTGACAAAACAAAAGTTCGAAACATTTTCAGCCTTTCCGTTTTATGTACAGCTGTCATGGGATTGGCAATCAGCATCTTGGGAAATCTATGGCTTCATCCTTTAGCTCAACTATTGGGGTCAACACCCGCCATTCATGATGAGTCAATTCGTTACATGTGGTATATCATCACATTTTCACCGTTCTTACTTTTCAGCTTTCTGTTAAGCGGACTGGTGCGTAACGATAATCGTCCAAAGCTTGCGATGTTTGCCCTGATGTTTGGTTTGGTATCTAATATCGTATTGGATTACGTATTTATTTATCCGATGAATATGGGAATTGCCGGAGCCGCATCGGCAACCGCTCTTGGCCCTATTTTCAGTGTTTTGATCATGCTACCTCATTTTGTATGGAAACGAGGAGATTTATATTTGACAAAATTGAAGATAAAATGGCAAAACCTGCACTCTATCTATATACTTGGCTTTCCTTCTTTTATCATGGAATTCACGATCGGGATCTTATGTTACATCGTGATCATCTTTTTCTCCCGTGGCTTTTTTGCGATATTCAATCCAGGCGATATAGAACTGATCAACTTTATGGGAAGTAAAAGTCTTCCTTATTTTTCCGGATTCTTCCTTGCCGGATTTAATATTTTGATGATCGCATATTGGCAAGCAAATGAATGTACAGGAAAAGCACTGGCGATATCTTTGGCAAGAAGTATTCTCTATCCACCTCTTTTAATTCTGATCTTACCACTGCTTTTTGGCAGCGAGATGGTCTGGATCTGTCACTCTGCCGGTGAAGCATTGACAGCAGTAACCGCCTTTATTCTGCTTGTGATCCTTCGCAAGAAAACAAAAATCAATGCCTGTATGGAATAGATAGATTCGTTCCATGATATTTGAACATAATGTTAACTTGCGTTGCTTGCCTAGAGTAAGCTTATATTTCTATAATATAGGCAACAAGGAGGCAAGAGTTTATGCTCAGTGAAAATATAAAAAAACTACGTAAGTCAAAAGGACTTTCTCAACAAGAACTGGCGGTAGAACTTAATGTTGTGCGACAAACGCTTTCGAAATGGGAAAATGGTCTATCCGTACCCGATGCCGATATGTTGATCAGCTTATCAAATATTTTTGATGTACCTGTTTCCTCTCTATTAGGTGAAACGATTTCTGAAAAGGAAGCAGATACGATACAATCTTTAGCCAATAAACTGGAAATCATCAATCTACAGCTTGCCCAAAGAAAAGAGAATAGGAGAAAAATACTACATTTTCTTTTTATAAGTATCAGTTTATTGGTTCTCTTATCAATTTATCTACTATCCGTTTTAAACAGTCCATATTTAGAGTGGAATTACAATAGTCCGGACATAGCAGTTATGGGTGTGGCTTTTCATAGTATAGAGTGGCTATTTATTAGAACTAGTCCTTTCGTACTAATAATTTCTTTTCTAGGTATAATTAAAACAAAAAAGAAAAACTAAGTCATAAAATAACTAAAAAAACACTAAACTAATCTAAAGTTTATTATATGTGAAAAATCTTTTAAATACGCAGAAAGAAAAAGTGGAAATTAAAACCACATAGAGTTTTGTTTTCCACTTTTTCATATTTAACAATCATCTTATAAATGATATCTCACCCTAGTTATCTTTTTTTTTAGTTGTGAGCTAAATAAATATTTTTGCGATATACTTTAATCAGTCTTCCACAACTACACTTATTCCCGGATTCAAATTAACAGATTTTTCGATAAAAGATTCTCCTAAAATTTCATGACTTAGACTAATATTAAAACTCAATTCATCAATACTTTCTATGCCATATGATTTTAGTTTATTACTATCAATAATAAAATCAAAATTCGGGAATGACATGTATTTACTTCCTGACTGAATCAAACTCTGACTATTAGATAACTCTAAAGCAAATCCGTTAATTTGCACATCATTAGCCGAAACATAAAAATCAGAATCTGTCTCATTCTCAATATATAAATTTACAATCCAACTATCTGATGAATACTTTTCTAGCCCTCTATATTCGATTAAAATGTCATTATCATTTAAGATTATTGTTTTATCTTCAGACGATCCTAAAACTCTTGAACTACTTTCAAATGCTTTTTTCGGACTTAAATTAACTTCTGAAGATGAAAAAGCTTCTCCCAAAATTTCGTGGCTCATATACAACTCAAAATTAATACTATCAACACTTTTAATGTTATATGGCTCTAAGTTCTCTAAATTTAATACAAAATTAAAATTTGGCTCCGCTAAATACTTAGTTCCTTTTTTAATCTCAACAACACTGTTTGAAAGTCCAACTGTACAGTTATTGATTAAAACATTTCTAGTTGAAAGATAAAAATCAGAATCTGTATTATTTTCAACATATAGATTAATAATCCAACTATCTGATGAATACTCCTCTATTCCTCTATACTCAACAAATATATTGTTGCCATCAAATAAAACTTTTTTCTCTTCAACTGTTTCATTCTCTTTTTCATCCGTGACTTTTGAAGCTGTAACAGCTGTATTTTCATTTTTTGATGATGATACCGAGCAAGCAGTTAAGCTTAACATCATTATTAACATTATAAATAGATTAGATATTTTTTTCATATAAATTCATTCCCTCTTAACATAGACTATTTTCTTTATTTTTTAGGTATCAATACAAATTGATTATCTTTGACAGCAAAATATGATGCTTTAAAAGTCCCAATACCGCTTGTTTTAGATAATTCCACTTGGCTAATAATCTCCTTTACATCGTCTTTGGTTATATCGCTCATATTGTTATATGCATAAATTAACATTAAGATAAATAAATATGTATCACTATCCTTTGAGGATGTGTTTATTTTCCCATTATTATCAAATAATTGTGCTCCCTTAAACTCCCCGTTTTCTGACAAAAACTGATAATCTAAACCAGTATAAGTACCATTCAATAAGATCATATAATTAAGAAGTACTGTACTATCTTGCGTCTTGCATTCTTTAAATTGAATGCTCCAATCTGTTTGTGCATTTGCAGATGCTTTTTTCATATAATCTATGATGTCTCTTGTATCTAAAGGGATTTCATATTCCTCAAAAGAAATCAATTCTGAATATGATTCTCCTTCTCCTTCATTAGATAAAGAAGCTTCCGTATTTTCTTTGACAGACCTCGGATTATTCTTCATTTTATATTCCATGTATGCAACAACTTCATCATATTTCAAGTCACAATCTTTAATATCTTTATCAGAAATCTTTTTTAATTTTTCTAAATACTTTTCAGGAATACTATCAACTTTTGTCTCATTGGAAATGATTTCATTAGATATTGGATCAATCAATACATTATTCAATAAATACGTATCCTGAAAAGCTAACTTGCTAGGACTATCCTCATTATAAGAAAGCGACCTTTCTCCAAACAGATCATATTTTTTGGTCAAAATAATATTATTAGAATTACAATCGATATAATATCCTTCATCCACTAAAGATTTTTCTATTTTTTCATAATCGACACTTTTCCCACAACCTACCAATCCAAAGCAAAGAATAAAACACATTATACTACAAACTATTTTTTTCACACTTCCTCAACTCCTTATTTGTCATGTTATTAAAATCATACCATAACATTGTGGATATCTCCACAATGTTATAAATTCGTATTCCAATTTATACTTATTATAACTACTAAGGATGCTGAGATGATTGATTACAAACCCCTATGGAGTACGATGAAAAAGAAAAACATGTCACAATATCGACTAATAAAATCTGGAATCGATAATAAAACTCTTGATTCCTTAAAGAAAAATAAAAATATCACCCTATATACTCTAGAGAAGTTATGTAACATTCTAGATTGTACTCCTAATGAAATCGTTACCTTCAAACAAGATAATCAATGAATTCAAAAAATAAAAATATCAAAAAAGGTCTGGGAATTGAATAACCCAGATCTTTTTTAATAGCCTGTAACCGGTGTTTCTTCAATGACCGGTTGTTGTACATTTTGTTCCGGAATACTTTGATCGTATTCATTAGGATAAGTTTCCTGATAGTCTGTTTCCGGTACATAAGTTTGTGTATCATAATACTCGCTATACTCATTTGTGGTATCCGATGGAACATAGACATCCTGTGGGGCTTCTATCGTATCCCCGTTTTTATAATCTGCCGTAGGATCATAATTTCCCCAGTAATTATAAACAGGACTTGTTGTATCCAGCCATTCGGTATCGATACTATCGGAAGATTCTCCATCCATGACGGCCTGAATTTTCTCTCTGGCAACTTGTACCGTTCGCATATCCGGTACGGTTACAGAAAGTTCCTGTCCGGCTTCTGCGCAATACATCATATCACCGGCGCCGGCCACCTGATAGCTTTCAAAAGTCCAGCTTGGATCTGACTGCAGCTGATATTGAATCAGAGATGTGATTTCGCTGGTGCTCATATTGGTTTCAAAAGCACCGCTGAAAGCTTCCATCAAACTGGCATACTTCACAATGATATCCGGTGAAGTGGCCTTGGCAAAGATAGCCTGTAATACTTTCTGCTGGTTCTTTACACGCTGGTTGTCACCATCCTGATACGCATAACGCTCACGGGCAAAGGATAAGGCGCGTTTGCCATCCAGGTGATTCCAGCCTTCCTGTACACCTTCTAAAGTATTATCTGCATAGAAGGAATCAACCGCCATTCCTTCTTCCACAAAGATATCAATGCCACCTAACGCATCTACGATATCCATAACACTGGAGAAGTTGACACGGAATGTATAGTTGATCTCTATGCCTAAAAAGTTTTCGGCAGTCATCTTACTGGCGTTGACACCATGGATCCCTAAATGCGTGATTTTATCCATCGCGCCTTGTTGGCAACCATCTGCCGCATCGCAGGCGGATTCCACATAAGTATCGCGTGGAATACTTGTCAATAAAACTGTACTCGTTGATGGATTGACCGTCACGATCATATTGACATCGGAGCGTGAAAGTTCACCGACATCACCATATGTATCGTTTCCGGAAATAAAGATATTAAAGGGTTCTGAAGTAATATCAGATACGACAAGTGCTTCATTTTCTTTATCTGTATAGTAAACGGTCTGATAGACAACATTGGTTTCCGAAGCAAAGTCTATATAGTCTTCCAGTTCTTCTAAATTGGCACGATACGTTTCATTTAAAATGATCGCATCAACATCTTTATCATACAAAGCTTTGGCCAAAGCCTGAATGCTTGGATAATCCTTTTGGGTAAATGGTAAATAAGCATAATCGTCTTCAAAGGTTGGTTTCTCTTCTTTGTTTTCCTGATCATCCTGACTGGATTCAGATTCCTGGGCATAGACATTCTGCACACCGAAATCCAACATCGATGTTTTATCATAACCCAGTTCTTTAGAAGCATCCTTTAAAAACTGCTCTGTACCATAATTATCGATCTTTTTTAAATAACCAATCTTGGCATCTTCCAAATCTTCCAAGGATTCATAAGAAGCCGATTTTAAAGTAATCACAGAAACTGTATTCTTAGTTTCCCCGTCATGGGTTGTAATATTAGAAAGCATATTACCGGTCGTATAAAGATAATAGCTGCCCCAACCTAATACCCCTGTCATCACAAGTGCTAACAGCGATGAAAAGATCTTTCCTGCCAGCTTGCGGCTGACAAAATTCACCAACAAGATCGCAATCAATGAAAGGATCACCAGGATCAATACCACCGGCACCAACAAATTGGTCGGCAGTACATTCAGCGTAAATATCTCAAAAACAGTGAATCCCAATGCTACAACAAGCAAAACAGATAGAATAATTCCGAAGATCTGAAAACCTCTGCTTTTCTTTTCCTTTACTTTTCTCATAGGAACCTCTCCTTAATAATACCCTTGCGACATATCCGCATTTGGATCATACATATTCCCATCGTCCTGTACAGGTTCTTCCTGATAAGGAACGTAGTCATCATATTGTTGAGAATCATCAACCTGCCAGTCCTGCGTATCATCCTGTACAGGTTCTTGATACGTTGTATCCGGCGCACTATCTTCATAGGTCGATGGCTGATCTTGATATTCACTGTAGTCTCTTAATGTCAAAAGTGAAGTATCACTTGTCGGGGCATCGATCGTATCACTGGATTTTCCGGATAAGACCGCATCGATCTTTTCTTTTGCGGTATCTAAATATTCTTTATAAGGGATCATGACCGAAGCATAATCACCCTGGATCGTACAATACTCTGTGCTGACCAGACCTAGGATCGTAAAGCTTTCAAAGTTCCATTTTGGCATCATCGCAAACTGGTAACGGATAAAGCTGCGAATTTGATCGGCCGGCATATTGGTTTCAAAAGCGCCGCCCAAGGCATCGATGAAGCTTCCAAAATTAATGATCATACTTGGTGAGATCACTTTATTGATCAATGCTTCTAAAACGATCTGCTGATTCTTTACACGCTGGGCATCGCCATCGATATAGGCATGTCTTTCACGGGCAAAGGCAAGCGCTCGCTCCCCATCCAAATGATTCCATCCGGCCTGCACACCTTCGGTTCCATTGGCATAGAAGGTATCAACTTCCAGTCCTTCTTCAACATAGACATCAATACCACCAACGGCATCCACTAAATTGACCAGACTGGAGAAATTCACACGAACCGTATAGTTGACCGTAATATCTAATGCTTTTTCGATGGTTTCATCGGTTGCTTCTACGCCATATTGTCCGGTATGTGTCAGTTTGTTCAGTGTATCATCCGGACAGTCTTCAGCGCCTTCCGGACAGGCAATCGGCACATATAGATCTCGTGGAAGACTTGTCATCAATACACGATGATTGCTTGGATCGATCGTTACTAACATATTGACATCCGATCGACTGGTTTGTGCCAAGGATCCATAAGAATCATTTCCACTGATCAGTATGGTAAACGGTGTTGTCGTAATACTGTCAACCGCATTGAGCGATTCGCTCTGTGAAGTAGAACGATCGGTATAATAAACGGATTCATACACACGCTTTGTCATAACACCAAAGTTTGTATAGTCACCTTGTTCATGAATATCATTTTCATAAGTCTCGTTCAAAATGATTCCATCCACCTGTTCATTGAACAGCCCATACAAAAGATCGGACAGTGTGTTGTATTCCACCGTTTCAACTTGTACATCTTCTTTATTTAGATCTTCGATACAGCGATTTGTCCCTTGTTCATCAAGACCGGTCACGATACCCAGTGTCTTGCCTTTTAAATCGGATACCGAGGCCATACTGGAGCCGGCCAGAGCATATACATTGACTTTATTAACAACTTTGTCTGTTAGGTTTGTTACTTCGTTAAATAGATTGGATAGTCCGTACACATAGTAGTTTCCCAATCCATAGGCTGCTGTCAATGCAGCCAGTACGATCGTCATGATAAGCTTTGATACATTTTTTCGACATTTGAAATTTGAAAAGACGATGATCAAAAGGGTAATCAGTACGACCACAAATAAAACAGGAAGCAACAAAGTCAAAGGCAGCATATCCAGCTTAAAAAGCTGAAAGCCTAAAAACGCAACTAATCCAAGACTCGCAACAGACAAAATAAAGCATAAGAGCTTTAATAAAGGAGACATTTTACGCCTCTTTACCGTTCTCTTACGCGCTGTATTCTGCACATTATTTTTTCTCATGGAATTATTTTTGCATTTTATGGGTGTTCTGTCAATTTTTGGTGAACAAATAACACAAAAATCCCATATTTATAGGCCATAAAGGCTTAAAATTTGTCGATTTATACAATCCCAATCCCTATTTTGTGCACAAACACATCCATTTTGATATAAATGTTCCCTAAGTTTTTCATCCTGAATCAGTCTTTCAATACAATCGACGGCTTGTGGGATATTGCCTTTTTCATAGATCAAGGCATTATAGCCATCTTTGACATATTCACGATTTCCATCATTATATAAGGCCACGACAAAACCACCGGTGGCCATCATTTCCAATGGTGGATAAGAAAAACTTTCCAAAAGACTTGTCTTGAGCAAAATATCACACTGGCGATATACATCAGCTACTTCTTCATAGGGAATGCGATGGAAAAAGCGATCGATGCGATACCATGATTTCGGTGTCGCATTATAAGACATGTACCAGATTTCAAATCGGTTTGGGTCCAGCTGTTTCACGATTTCAAAGCTTTCATCAACATTTTTATGAGTCGCCTCGCAATCGCCTTCAATCAAAATACGAATCTTGCCTTTCATCTCTCGCTTTGTTGGATAAAACTGTTTCGTGTCAATTCCATTGCAGGCCCATAATGCCTCTTGGTCGAAACGATCTTTTAGCCATGCCTGACACCATTGAGAAATTGTAATGCATTGAAAATCTGCCATCGGGCGATAGCTTTGGTTAGCCTGTTTTTTTAATGGATCGGAAAAATCATAAAAATCCGTTTCAAAATTCTGTACCAGATAGCGTCTTTTTTTGATGACCGGAATCCCCTGTAACAGCTGCACGGTAGGCCACATCGTGGCAACACCCTGGTCGATATGCCCCTGCAGCTTGGCACTGTTCAACTCTAAAACCGGGAACTCATGATCAAGAAAAGTCGTCCATTTTGCCTGATCATACAATGATAAAACTGATACATCCGCTCCGGCCTTGCGTAAAGCCATCATATGTCGAAAGGCAACCATGATGCCGCCGCTGATTTCAACCTTTGTCATCGCAAACATAACAGACGGACTTTGATGCGCTTGTATCCATCTCATCAATGCATTTCCATTATAAATACTAATATAACTTTCTTTACAACAGGCATATGCCTCCTGGGCAAGTTTTTCTCGTTTTTTTGGATCTTCAATAAGTTGAATCAACGCTTCTTTCCATTCCTGAAGATTGGAACAAAGCATCCCCGTCTTTTGATCCTGCACCCTTTCTTCAAACGCACCGATACGACTGGCAATCGTGCATGTCTTTACCAAAGCTGCCTCCATCCATTTGATCTCGCTTTTAGCTTCATTAAAGATCGTATCGCACAGGGGAGCCAGGTTAATGTCCATCTCGGCAATCTTAGCCGGCAATTCTTTATAGTCCATTAAAGGATGTACTTTGATCTGCGTAGAAAATGGCTGTAATTCTTTTGGATAGTCCAATTCTCCTACAAGATGAAGCTCTACAGACTTATAACGTTCTAATATTTCCTGTAAGACCGGCAAGATCATTTTTAGATCGTCATTATGCGTCATGCTGCCGCTAAAATATCCAATCTTAACTTTCGAATTCTCTGGTTTTGTCACTTTTTGCGATAAAGCACATAATTCTAAACTGGCACAGTTACGATTGATAAAAACCGAAGGCACGTATTTTTCCAGCTCTTTTTTTAAACGGGTCGTTGTCGTGATGGCTCCATCACAAAGCATCAACATTTTCTTACGTGAAAGTACATCTTCATCATAGCGTAAACGCTCTTCTTTGCTCAGTGTCGATAAGGAAGGTATCTGATCCGTGTAACAAGTATCAATGACCAGATCATCTACATCATAATAGACTCTTTTATTACATTCTTTTGCTTTTTTGACAAATGCTTCCAGCTCCGATGTATGAATACAGCGAAACAAGATGAAATTGCGATATAAACGCACTTGATCCAAATTGATATTTTTATAGAAAACCTCATCACAGGTCATGCCAAAACATTCCAGTTGTTCTTTTTGATGATCGACCCGATAACGCACAGACTGTCCTAAAAGATCACGGGAGCAGCCATTGATAAACAGCACATCTTTAAAAATCTCTCCCTTGATACTGGCTTCTTTTCTTTGGGCTATAAAATGTTGGGTTCTTTTTTGAACTCCTTTAATGCCCTCTTTTTTTAAGACATCCCCTAGTTTTTTTGTCAATGTTTTGATTTCACGCACGATCTCACCTTCAAACTCTTTTCTTATTTTCCCATAGTCCCGACAAAAAGAAAAGGCCCTTAGGCCTTACTTACGATATGATCTTTATCCTTAAAAATGCTGTTGGAGGGGATCACACCTCGTACACACGATACCGGATAGATCTGTGAGTGCTTTCCGATGATTGTTCCCGGATTCAGCACCGAATTACATCCAACTTCTACATAGTCGCCTAACATAGCACCGACTTTCTTAAGTTCTGTTGGATATTGTTGATTCTTTGTTTTTACGACAACCAGGCTCTTATCGCTCTTGACATTGGATGTGATCGAACCGGCTCCCATATGCGATTTATAGCCTAAGATCGAATCTCCCACATAGTTATAGTGCGGTGTCTGCACATTATCAAATAAAATGACATTTTTTAGCTCTACACTGTTTCCGACAACACAACCGGCTCCGACAAGAGCATTGCCGCGAATGAACGCACCATGACGAACTTCAGTTTCCGGCCCGATGATACAGGGAGAGCCTAAAAAAGCAGTCGGGGCAATCTTTGCAGTTGGATGTACCCAAACCAAAGGCTGGATTTCCTCATAGTCCTTTAAGGTTGGACCTAATCCCAAAATAAAATCATGAATACCCTTTAAAGCTTGCCATGGATATGTGAACTGCTCTAAATAATCCTTGGCCAACGTATGATCTAACGAAAATAATGTTTTGATTTCTACCATTCTTGTCACTCCAATCTAGAATCATTGTAAAAAAAAGCCTGCCGGAAAGGCAAGCTAAGATTTCATTTTTTCTTTTGAGCCGCTGATTTTTCGCAGGGCATCCTGAATTGCTTCCGTAAAAATGGTCGCCAAATCTGTCTCTTCCTGCGGAAATAGGTCTAAATAGATTCGTTCATACTGTAAGGTTTCCGTATCGACCAAACAATACGTTCCGGAAAACGGGCGTATGCATACATCCTCGCATTGTAATGAAGTATTGGTCAAGATCCATTCCTTTTGATCCTGCATAAAACGAATCGTACTTTCTGTATAAGAGATATCGTCAAATTCTTTAAAGAAGCGCTCAATCGTCTCACTTTTGGTTCTCACATTGGAAATCCAAACGTGATTCAAAGGCGTTTCATTTAAAAGAACACGAAGCTTATAGCGCATATCCCGGGAGAAATCAGATGTCCCAAAGAAAGAATCATCAATATAAATGACAAACATTAGCGGTTAAAGAAGAAATTAGGAATCGTATCGTCCCCGTTTGTTTCCTCAACACTTGTGACAACACCGGCTGTAGCAGGTGCCTGTACAGAAGGCTGTGTGAACAAAGATTCCTTCGGTTTTGATTCACTGCGCTTTTTGGAAACTTTCTTTGGTTCTTCAAATCCTGTAGCAATTACAGTAACGATAATGGCATCTCCCAACTGTTCGTTGATCGCAATACCAAAGATACAATCAACATCACCACCGGCTGCATCCTGAATCACCGCAACGGCATTCTGGGCATCAAACAAAGATACTTTGTCGCCACCTGTGATATTGATAATTGCACTTGTAGCACCGTTGATCTGTGCTTCCAATAACGGAGACTGAATGGCTTTTTCAGCTGCGTTAACGGCTTTATCTTCTCCTTCAGCCATACCGATACCAATCAAAGCACGTCCCTGATTCTGCATAACGCTGCGAACATCAGCAAAGTCTAAGTTGACTAAAGCCGGTACGGCGATCAAGTCAGAGATGGTCTGTACACCTTGACGCAATACATTATCGGCTGCCTGGAAGGCTTCTTCGATCGGTTTACGTCCGATGACTTCCAACAAGTTATCATTTGATACGATAATCAAAGAATCTACGTGTTTTTTCAGTTCTTCAATACCTTCAGCAGCATTGTTGGAACGTCTTCTTCCTTCAAATGTAAATGGTTTAGTCACAACGGCAACCGTCAGAGCGCCTTCTTCTTTAGAAATCTTGGCAATTAACGGTGCAGCACCAGTTCCGGTTCCACCGCCCATTCCGGCTGTGATGAAAACCATGTCGCTTCCTTTAATTGCTTCACGAATTTCGCTTTCACTCTCTTCAGCTGCCTTACGTCCGAATTCCGGATTTCCTCCGGCACCCAGACCCTTTGTCGTTTCACGACCTAATACGATCTTATTTTGACATGGAGAGTTTTTCATGACCTGCACATCTGTGTTGCAGATATAGAAATCTACTCCCTTTACGCCATCGGCGACCATGCGGTTCACGGCAT
Organism: Faecalicoccus sp. LCP19S3_E2; assembly: GCF_052121255.1. Lineage (NCBI taxonomy): Bacteria > Bacillati > Bacillota > Erysipelotrichia > Erysipelotrichales > Erysipelotrichaceae > Faecalicoccus > Faecalicoccus sp. LCP19S3_E2. The sequence goes on along the minus strand of NZ_JBQKEP010000005.1, from coordinate 171,929 downwards.
TGGAGCCTCCACCACCGACACCGAGCACACGAATCGTTGCTACCTGATTGAATTCTGTCATCCTATTTACCTCCATTTATTCTTTTTCCGTTAGAATCGCATTCTTCAATTTTTGTGTAAATCCGCCATCTGCTCCACTTTTGGCACGTTGATTGATCGAATCAATACTGGCTTCCAGTTCGTTGTTGTTGACGCTGATCTTATCATCATGGCGAATCTTGTTGACATATTGCCAGGCATAAGCCATACCTAAGCCACATACAAAGGCTCCATCTCTGGCCCCTATAGTCTGTTCTTCAAATACAGTGGTCGGAGCATTAAAGGCCGAAGGCATCATCGACAATACTCGAATATTGGCACCTTGTCCGGTCAACACATAACGCATGGATTGTACCGACTGACCGGCAATCGGAGCACATGCCTCATTGATATCTGAAATCCAGAGACGAATCTTGGAAAGACATGACTGCGCCAGCTCTTTTAATGTGATTTCTACGCGCATTTCTTCTTTTTGTTCGATGTAACAGATCACATCGCTGGCTTCATCCTGATCCTCTGTAAAGATATTTTGCAGCAGGCGATAACAGATCGCATCACTCAAATGATATTTCTTCTGTAATTCTTCCGTAAATGTTTTATAACCATGTTCCAATGTCGTCGTATTTAATAAGCGTCCATGTTGGAAAAGCGCCAATGTACAATGATCCTGTTCCAGATCAACGACAACGATCGGACGACTCGGATCGGCAATCAAAGCTCCTGTTTCCTGAGCAATCGCATAAGCATCGATACATACATCCAGAATCTGAAGATTGGACTGTTCTACACAACGGGCATAAGCGTACATCGTTTCCTTATCCGCATACAACAAATCCACTTCCATAAAGAAATCATCACATTCTTTGCCAATCGGCCTTTTTGTTGTCTGTTCACCATTCACAATATACGATACTTGATTGATGTTGACAAAAACGACTTCCTCACTCAACTGTTTTTCCACGGCTTTATTAAATCCCTGCTGAATATGGAACAATCGAATTGTCTTTGTTCCATCCGGAATCTGCACATGGATCTTTTGAGAACAGCGTTGTACATTGATGCTTGGAATAGCCAAAAGCACTCTTTCTATGCGAAAACCTAATGCACTCTGGGCATTTTTGCAGGCTTCCTGTATAGCTTTGACGACTGCAGCTTCATCTATGATCTTTTGATTTTGAACACCGGAACAGTGCACACGTTCTACGCGCAATACATTGTTTCTGCCTTCAAAGATCTCCAGAACGATTAGGCGTATTTCCTGATCTGCGATTTCTAGAGTCGCATACACTTTTTTCTTACGCATTCGCATTCTCCTTTTATCTGTTTTCAAATCATGTTTAATTATATCAAATTTCTTTTTAGAAGTTTAGTACTATTTACTCCATTGTGACAGAAATTGCCGTATCTGCGGATATCGGCGTCTCTGGCTCCACGCTTTGGGAAGTCACGACTCCATAGCCATCGGTCTGAATCTGGATACCGGTCAGTTCCCAGAAAGCTGTAATATCTTTTCTTGTCCAGCCAGTCATATCCGGCATGGTGATCGCATTGCCATCGGTCAGCAGGAACACTCGATCCTGACTGCTGATGGTCGATCCCGCTTGTGGATATTGACGTAAGATCGTAGAACCTCCGCCAATATAAACCATCTGACATTTCCAGTTTTCTGTTTTTGATCCCGCATAACTGACGGAATGATTGACTAGGTTTGGCATCGTGTAAGTTTCCCACTTTTCTTCTGCCTGGGTCTTATCGCTTTCTTTGGTTTCACTGCTGACACCATAAGCAATCAAAGCAGCGCGCATGATATCTTGAAACTGCTTGGCGCTGTAGGCTTCATAGTTAGGACCGATCATGCCCCAGTAAACCATGATCTTAGGATCTTCAGCCGGTGCAGCAGCCATGACACTGGACGTATAGTTGACTGTATCGTATTTTCCCTGCTCTACATTATAAATCTCCCCGGTACCTGTTTTGGCAGCCATACTGACACCATCGATCGCAAAACGATCTCCGGACATGCCTTCGTCCAAAACATGCTTCATCATCTCGGTAACTTTGTTTGCGGTTTCCTTTGAAATCGGAGTTCCCTTGGCCTTGGTCGAATATTGTTTTTTGACTTCCCCGGTTTTGGCATCTTCAATGGAATCGACCACATAGGGGCGTACCATCACACCATCATTAAAGATGGCAGAATACGCCTGCATCAACTGTAAGACCGTGATGGAACTGGACTGTCCAAATCCGGTACGAAGATAATCCATCGGAACATCGATGTTTTTAGTACCTGTCTGCTCACTGATATAAGGAATGCCTGTTTCCTGGAAGAAACCAAAACGATCCAGATATTTACCCAGTGAATCATAATTCATATAATTGGCCAGCAATTCACAAATACCTACGTTACTCGATAATGCCAGACCATCTTCAAAAGTCAGCGTTCCATAATCATTTCCCTGTGCATCGTAAATGGTTGGATAGCCCGTAGCGACACCACTTACACGATTGATTTTATTATTGGCGGCATCATAGCCATATTCAAAACTGCCGGCGCGATACATGGTATTATATGGGAAAGTTCCTGTATCAATAGCCGTTGCATATGTAAAAGGTTTCATAACAGATCCCGGCTCATACACCATAGAGCTGACGGCATCTGTATAAGAAGGAATTTCCTTATGTTCATTTTGGTCATACGTCGGATAACTGGCCCAGGCCAATATCTTACCGGTCTCCACCTCCATAACAACCGCCCAGGCACTGGTGGCCCTGTTATTTTCTATGGTTTCTTTCATAGCTTTTTCAACGACCGATTGTAAAGAACTATCCAATGTCAATACGACATTATCTCCATCTACCGCTTCTTTATATACCGTTGTAGTTCCAGGAAGGATACTTCCATCGACCGTCTGCTGGTATTGCACATGCCCATCTTCTCCGGCAAGGAGATCATTCATGGTCTGTTCCAGCCCCATCTTACCAACGATTTTCTGCTCATCTTCATCATAAGCCGCAAAACCAACCATCGTGCTGGAATATGGTGTCGTCGGATAATAACGATTGGTCGTTTCGATAAAATCAATTCCCGGAAGATCTAAATCTTTTATCTTTTCCATCGTTTCTTCATCCAAACGCTTTGTTCCCGTACCTAATTCTGTTTGGCTCAATCCTTGATCCATCGCTTTTTCAAGGATCTTTTCGACATTAGATTCCTTGGCATCCGGCAAAACTTTACAAAGCTTTTCAGCCGTCTTTTCGGCATCTTTGACATAATCCGGATCGCCATTTTCATCGACGACGCTTTCATCCAGATAAGCCACGATGGTCCAGGCATCCACTTCCTGGGCAATGACTTGATGATTACGATCATAGATCGTTCCTCTTTTAGCTTCCACTTCCGTATCCACGATGGAAGAAGAAATCTTTGAATTTAAAACACTTTCCTGTGACCAGATATGTGTTTTCGTGACCATAGTGAAAAGAACATTAGCAATCACTAATGTTCCTATGATACTCATCACTTGAATCATTCGATAAAGCTGGCGGTTACTGCGGCGAACACTTAAACGCTGTGTTCGCTTATCCAGCTTTCTTCTAACTTTACGTTTTATGGCCATTCATATCCATCCTGTTCAACTAGTTATTGATCACATAGACATTGTCCTGATTTTCATTCAGGTCATCGCCAGCTAAGCCTAACATCTTATTCTTATCTTGTAAAGCTGAAATATCTGTCTTCAACGAATGCACTTCGTCTTGTTTTTCAGCTACCTGACTGGCAAGCTTTTGTTCTTCTACAGATAACGTAATATTGTATGAATTCAAGCCGATTTTGGAAAAGCAATAGAAGACGCATGAAAGAGCAAACGCTAAAATAAGCAGCTTCTCCGGACGAAGCTGGCGCAGTTTTCTTCTTTTTCTATTATGCTTCTTTGTTGTACCTTTCTGCACCATTTTAGTTTGCCCCCAATTTTTTCAATCCCCTAAGCTTGGCACTGTGTGATCTGAAATTTTCTTCCAGCTCCTGTCTTGATGCCGTTACCGGTTTTTTTGAAATCAACTCATATTCTAATTTTTCTATCCCTAATTGCGGCAGCCTTCGATCTGCCTTTTTCTGAACAGCTACATCCCGAAACATTCGTTTTACGATCGTATCCTCCAATGAATGAAACGTGATCACGGCCAGTCTTCCACCCGGATTTAATAAACTTATCGCATCCTGCAGTACGATCTCAAGCTGTAAAAGCTCGCGATTGACTTCAATGCGAACCGCCTGAAAGATCTGCTTGGCCGGATGTCCTTTTTTACTTAAAACCTTGGCCGGTAAACAACTTTTGATCACATCCACTAACTGAAACGTCGTATCGATCGGATGTTGCTGACGAGTTTTGACGATCTGTGATGCGATTCGATATGCATTTGGGTCCTGGCCATAATCTCTAAAGATCCTGAACAAGTCTTTTTGATCATAGGTATTGATCACTTTCCAGGCATCCATTTCCTGACTCTGATCCATTCGCATATCAAGTCGTGCATCAAATCGATAGCTGAATCCTCGAGACGGATCGTCAAACTGCGGGCTGGATACCCCCAGATCCATCACGATGCCATCGACACCAAATACACCTTCTTTGGCAAGAACTTCTTTGAGATTTTCAAAAGATGTATGGATACATTTAAAATTATTTGAAACCTTAAGCAGACGTTTTGTACTTTGATCAATTGCTTCCTGATCACAATCCAGGCAGTACAAAAATCCCTGTGGACAACGTTTGAGGATCTGTTCACTGTGGCCCCCTCTGCCCAGTGTACAATCCACATAAATGCCATCCTTTTTCACATCGAGCATGTCGATTGTTTCTTTTAACAGTACACTTTGATGTTCCATACTACTCCATAAAGCCATTCAAGGCTTCTGCAGCTTCTTCAAATGAACCGGACTGTTCTTCTTCCAACTGCATCCAACGCTCTTTTGACCAGATCTCCAAATGGTTAGCCATACCTACGATCAGGCATTCTTTTTCCAGTCCTGCCAGTTCAATCAAGGTACGAGGTATCAAAATTCGTCCCTGACTGTCCAGATCTACCTCCGCTGCTTTCGACAACATCATACGCTGAAACATACGCGCATCCTTATTTGTTGATGGCAGCGCCGATAACTTTTGATATACTGTTTCCCATTGCTTGGCAGTATATACATACAAGCAGCCATCCAAACCACGGTTAACGACAACGTGTTCACCAAGATCTTCACGAAATTTTGCAGGCATAATCAATCGCCCCTTACGATCGATGTTATGTGCATACTCCCCCATGAACACGTGCCATCACCCCCACATCTAGACACTTTGTGCTACTTTGTACCACCATGATACATCATTCCCACCATTTTTGCCAACTATTTTTTATAGAAATATAATTATTTACAATACTGTTGAACCTTCAACTTTTTTTCTTGCGTTTTTTTCAAGTTTTCTCTAGATTTCCCCGCAGTTTCACGTATAATTGAAACGGTTTATTTGAGATTGATAGGAGAGGTGAAATCTTGGAATTTTTGAATTTTCTTTTAGCCCTTCTTCCCATATTGTGGTTAGTTGTGGCTCTAACCGTTTTTAAATGGCCTACCTTTAAGGCCGCTATTGGCTCCCTTGTCATCAGCGCTATTCTTGCGATCACCAAGTGGCAGATGCCGGTGATGGATATGGCAAGTGCTGCCTTAGAAGGCTTTGCGATGGCTTTGTGGCCGATCATTCTTGTGATCATCGCCGCTGTCTTTACGTACAATTTGACATTAAAAACCGGCGCCATGGAAATCATTAAGCAAATGATTGCTTCGGTCAGCAGCGATAAACGAATTATCGTCTTATTGATTGCCTGGTGCTTTGGTGGATTTATGGAAGGCATGGCCGGTTTTGGAACCGCCATTGCGATTCCTGCCAGCATGCTTGTTGGTTTGGGATTTAATCCTTTGTTTAGCTGTCTTGTCTGTTTGATTGCCAATGGTGTTCCCACACCTTTTGGATCGATCGGTATCCCAACTGTGACATTAGCCAATCTGGTGGGATTGGAAAACACAGCGCTTTCCTTTATGACCAGCTTACAGTTGGCGCCCTTTGTCATTGCCGCTCCATTTTTGATCGTCATGGCAACCGGAAAAGGCCCAAAAGCTATAAAAGGAATGTTACCGGTAACACTGGCCAGTTCTTTAGGTTTTATCCTTCCACAGCTTGCCGTCAGCTACTTTGTGGGTGCTGAACTGGCCGTTGTCGTAGGAAGTGTATGTTCTTTGGCATTAACGATCCTGTTCGCATCCAAAAAGAAAAGCGATCCGCAATACGAAATGCAGATCGCCAAACAGGAAAACATCACTTTATCAAAGGCTTTGATTGCCTGGTGTCCGTTTATCCTGATCTTTGTATTCTTATTATTAACCAGCAAGATGGTCATGCCAATCAATGAAGCTTTAAGTGCTTTTGCCACACAAACAACGATATACACCGGTGAAAACCCTACGGTGATCTCGTTTTCCTGGATCAATACACCGGGAGTATGGATCTTTATTTCCGCATTGATCGGTGGTCTTATCCAAAAGGCAAGCTTAAAAGACTTCGGCAGAGTATTGGTAGATACGCTTAACCAGATGAAAGAAACGATGATCACCATGTTGTCGGTATTAGCCGTTGCCAAGATCATGGGCTATGCCGGCATGATCAGCGATATATCTTCGTTTGTAATTGCGATTACCGGTTCTTTCTACCCATTCTTTGCCCCTTGGTTTGGTGCTTTGGGAACCTTTGTCACAGGCTCCGGGACCAATTCCGGCGTTCTGTTTGGCCAGGTGCAGTTAGAAGCCGCCCAGGCCTTAAATGCCAACAGCCTTTGGATCGTAGCTTTAAACTCCCTGGGTGTAGCCGTTGGAAAAATGCTCAGCCCACAAAGCCTTGCGATTGCCTTGAGCAGTGTGGATTCCAAAGGACAGGATTCCAAACTGTTATCTATGGTACTTCCATATGGCACTGGCATGATCATACTGATGTCCGTTCTTGCCTTCGTCGGCAATATGGTATTATAAAAAAATGTGTATCTCTGAGCTTTCAGGATACACATTTTTTTACGCTTCTAATTGTGAAGTACAATGAGGACAGCGAGTGGCTTCAATACTGATCTCACTTTTACAGTAAGGACACACCTTCGTTGTAGCCGCTTCTTCTATTTCCTCTTCTTTTTTCAATTTAGAGGTTGCTCTGTTCATAGCTTTTACCATACAGAAAACAATCAAAGCCATGATCAGGAAATTGATAATAGCTGTAATAAAACTTCCATATTTAATCGCTACATCGCCAAATTTTAATGAGTAGGCACTGAAATCATATCCACCAAACAATCCAAGGATCGGTGAAATAATATCATTCGATAAACTTGTTACAATTGCCGTAAACGCACCACCAATGATAATACCAATCGCCATATCTAAGACATTTCCACGATTGATAAAATCACGAAACTCTTTCATAAAACTTTTCATATTTTCTCCTTAACACACTTTCTTATTCTACCTTATTCCGAAACAATTTAACAGCATTGTGTACATAATAATACGGTACAATCAATGTTAATGCGTGAATTATAATTTCTATGATGTTTGTAGTATGCATAAAGAACTCTACTAAATTCATCAAAAACAAGATCACGCCTAAAAGAACTGTGAGCAATGAACCTTTTTTTGATTTCACAATGCCAATCAATCCGGCAATAATTTCAAACACATGAATCGCATACAGACCGATGACCTCCATAAAAGCCTGCATAGCCTCTGCATCCTCCATATGGCCTGGATCATCATGTCCTAATAACTGCCAGACAAAAATGATCATACTTATGCCGATCAATACCTCCAAAAAGCCGGCTATTCTTTCAAGCGTAAATCCTGTACCACCGACAAAGTTCAATTTTCTGTCCTCTTTTACCCATCCTAAAAAGAGCTAAGCAAACAAAAAGGCAAAAAATCTTGCCTTTTTAATTTACTTTTGTTTCAAAGCTTCTTTTAATGTCTTGCTGGATTTAAATTTCGCATTACGGCTAGGCTGAATTTCCATCTTTTCCCCAGTGGATGGATTAATGCCTATACGCCCTTTTCTTTCCGTAACAGAAAATCGTCCAAATCCAAAAATATCGATTTCTTTTCCTTCTTTCAATATCGAAGTGATTTCATCAAATACAAACTGAATATAGTCATGAGCTTCTGCTTTTGAAATATCAAATGATTCACTCATTCTCGCTTCCAGTTCTTTTCGATTGATTGTTGCTGACATACTGTTCCTCCTGTGTTTTGCCGACCACTGATAGTTTACTTTAAAAGTCAAATATCGTTCAACTAAAAATACAGAAAAACAGTAAAAATCATAAATTCGTTAAATTAAAATACATTATTTTAAATTAATCATTCAATCCTTATAAGATTTCTTTATAAACACGTAATACGTTTTTATAAAATACCTTTTCGATTTCCTCCTGTGTAAAACCATTTTCCGATAAAGCCTGTGCCAATTGATTCATGTAGGAGGCATCCGGTATTTCCAAGTCGGAATGAATTCCATCAAAATCCGTGCCTAATCCGATACAATCAATACCGGCAATCTTTTTGATATGGCAAATATGACGTACCATAGCTTCTATGTGGCTTGGCCCGTTTGGACTTTCGTGTTCTTCTAAAAAGTCCCCACAAAAATTGATGCCCATGACACCACCTCGAGCATGCAAAGCCTGAATCATCTCATCGCTCAGGTTTCGAGCTACCGGACAAATGCTTCTGGCATTGGAATGAGAGGCCACAAAAGGTTTTGTTGTATTTTTTAAAACATCATAAAAACCGGCATCATTTAAATGGCTGACATCAATGATCATGCCCAGACGCTCCATCTCTTGTACATACTGAATCCCAAACCCTGTCAATCCGTGCACTGTATCGATCTGCTGCAAAGGGCTGGCCTGCTTATAGTCCGTAAAATCATCCATGGAAAAGTTTGGATAGCCGATGCCATTGGGATAATTCCATGTCAAGGCAATCATACGAACACCCAAACGATAATAATTTCTAAGCATAGAAAGATCATTAAAGACAACACCGCCATCTTCCAATGTCAACAAAGCAGACAACTTTCCAGCCTTTTCATTTTTCTCAATATCTTCATAACTGAATACCGGTGCGATATATTCTTTATTTTTTTCCATTTCATTCCAGAAGACATCCATCAATCGCATCGTTTGTTGTTCCGGAATGGATAAAACTTTTTGATCGGTAAACAAGGCAAAATTTTGAAGCAGGTAATTTCCCTTCTGCAGTTTTTGAATGTCAATACTCAAATCGTTTTGAAACAATTCTTTTTCAGGATGATTCAAAAGTTCCAAAATCGTATCACAATGCATATCAACGACTTTCATACGTTTCCTCCAATAATCGATCTAACCAGACCAGACATCCATCTTCATAACACGAAGGCACGATCATATCGGCCACTCTTTTACACTCTTCCTTGGCATTTTCCAAAGTACAGCCCAAAGCGGCCAAACGTATGCTTTCAACATCGCTGTAGCCATCACCAATGGCAGTCACCTGATCCCAGCTTGTATGCAGGCTTTTCAAAAGTTTCTCCAACGCACCTTGTTTAGAAACTTCTTTATGTAGAACATCATACAAAGTCGGTGTACTGCGAATTACTTGAAAATCAGTATTTTTTTCGATTTCTTTTTCAATATCATCAATAACTGCTTCCAGTTCTTCCGGCTTGGCCGCAATGGAGCACTTTACTACATCAGCTTTTAAATATCGTTTAGGATGCATTGTCGTAATATAATCAATATCACAGTTTTTTTGATCCAGTTCAAATCCCATACGCATTTGATTACATATAACCGCATCCGGCTGGGTAAATCCGATTCCGATATTGTGCTTTTTCATTTCTTCCCATAGCCACAAGACTCGGTCCGCATCCATTTTTACACGATCAATTACTTGTTTGGTTTTCATATCATAGACATGCGATCCATTGGAAGAAATCAAATACCCACCAAATTTATCCATACCAATCTGCAACGCTAAAGGATACACACCCTGAAAAACACGGGCGCTGTTTAAGATCACCGTATTCCCCTTTTCCTGCAAGGCAATCATCTTTTCCTGAACAGCTTTTGATACATATAAGCCATCACTGGGTGGCATTAAAGAGCCATCTAAATCACATACGATCCATCGTTTCATACTATCCCTCGCTTCTTGTAGATTCATTATACAAAAAAAGTCACTCTGTGAGAATGACCTTTCAGATACACAAAGAGACCTACTTCGTCTTTAATACGACTTTAGCACGATAGCCACGACTGGAATAATAGGAATCCGCTCCATTACAGTAGATAAAAGTTCTTCCATAACGTTTACTGCCAAATAATGCACCACCTTGTTTACGCATCGAATCTTCTGTTTTGATCCAGCTTGATGTCTTCAAATCCAGATCTTCCATCGACTGCAGCCATAAATACTCTGCTTCCGTCAATAAAAGCAGCTTTCTTTCCTGTGCATCTTCCATGACACTGGAAACCGGTGCATTTTGTTTTCTTCTGACTCTGGCTTCTTTGTCATAGCACAAGCTTCTTCTTTGCGGACTCTCCCTGGAAAAGTCACAGATACAAAGCTGGCCCTCCAAAAAGACAACATCGGGTTCTCCCTTTGTTTCCTCCATATAAGAAACAGCTTCTAATATATCTTTGGTCAGCAGATTTTCTACATCTATCCATCTTATAGCAGAATGACGTTGTATATGGGATTCAAAACGTTCTTTTAAAATGCTTTTAATCACTTGCTCGTTCATGATGATCCTCCCTGCTTCTATTGTACCAAGGCCAAATCGTAATCCCTACTCATATACTCCACAAAATGAAAAGACAACTGACTTGCAGTTGCCTGTCTAGATCGTTTGTTGTATGCCTTGATAAATATCATCTAATTCCTGCAGCGGATCGTTGACAATCTCAATATTCAACTGATCGCAAAGATATTCCATACCGATTAAGATACGTGGATTGCGTGCATAGAGTTTTTTAGGAATACCGTAGTTTTCAATGATATGAAAGAAAATAGAAACCACTCTTTCCATTTCATCATGATCCAATGTCAGAACATCGCCTGCCAAAATGCTATCTTCTTTTAAATCATAAGCCAAGACCAACAATGGATTGATTGGACGATCATAGTCCGGATCATCGATTGGAGTAAACAAATAATTCAGATCCATGACCAGTTCCATATCCGATCTTTCATATTCTTTAAATTCTCCCAGCACCGAATCCTCCACTTTTACCGTAAGAAAGCGCGGAATCGAATTTGGCAAAGGCAGTGGATATATCGACAAATTAGGTTCTTCACCTTCTTCAACAAAATCCCATTCAGCCATTAAGAGCTCCCCTTTTTCAAAATTAGGAAGCCATTCTTCATCTTCCATGACCATATCCACGGTTTTATTTAAAACTTCCATAATTCTGGTACATTGTATAACTTCATCACGATTTAAATTTACCGGGACATAGCGAGGTTCAAACGAATAAAAATACGGCCAGTCATTAGCACCCTCATATTTCAGTCCTAAATCCTGAATTATTTTTCTCTGGTCCGGTTCCATTTCATTTTTATCCCCATAATAACAAGTCATACAAGTAATATCACCCATGATATAAGTTGTCGGAGCCGAGTATTGGTACGAATCCATGATCATACATAGATCAGAATACCCATCCATCCCGTAATACATCGTTATCCCTGGACAGTTTCCTTGTTTACCCATGATACTGCAGAAATATGGTTCTCTTTTTCCTTCCAGCTGTACTGCAATCAAATCGATATCTTCAAAGATCGTCCATGGCCTTTTTTCCTTTAGCGCATCTGCTTCTTTATATAATTTCTTCCATTGTTCCAGTGTTGCCTGTTGCATAAAAATTCTCCTTGTTTTCTATTATTATGAAGGAAAATCAACAAAAAGAAAAGACCCCTTACGGGGTCAAGATCTTACTTATACAAGTTGTAGAAAGATTTCTTTCCTTTGTACTGAGCAATAGAAGTAGCTCCACGCTGATTCAATTCGTCTTCGATACGCATCAAACGGTTGTATTTAGCGATACGGTCTGTACGAGACAATGAACCAGTCTTAATCTGTCCGGCATTGAATCCAACAGCGATATCAGCAATTGTAGAGTCTTCTGTTTCTCCGGAACGGTGAGATACTACACAAGTGTAGTTATGTTTCTTAGCTAATTCCATAGCATCGAAAGTTTCTGTCAAAGTACCGATCTGGTTAACTTTGATTAAGATCGCATTGGCGATACCTTTTTCGATACCTTCCTGTAAGATAGAAGGGTTTGTAACAAACAAGTCGTCACCAACCAACTGAACTTTGTCACCTAAACGATCAGTCAGTTTCTTCCATCCATCCCAGTCACGTTCACCAAGTCCGTCTTCGATAGAGATGATAGGATATTTTTCGATCCATTCAGCATACATATCGATCATTTCATCACTTGTCTTAGTTCCCTGACCAGATTTCTTCAATTCATACAATCCAGTTTCATGGTTGTGGAATTCGCTGGCGGCAACGTCCATCGCAATGCACATATCTTCACCAGGTTTGTATCCGGCAGCCTGCATAGCTTCTACTAACAATTCAAGTGGTTCTTCGTTTCCATCTTTACAGCTAGGAGCAAATCCACCTTCGTCACCAACGTTCGTGTTGTATCCTTTGTCTTTTAATACTTTCTTCAACGCATGGAATGTTTCAGCAGCCATACGGATTGCTTCTTTTTCAGAAGTTGCACCAACCGGCATGATCATGAATTCCTGGAAGTCAACTGTAGAGTCGGCATGACTACCACCGTTGATTACGTTACACATAGGTACCGGCATAGTCTTCGCATTGAATCCACCGAAGTAGTTATACAATGGCATACCATAGAAATCAGCAGCTGCCAAAGCACAAGCCATAGATACACCTAATGTAGCGTTAGCACCTAAGTTTTTCTTGAATGGAGTTCCATCCAGATCTAACATTGTTTTATCAATCAGAACCTGATCACGGCAATCCATACCGATTACCTTTGGTGCGATAATGTTGTTTACGTTGTTTACAGCTTTTGTTGTTCCTTTTCCTAAGTAACGAGTTTTGTCACCGTCACGTAATTCTAATGCTTCTCTTTCTCCTGTACTTGCTCCACTTGGAACCATGGCACGTCCATAAGCACCAGATTCAGTAGTTACTTCTACTTCTACTGTTGGGTTACCACGAGAGTCTAATACTTCACGAGCATATACATCAACAATAATAGGCATATATTAAGTTCCTCCTTTGCCTTAAGCTACAAAAATAATACCACTTTAGCGCTTTAGATTCAATATCTACTCCTGTACTCCAGCCTGAAATTCCTTGAGAATTTTTGCTTTTTTTAGTGCATCTTCCCGTAAGAAGAACAAGTGAAAATTCTGTATGCCAAGCTGCTTATAGTACGCTATTTTATCCAAGTCATTCCATGCTTCTTTTTCAAAAATGCACATATGACATTTCGCATCCCCTTCCAGCAGATACTCCTTTTGATCCTTTCCCTTTAGATAAAAAGAATGCCTATGACATAAAGCACAATTCTTTCTTTGTCCATCTTTTAAGGCCGTATTGACAACACAATGATTCATGATCATCAGCCTTCTTTTTCCATAAAGATATACCATGACCGGGGCCTCAAAGCCGTATCGTTCTTTAAAACCTGTAAGCATGGCCTGTATATCCTTATCTTTACATTCCAAAGAAAGCTCGATGCAGGAAAATCCCAACCGCAATAAACACGCGATCGCATAAGAGTTTGTGACATTGTATCGCAGATCTGCCAAGCCTTCCATCGAAGAATGAATCTTCTCTTGTATCCAGTGCCTTTCCACAATTTTTTGCGGTTCTATTTTCACATCGTATGTTTTTTCTATGATAGGATTAGCCTTTGTCTTTTCTTCATAAAAAGCATCGATAGCCTGATTGCGGATATGATTGAGCGCACCTAGCGGAAAAAAGAAAGGGACATCCAACGCAAAACGAAACGATTGAATTTCTATAAAGCTGTCTTTTGTCTTTGAAAACTGGCGTCTTAAAACCTCTTCGTCACAAGGTCTGTTTTTGGCAACATCAGCCAGCTCTTCACTAATCCAAGTCACACAATGACCGTTTTCAGACAAAGTGCATTCCAACGGATATCCGGGCCCTTTACATGCCAAATGACAAGACACTGCTACTTTTCGCTGTTTCTTTTCAATAGTTTGATCAATTTCCTTTTGAAGCGTTGTATCGATCGTCTTTATCAACTTTGTTTGTGCAGGAAGTCGATCCTTCATATTGATTTCTACAATTTGACCTGCTTTTGCCTGCGCAATCAGCTTTCCCTGCGTGTCATAGAGATAATTCAAGCGAAAGCCTAGCGAGCCTGTCTTCCATACAAAGCGGATTCCATCATTTTGATGTAAAGAATCCTGCAGCTTGACGCGTACACGTTTTCCTTTTTGTCCAATCACATGACCAATCAAGATTCCCTGATGATTGCTGGTTTGGGTATTCATCAAAGCATTACCTCTTTGATCGTAAAGATGACCTTTGGTAAATCCACGATTAAAGGTGACCTGCAGCTCCTTCTGTTCTTTTTTACCCAATGTTTTTCCGTGCAACACCTCATATACCTGATGCACACACTCATACACATATTCCTTGGATTTCATACGTCCTTCGATCTTAATGGAACAAACTCCGAGCTCTTCTAATTCTCGAACTTGTTCGATCAGGGATAAATCCTTAGGGCTTAAAAAATACTGTTCTTTTTCTAAAATCGGCTTTCCATCCTGATAAAGCTTATAGGGCATACGACATGGCTGCGCACACATACCACGATTTCCGCTTCGATCATATTCGATAGAGCTGAAAAGGCATTGCCCGCTGTAACAGATGCAAATGGCTCCATGGACAAAAACTTCCACTTCCATTCCCGTCTGAACCGCTGCCTTTACCTGCTCCAAACTACATTCTCTTGCCAGTACCACACGCTTAACACCTAATTTTTTTAACTGTTCAATCTGCTCAACCTGTGTCACGGAAAGCTGAGTAGAGGCATGTACGACAAGCTGTGGCAATCTTTCATGAAGAAGATGAATTAAGCCTAAATCTTGTACGATCAAGGCATCTACGCCCATTTCGTGAAGGCGTTTTGCCTGTTGATAGGCTTGTTCGATCTCCTGCTCAAACAATAATGTATTCATGGTCACATGCACTTTAATGTTCAAACTATGGCATCGCTTCAATACTTCCTTCATCTGTTCCCAGGTAAAGTTATTGGCATAGGCCCTGGCTCCAAAAGAAGGAAGCGCACAATATATCGCATCACATCCAGCCTGGATTGCAGCTTCTAAGACTTCCATGCTGCCAACAGGCGCTAATATTTCTATATTTTTCATAAGACTAGTATATATAAAGAAAAGCCATGTTTCCATGACTTACTTCTTATTTTCATAATAATTTTGAATCGCATCAAACGTTTCCTGCGAAATCACATGTTCCATACGGCAGGCATCATTTTCCGCAATGGTCTTTGGTACACCGATCTCTTCCAACATTTCTCTAAAAAAGCGATGTCTACGATATGTTTCGGTTGCGATACGGTTTCCTGCATCTGTCAGATATAAAAATTTATTTTCATCTAAATGAAGATATCCATCTTTTTCCAAAAGTTTGACCGCATGCGATACACTTGGCTTAGAGAACCCTAAATAGCTGGCTACATCCACACTGCGAACATGATCGATTTTTTCACTCAATACCAGAATTGATTCCAGGTAATCTTCCAAAGATTCGCCTAATTCCATAGTTCTCACCTCTTCTATGCCATTTTAAAGGTTTACAACACTTCTGTCAAACAGATTGCCATCACAGAAAGTAAACATTATGATTCGCCCAGTAAAATTTCTTTATCCCTTATTTCAAAGCTAGTTGATATGTAGAGATTGTAAAATAATTGGTCTTGATGAAGTTTCTACATCTAACATATTCATGGCTTCGTTAATATTAAAAACAACACGATTTTTGATTAAACTCTATATATTGTTTATAGAATTTATTAAAATCCCCTCTTATTTACCTTCTACTCTTCCTATGCTAATTCTTTTTTCACAAATCCATCGCTAAATGTACACATCTTTCATCTCGTTTTCTTTATATGTTCCAGTCTATTTCTAATGCATCTGTATAGATTTTAAAATAGCCGGTCGTAAAGATGCTTCTACTCCTAATAAATCCATGGCTTCTTCTATGTTGGAAACAACATGTTTTTTGATTAAATTCTGTACATTATTTATCGAAATGATTAGACTTCCTTCTTTTATCCCTCTTTCCATACCTTCATCTCTTCCTTTTTCTATTCCCTTTTTCCAGATCGCATCACTGAATGTGCACATCTTCCTCATCTCGCTTTCTGTTTCCTTTTCCAATAGTTCCTGTATCTCTTCCAGGGAAAGATCCTTATATTCTTCCAGACAGGACTGGAACAAATAGGACAGGATCTGTTTATACGACAGGATCTTCTTGCACTGTTCATCATACAGTCGTTTTGACTCCTGCATGATTTCTTTCAATTCTTTTTTGTCTTCCATTGAGTTCCCTCCTTTTCTCTACACTATTTAATACGTATGAAAAAGAGAAAACTATTAAAAATTCTTTTAAAAACTGTAAGTTAAAACTAATTTAAAACTTATGACAAAAAAGAACCAGCCGTAACAGCTAGTTCTTATACGTTTCTAATACTTGATATCCATGTTCTTCTAATGCCTGAATCAAATTCTTTGGATCTTCCGCATCACATCGTACTACCATATTAGCAATACCATCTTTAAATGAATAAACACCAATATGCGAAATATTGACCTTCTTTTGAACAAAGATATCCGATAACTTCCCGATAGCGCCCAATTCATCTTTGACCGCAATTGTAATACGAGTTCCTTTATCTTCCCAACCAAGTACACTTAAGAAGCATCCAAATACATCATTTTGAGTCACGATTCCTACCACATTATTCTGATTATCGACAATAGGGATACAACCAATATCGTGGGATCGCATGGTTTCAGCACAGGATTCCATCAATTCCTCTTCATTCATGGAAATTACATTTTTGATCATCACTGTGCTAACCGTTGTCTTCGACAATAGATAATTCAATTCATAGATACTTAATGAAGTAGCCGATGAATGGGATGTCGCAATCATACCTTCTGTGATCAATCCCACCAGTTTTTGGTTTTCCACAACCGGAACACGATGAATTCCATGTTCTTTCATTAACTCCAATACTTCTGAAATCGTGGCATCTTTTTCCGTACAAATGACATCTTTTGTCATATAATCTTTGACTTTAAACATTTTTTATCCTCCCAGATACGCTTTTTGGATCTCCGGACTTTCCGCCAGTTCCTTACCGGTTCCACTCAATACAACTTTTCCTGTTTCCAGTACATAAGCACGATGAGCGATTGACAGAGCCATTTTGGCATTTTGTTCGACCAATAACACAGTCGTTCCCTGCTTATTGATTTCTTCGATGATCGAAAAGATCTCTTTGACAAGGATAGGTGCCAACCCCATACTTGGCTCATCCAACAATAAAAGCTTCGGTTTTGCCATCAAGGCTCTTCCCATGGCCAACATTTGTTGTTCTCCACCAGATAAAGTAGAAGCATCCTGATTGATTCGTTCCTTTAAGATTGGAAACTGTGCATACACTTTTTCCAGATCTTGTTGAATACCCTTTTTATCCTTGCGTAAGAAAGCACCCATCATCAAATTTTCATAAACGCTCAAGCCGGTAAAGATACGTCGTCCTTCCGGAACCTGTGTGAGCCCTTTTTGTACGATGAACTTTGGATTCTTCTTAAAAATCGATTCACCTAAAAATAGTATATCACCACTGGTCTTCTTTTTGATACCACTGATACTTTGCAGCATCGTTGTTTTTCCGGCACCGTTGGCTCCAATCAAAGAAACAATCTCTCCTTCATTCACTTCCAGGTTGATTCCTTTCAATGCCTCGATCACTCCATAGTGTACATGAAGATCTTTTACTTCCAGCATCGCCATATTAGATTTCCTCCCCTAAATAAGCCTTAATGACAAATTCATTGTTTCGGATTTCTTCCGGATTTCCATTGGCAATCAGCTTTCCATAATCCAGAACATAGATTCTTTCACAGATCTTCATAACCAAAGACATATCGTGCTCGATCAAGATGATCGTCAAACTGTATTTGTCACGAATACGATAAATCAGATTTGTCAGTTCAGCAGTTTCCTGTGGGTTCATACCGGCGGCAGGCTCATCCAAAAACAAAATTTTCGGTTGAATTGCTAAGGCACGGGCAATCTCCAAACGACGCTGTTCTCCATAAGGAAGATTGGTGGCCTGTTCATTACGTTTTCCATACAATCCAACTTCTTTTAACAGCTCACAGGCTTTTTCTTCTACCCATTTTTCTTCATTATAATAAGAAGGTAAACGCAAAATGGCAGCTAAGGTTCCATAACGAATATTTTTATGCATCGCAACCTTTACATTTTCCAAAACCGTCATTGTCTTAAACAATCGAATATTCTGGAAAGTTCGGGCAATTCCATAAGCTGTGATCTTATAAGGTTTTAAACCACCCAATTGAATTTTTTTACCATCTTCATTGAATTCGATCAAACCACTGCTTGGTTCATATACTCCGGTCAATAAGTTAAATAACGTAGTCTTTCCGGCACCATTGGGGCCGATCAAACCAATCAGCTCTCCCTGGTTGATCTGCATAGATACATTGGATACGGCACAAAGCCCTCCAAAGTTTTTGGTCAGATTTTTGATTTGAAGAATTGGTTCCATTAGCGATTCCCCTTTCTTTTCTGAAACAGCTTTTTAAAGGAGAACTCTTTAGTTCCCAATAAACCAGACGGCTTGAAGATCATGATAATGACTAAAGCCAAACCATAGATGATCATACGAATATCGGAAAAGTTTTGTAAGATCATATTTAAGATTCCGATAGCAGCTGCTGCAATCACACTGGAAGTCATCGATCCCATACCACCGAATACGACCATGACCAAAATATCAATAGAACGATTAAAGGTAAACTGTGTCGGGTTGATGACATAGAAGTTGCAGGCAAATAACGCACCGGCCATACTGGCCAATATAGCACCGATCACAAACGCAATGACCTTATAGCGAGTCGTATTGATTCCCATGGCTTCGGAAGCAATTTCATCTTCACGAATGGAAAGACAGGCACGCCCCGGCGCACTACGGGTAAAGTTACACACAACGACCAGTGCGATGACAACACCGATGATCAATAAAGGCCAAGTGGTTAAACGAGGAATGCCACTCAATCCGGCAGCTCCATTGGTAATTTTCATATTTTGTACAATGATACGAATGATTTCGGCAAACCCTAAGGTCGCAATGGCCAGATAATCCCCTTTTAATCGCAATGTTGGTATAGAAACGATCAATGCCACGATCGCAGAAATCACAAATCCAACCAATAAACCTAAGAAAAGGCCGCCCAGATTCGGCATCATTTTCGTAACAATTCCGGCACTGTATGCACCGATACACATAAAACCGGCATGGCCTAAGGAGAACTGACCACAAATACCAATGACAAGATTTAACGAAACCGCCAAAATGATATTGATACAGATATTATAAAGGGTAATCTGATAGTAGGAGTTGATGATTCCGGCATTCATTAAAACACTGCACACCAGAAAGATCACGACAGCACTGGCAAGCCAGGCGATATTTTCTTTGTTCAATAATTGTTTCGGCATCAATTACACCTTCTCTCTCTGGTTCTTTCCTAACAAACCATCTGGTTTGATGATCAAAATCAGGATCAAAATCAAATATACGATCGCGTCACGATATAACGAGCTTCCATAAGCGACAACCATTGTTTCGGCAATTCCGATAAACAGTCCACCGATCATGGCGCCCGGAACACTTCCAATTCCACCGAAAACAGCGGCAATAAACGCTTTTAAACCGGGAACCATTCCCATTAACGGATCAATCGAATTATAATAAATACCAACTAATATACCGGCAACACCAGCCAAAGAACTTCCCAAAAGGAAGGTAAAGGAAATCGTAGTGTCCACATTGATTCCCATCAGTTTGGCCGCATCCTCATCAACACTGACCGCACGCATGGCACGTCCCATCTTTGTCTTTTTGATAATCAGCTGTAAGGCAATCATCAAAACGATCGTAATCGTAAAGATATACACCTGCTGCATGGAAATCGTAACCGGCCCTAAACTAAAGGAAGAATTGCTTAAAAGAGTCGGATACGTCTTAACTTCACTTCCCATAACATATTGTGTCGTATATTCCAGCACATAGCTGACACCGATGGCGGTAATCAAAGCCGCAATACGGGTCGCATGTCGCAAAGGCTTATAGGCGATTCGTTCAATCAGAACACCTAAAATTCCGCAAACCACCATACTGGCAATCATCGCCGGGAAAAAGCTGAAACCAAAATAGGTCGTTGTGATAAAGGCCACATAGGCCCCCAACATATAAATATCTCCATGGGCAAAGTTGATCAGTTTGATGATTCCGTAAACCATGGTATATCCAAGGGCTATCAAAGCATAGATGGAACCCAAAGACAGACCGTTGATAACTTGTTGTAAAAACTGGCTCATAGTTTCTCTCCTTCTACTAGAAAAAAAGGGGAAGTTTGCTTCCCCTGATACATCTGGATTACTGTTCTACTTCGACTTCAGTAGCCGCTGTCTGTACACCGTTTTCCAGTTCAACGATCATAACCGTCTTGATTGGAGAATGTGTATCATCAAATGTGAACGATCCGGTAATTCCAGAGAATTCAATACCTTCCAACATATTCTTTAGTTCTTCACCGGTAGCTCCGGCTTCTTCTAATGCCTGTAAAGCCAGGTTAGCCGAGTCATAAGCTAATGCAGAGAACATATTTGGCGCTTCACCATATTCTTCTGTATAGGAGTCAATGAAGTTCGTCAATTCGTCACTGGCATTCAGTGTTGTATAACATGTTGTGTAGTAAGTATTACTTAAATTATCAGCACCAGCTAACTGAGAAAGAACTTCCGATTCAAATCCATCTGCACCAATGATCGGTGTATCAATTCCCATATCACGAGCCTGCTTAATGATCAAACCAGCTTCCTGATAATATCCGGCAATATACAAAACATCAAAATCTTTTGATTTCATGTCTGTTAAAATCGATGCGAAATCTGTATCTCCGGAGTTGTAGCTTTGTTCCGCAACAACTTCTCCACCCTTTTCCGTAAATACATCTTTGAATGTGGAAACAAGCCCTTGGCCATAATCACTTACTTCATTGATAATGGCCGCTTTTTTGACGCCCAGGGTATCATAAGCATATTGTGCCATGGCGGCACCCTGATAAGAATCCTCGAAACAAATTCGGAATGCATATGGATACGTTTCGCCATTATCATTAGTTGTCGCATCAATCTGTGTAGCTGATGGTGAAATAACCGGAACGGCATTGTCGCTGGCTACCTGATATGTCGCAATGGATGTACCGCTGGTTGCAGGTCCGATAAGAATAGAAGCACCATCTTCGGTAATCAGACGAGTAGCCGCTGTTGTACTTTCCGCGTTATCTCCTTTGTTGTCCTGTTCGGCAATTTCAATTTTATATTTGGCATCATCACTGGCATTGTATTGATCAATGGCAAGTTTTGCTCCGTTATACTCGGCAGTACCATAGCTTGCGGTTCCACCACTTAACTCAAAATTCAATCCAATCATTACTGTATCGCCATCTGCCAATGTCTTTCCGGCACCGGCACCTCCGCCAGAACTACATCCGGCTAATAATCCTACGGCTAAAGCTGAGGATGTAAAGACCTTAAAAACTCTTCCCTTCATATCGTTTCCTCCTGTACAATCATTAAATATGTTTATATTCTAAACACATTCTCACATATTTTCAAGAGATTTGTGAAAATATTTTGAAAATAGGGAAAAATCTATGAAAAAAGTTTCAAAGACAATAAAAATACTGGGATCATAGTCCCAGTATCATAGAAGAAATATTGATAAAGAATTGAAGGATGTTATTCTGTAACATCGCCAATGGAACATTTAACACATTCATATAGATCAACAAGATCAACACCAGCATAAAGAACGGAGAGCCTTCGATAAAGCGGTAATACTGCTCATCCGGTAAAAACGCGAATAAGATCTTCGATCCATCTAATGGTGGAACCGGAATCAGGTTAAAAAGGCCAAATCCAACATTTAAGGTTGCCGATGTTGATAAAGTAGATACGATAAAGCTTCCGATACCGCTATATACAAATTGTGGCAAAAAAACAATAAGCAAAATGTAAATAAAGACACATATGAAGGCCAGTAAGAAGTTGGCAAGTGGACCGGCAAAGCTGGTCCAGATGATTCCGGTCTTTCTATCTTTATAATAACTGGCATCGATAGGTACCGGCTTGGCCCATCCAAAATGAAACAGTAACAGACATAGCACACCTAACCAATCTACATGGGCAAATGGGTTTAATGAGATTCTTCCCTGCATTTTGGCCGTAGGATCGCCCAGCCAGTACGATACCAGGCCATGTGCCATTTCATGAATGGACATAGCCAATACGACCGCAATAACTAAAGACAACAAGCCTTCCAAATCTATATTAAACATAATTATACATTAAACCGGAAGTGCATGACATCCCCATCCTGCACGACATAATCCTTTCCTTCCAATCGAAGCTTGCCGGCTTCCTTGATCGCATGCTCACTGCCCAGCTCATCCATATCGCTAAAGGCATAAACTTCAGCACGAATAAAGCCTTTTTTGAAGTCTGTGTGAATTACACCGGCACAATCCGGTGCCTTCATTCCCTTTTTAAAGGTCCAGGCACGGCATTCATCTTCACCGGCTGTCAGGAAAGTACAAAGATTCAAGATATGGTATGCTTTCTGAATCAGCGTATCCAGACCACTGGTTGAAATTCCTAACTCTTCTAAGAAAGCAGCTCTTTCGTCTGGTTCCAATCCGCTCAGTTCTTCTTCCATTTTGGCACATAGGCTTACAACTTCGCTGTTTTCCTGCGCTGCATATTCTTTTACCTTTTGATAATACGCATTGGATTCTGGATCCATAGCTCCTTCTTCATCCAGGTTGCAGACATAGATGACCGGTTTTGCCGTCAGCAGGTTATACATCTTCATCAACGCCTGCTCATCTTCTGTTAATTCTAAAGAACGAACTGGTTTCCCTTCTTCCAGACATGGCTTTAACTTGGCCAAAAGTTCCATTTCCATCTTAGCTTCTTTATCCGAAGTCGTCTTGGCCTTACGCTCCACTTTCGCAATACGATTTTCGATCGTCTGCAAGTCTGCCAGCGTTAATTCCAAATTGATGATTTCAATATCTCGAATAGGATCGATGGAATTTTCCACATGCGTGATGTTGGGATCATCAAAACAACGAACGACCTGACAAATCGCATCTGTCAGACGAATATTGGATAAAAACTGGTTTCCTAACCCTTCTCCTTTGGAAGCTCCTTTGACCAAACCGGCGATATCCGTAAACTCAAAGGTCGTATAGATCGTTTTTTTCGGATGAAAGATTTCGACTAAACGATCAACTCTTTTGTCCGGTACTTCGACGACACCTACATTTGGCTGAATCGTCGCAAACGGATAATTGGCAGCCTCCACCTGACTCTTTGTAATGGCATTAAATAAAGTTGATTTTCCGACATTGGGCAAGCCCACGATTCCTGCAGTTAATGGCATTCTTATTCACTTCCTTTCGATACGACCCGCTTTAGCTTCTTTTCAAACTTACTACGGGGCATCAGCACACTGGCACCACAACCTAAACATTTGATTCGAATATCAGCACCCATGCGGATGATCTTCCATTGTTTTGATTTATGACACGGATGTTCCTTTTTCATTTCGATGATATCATTTAAATCATAACTTTTTTCATCCATAGATTTTCTCATGCTCCTTATACGCTTTCAATGTATTCTTCAGTAACATACATACCGTCATTGGCCCTACACCTTTGGGTACCGGTGTAATGGCTTTGGTCTTTTCTTTGACCGCTTCAAAATCCACATCTCCGCAAAGCTTTCCATCCTCCATGCGATTGATGCCAACATCGATCACAACGGCTCCTTCCTTGATATAATCAGCCGTGATCTTCTTTGGTTTTCCAATCGCCGCAATCAAGATATCCGCCTGTTGACAAAGCTCTTTTAAATGCGCTGTTCGCGAATGAGCCATCATGACTGTCGCATTTTGTTTTTGCAGTAGTAAGGATAATGGCTTGCCGACCAGGTTGCTGCGACCGATCACCACGGCATTTAAACCACTTAAATCAGTATAACCGATAGAAGCTAACATCTCCATGACACCTAATGGTGTACATGGCACAAAACCATCTCTTCCCGTCAGCAGCTTACCTGCATTCACAGGATGCAATCCATCCACATCTTTATCCGGTGATATCGCATCGATAACGCTGACTTCATCTAAATGAGATGGCAAAGGCAGCTGAACCAGGATTCCATCAACTTCCGGATCCTCGTTCTGTCTTTTGACCTCTTCCAACAACTCTTGTTGTGTTGTTGAGCCTGGCATACAAATGGTTCGATTTTCCATACCTATGGACGCACAGGCATTGGCCTTGCTTTTGACATAACTTTGACTGGCCGGATTATCGCCTACCAGGATTACACTTAAAACCGGAAGTCGTTTTCCTTCCTTTTGCAGCTTTTCAATTTCCTGTTTTAGTTCTTCTTTTATCTTTTGTGATAACTCACTTCCATAAATGATTTCCATTACAATTCCTCGCTATCTAATACGATGGTAACCGGTCCATCATTACACAATTCGATCTGCATATCAGCACCAAATACACCTGTTTCTACATGTAACCCATTATTTCTTAATTCTTCATTAAAATAATCGTATAAGGGAATGGCCAGGTCCGGTTTGGCCGCATCCGTAAAGCCGGGACGATTTCCTTTTTTACAGGAGGCATATAAAGTGAATTGAGAGATAGATAAAATCGAGCCTTGTATATCTTGAATAGATCGATTCATCTTTCCCTGTTCATCAGAAAATATACGAAGACCGCATATTTTCTTAACAACCTTATCCACAATCGCTTTCGTATCGGTATGTGTAAACCCTACAAGGATACAAAAACCCTGATGAATCTGTCCGGTGATCTCCTGATCGATCGTGCATTTCGCATAGTTTGCTCTTTGAATTACGACTCTCATTTTACTTCCTCCAACAGGCAGACCGAGAATGCCGCCGCCCCTTCTTCATGACCGATAAAACCCATTTTTTCTCCCCTTGTCGCTTTGATGGATATTTGATCCAATCTACAATGAAGAATCTGAGCTATATTATTTCGCATCTGTTCTATATAAGGTGCAAGCTTGGGTCTTTCCATCACAATGGTCGCATCCACATTGCCGACTTTATACCCCTTTTGTACCATCATTTCATAAACACAAGTACAGAGCTGTAAGCTATTGGCTCCTTTATAGCTTGGATCTGTATCCGGAAAATGTTTTCCTAAATCACCCAGACTTAAAGCACCCAAGATACTTTCCATGATCGCATGTGTCAACACATCCGCATCTGAATGCCCATCTAATCCTTTTTCGTGTTCAATAGAAACACCACCTAAAATCAGTGGTCTTCCTTGTTTGAGTTGATGTATATCGATTGATTGTCCTATACGCATGTCGTCACCTCAGCTTAACAGAATCCATTATACAAAAAAAGACCTGACTTTCAAAGTCAGGTTCTAAACAATTATCGAGTTACCTGAATAAACTGAGGAGCACCTCCACCGCCATTATAAACGCTGGAGATAATGGTCTTGCTGGTGCCGTCTGCTGTCCAGAAGTTTCCATGTACACACAGTCCATTTCCGATATAGATCGCAATATGGTCAACTCCACGACCACCATTGTTGTAGTAAACTAAGTTACCAGCCTGTGGTGTATCTGTGTAATATCCATACATAATGTATTGATCCGGCCATAATTGATAAGCATCACTTACACCGGCTAAAGCCAATGCCTGCTGTACAACTTGTGTACACTGCTGTCCATCCGTTACACCAACCAATGTTTGTGCAGCTGCCGCAATACGTGCGTTCAAATCAGCATAAGCCCCTGTTGTATCACCCGATCCCGGTGTTGTAGTATCCTGGGCCGGAGGTGTTACTGGCTGAGATGGTGTTTCTTCTACCGGTGTACTTGGCGTTTCTTCCACTGCCGGCGGCGTTGTTGTAGTATCCTGAGCCGGAGGTGTTACCGGCTGAGATGGTGTTTCCTGTGCCGGATCGCTTGGTGTTTGATCAACCACTGGTGTTGTTGTGTCTGCAGGTGGTGTCTGCACAGTTGTATCTTCAGTATAAGTTGGCTGTGATACATCCGCTGTTGTATCTTCCACTACAGTTACGCTTTCCTGTGCTGCAGCCTGTTCCTGCGCTAAAGCTTCCTGTGCGGCTTTTTCTTCAGCTTCTTTCTGTGCATCTACTGCTTTTACTTCTTCTGTAACAACTTCTTTAGTAACAGTTGATACATTTTTCTGCACCGACTGCGATACATCTTGTGATACAGTGGCAACAGTGGCCTGCTGTGTCGTTTCTTCGTCCACTTCACCGCTTTCATCAAAGTAATAACTTTTTCCTTCGATTTCCTGCCATCCAACAGCTACGGTTGCATCTGTATTAATATAACGGTCTCCGTGCCAGCCTGGCTCCGTTTCCATCGCGTATACGGCTGCTACAACCGGAAAACAACTTGCGACACATAGAACGGCTGCCACTTTTTTACCATGCTCTTCAATGTAATTCATAGAATAACCCCCTTAGTTAATCCAATAGTTACCATAAATTTATCATAAAAAAAGAGGGCATTCAACCCTCTTTTTAAACAATCTGTTATACTTTTTAATAATTACTTTGTTTTTTCGATGATTTCCATGAAAGAATCTGCTTTTAAGCTGGCTCCACCGATCAAAGCACCGTCGATATCCGGGCATGCCATGTATTCAACGATGTTTCCTGGTTTTACACTTCCACCATACTGTACACGTACAGAATCAGCAGCTTCCTGACCATACATTACTTTAACCTGATCACGAACGATGGCACAGCAGTTTTGTGCATCTTCTTTTGTAGCTGATTTACCGGTACCGATAGCCCAGATTGGTTCATAAGCGATAACCATGTTAGCTACATCTTTGGCATCCAAATCAGCAATGGAACCTGTCAACTGATCACGAATGACTTTTTCAGTTTCTCCGGCATCGTACTGTGCTTCCGTTTCACCGATACAAAGAATTGGTGTCATTCCGGCAGCAATCAGACGTTTTGCCTTTTTGTTGACTGTTTCATCCGTATCACCAAACATCTGACGACGTTCACTGTGTCCGATGATGCAGTATTTGATTCCTAATTCTTCCAACATAGGAACGCTGACTTCTCCGGTGAAAGCTCCACTGTCTTCAAAGTGGCAGTTTTCAGCGGCAACGATCAAGTTTTTGGCATTGTCGGCAGCCGTTCTTAAATCAGTAAACGGACAACCGATTCCATATGTTGCGTTTTCACTTGCGGCAGCAGCATCTACTTCCTTGAAGAAAGCTTCTGTCTCCGCATTGTTTTTGTTCATTTTCCAGTTTCCAACAATAATTGGTTTTCTCATTTTTATTTCCTCTTTTCTTACTTCTCACTGATGATTGCGATACCTGGCAATGTCTTACCTTCCATGTATTCCAAAGAAGCTCCACCACCGGTAGAAACATGAGAGAATTTATCGGCATAACCTAACTGTTTGGCTGCAGCGGCTGAATCACCACCACCGATAACAGTGATCGCATCCGGCAATTCAGAAATAGCCTGGCATACTAATTCTGTACCCTTGGCAAATTTCTTCATTTCAAATACACCCATTGGACCATTCCATACAACCGTTTTTGCGCCGGCCAATGTTTCCTTGAACAATTCTACAGAGGCAGGACCGATATCCAATCCCATCCATCCTTCAGGGATTTCTCCGGATTTACATACCTGTGTATTAGCTTCTTCACTGAAAGCATCTGCACATACGTTATCCACCGGCAATACCAGCTTGTCACCGGCTTTTTCTAAATATTCTTTAGCCAGTTCTAATTTGTCATCTTCTACTAAAGAAGTACCGATGCTTCCACCCTGTGCTTTCATGAAGGTATAAGCCATACCACCACCGATGATAACTTTGTCGGCTTTCTTCAATAAGTTGTCGATAACATCGATCTTGCTGGAAACTTTTGATCCACCGATGATCGCAACAAATGGATGTGCTGGATTATCGACTGCTTTTCCAAGCATTGTAACTTCTTTTTCCACAAGGAAACCTAAACCGTTTTCTTTGATGTTTGTTGGGATTCCGACAGTCGATGCATGAGCACGATGAACAGAACCAAAGGCATCTTCTACAAAGACTTCACCAAGGCTTGCCCAGTAAGCACCTAATTCAGGATCGTTTTTGCTTTCGCCCTTTTCATAACGCGTATTCTGCATCAAAACGATTTCTCCGTCTTTTAAATTATTGACAGCTTCTTCCAATTCTGGTCCACGAGTTACCGGACAGAAAGAAACTTTTGTATCTGGTAACAGTTCCTGTAAACGAACAGCTACACATTCTAAGTTATTTTTAGCTTTATCTTCTTCTGTTTTTACTTTACCTAAATGTGACATCAAAATGATCTTTGCGTTATTTTCCACTAAGTATTTAATGGTTGGTAAAGCCATGACGATACGGTTGTCGTCTGTGATCACACCGTCTTTTCTAGGTACGTTAAAATCGCAACGTACGATGACCTTTTTTCCAGAAACCTGAAGGTCTTTTACAGTTCTTTTAGACATTTCCATTCCTCCTACTGTACTAAACGTTTTTATTATATCACTTGATTTTTTGATTTCCTAGATTTTGTTTTTAATTCCCTGATAAAAACGCCCTTACTTGTGGTAAGAGCGTCCATTTTGAATCATAAAAGCACGATAGATCTGTTCTAAGACAAGAATTCTTGTCATCAGATGGGTAAAAGTCAGATCACTGAGCTTCCAGCGAACATTGGCTCGTTTGACCAAATCGTTGCTTGGTCCAAGAGAACCGGCAATCACAAAAACTAAATCCGACGATTTCATAAACCAGCTTTCCAGCTGATTAGAAAACAAAATGGAATCCAGCATCTTGCCATGCAGATCCAACAAGATCACGAAATCCTGTGGACGAATCTTCTCCAGGATGCGTTTTCCTTCTTTTTCCCTGATCAATTCAGCTTCCTTATCTCGTTCCATATGTACATTGGATTCGTCCTTGACCTCAATGACCTGAAGCTTTGAAAACGGCTGGATACGCTTTACATACTCATTTTCCAGCTGGCACAGCGCTTTTTCTTTGTTTTTCCCAACACAAAGAAGCGTGATCAAATTTGTGCCTCCACCGGATAGTTGGCTGTCAAAGCCTGCACTTCTTCTTTAACACGGGCACAAACAGCCTCATCACCGGCCTTTAAGACTTCAATGATCCAGTCTGTCACTTTTTCAAATTCAGCTTCTTTAAAACCACGGCTTGTCATGGCAGCCGAACCAATACGGATACCACTTGTCACAAACGGTTTTTGTGTATCATATGGAATCGTATTTTTATTGACCGTGATGCCCGCCAGATCCAACAATCTTTCCGCTTCTTTTCCAGTCATACCGATACTGGACATCACATCCAACATCAACAGATGGTTATCACTGCCGTTAGATACAACTCTAAAGCCCGCTTTCTGGAAACCAGTTACCATCACTTGCACATTTTTAACAACCTGCTGCATATATTCTTTGTATTCCGGCTGCATAGCTTCATACAGGCAGATGCCCTTAGCAGCAATCACATGTTCCAACGGTCCGCCCTGCATACCCGGGAATACTTTGGAATCCAATTTTTTGGCAAATTCTTTTTTGCAGAAAACCATACCTCCACGAGGGCCGCGCAATGTTTTGTGTGTTGTTGTCGTCACAAAATCGGCATAAGGGATCGGACTGGGATGTAAACCGGTAGCCACAAGACCGGCAATGTGTGCCATATCGACCATCAAATAAGCACCACAGGCTTTGGCAATCTTACCAAATCGTTCAAAATCGATGATACGAGAATAGGCGCTGGCGCCGGCTACGATCAGCTTTGGCTTTACTTCCATAGCCTTTTTTTCTAACGCATCATAATCGATTTCTTCCGTTTCTTTATCCACCATATAAGGTACAAAGTTATACAGCGTACCTGAAAAATTCATCGGATGTCCATGTGTCAGATGCCCACCGGCCGCAAGATCCATTCCCATCACCGTATCGCCCGGCTCTAATAATGTATTGTACACTGCCATATTGGCCTGCGAGCCGGAATGTGGCTGTACGTTGACGTGTTGGGCCCCAAACAATTCACAGGCTCTTTGTCTTGTAAGCTCTTCGGCTTCATCAACATGAACACAGCCGCCATAATAACGCTTGCCCGGATAGCCTTCGGCATATTTATTGGTCAGCACACTACCTTGTGCTTCCCGTACTTCTTTGGATACAAAATTTTCACTGGCAATCAATTCAATATTTCTTTTTTGTCTTTGTTCTTCCTTTTCAATGATCGAAAACATTGTCGCATCTCTCATAGCGCACCTCCATTTTTTGTCATTCTACCACAAGGAGCAAAAAAAAAGAAAGAGCGGCGCTCTTTCTTCAAATGTTTTTCATTTCTTTATCAATCAACCCTAGTGCAATCATCAAAGCTTTGATCCTTCTATGGGCCAGCGTGATCTGTGATCGATAGCGTTGTGGTTCTTCTTTTGATTCTATAGTTTGTACTGTTTTCTCTAATTTATGTACGATCGAATCAATTTGCCGCCTGGCCTCTGCCAATTCTTCGATCGATGGCTCTTTACTACTGTCGCACATGCACATAACCAATCAACGAGTTGGAACAATTTACGGAAAAAATCTGTGTGGTATAACCATTCCATCCACCATGGACAGCCTGACCATTGCCAATATAGATCGCCACATGTCCCTGATACACACAAATATCACCCGGTACCGGATCGTTTGTCAAATCACCCAATGATAAATAGGCACTTGGAGCTCCATGAAAGTTGATTCCCACGGCCTTTAAAGAATTGGTCACCAACATCGTACAATCTTGATGGACACCGATCTGTGCCAAAGCCGCATCCGCAATCTTCTGATAGAAGTTTGGATCTTCTTTTTTATCGACCACTACCTGCACTTCCTTACTGGTTTGATTTCCGGCATCGTCGGTTGCGATAATCGTTGCCGTATAAGAACCAGCTGTTGTGGTATCGATCGTGCCTTGTACATCGACAGAAACATCTTCTGTTTCATCACTGACTTTAATTTCTTTAGAAAGATCAAAATCATCTCCCTGCAGGATATCATAACGATCCTGTACCTGAATCTGCGGGGCTGTAGTATCTTGTACATCCAAAGTTGTCTGAATGATAAAATCGCTGGATACACCTTCCAGAGCCTTACCACCCATCTTTTCAAACATCGCCTTGGAATCCTTTAAGGAATACGTAATGGAAACCGGTTGTTTTCCGGTCTGCATCAAATCCAGACCATTAACCTTAATTTCCATCTGATCGTTTTCATAGACCAACGTATCGCCAATTGTCTTTTTGTATGTTAGTTCTGAACCCATAAAAGCATAACGGTTTGTGATCGCATCAATTACAGAATCTTTATCCTTGACCTGACAAGTTTCAACAGTTTCTTTTATCTGTGCCTCTACAGTTTGTCCCTGTATACCAAGAGTGAACAGTAGTCCTAGACTCAATGCGATAAATTTCGTATTTTTCAAGAGTTCTTCCTCCATTCTATTCATGATTTGTGAACATTTTTTTGCACACAATTTGGCATGATACACAAAAGTTGATGATTTGTAAAGTTTTTTGGCAATTTCACAAATTTCCCACATTTTCATTCAAAGTGCTTTATCTATCGCATTTTTAAGCCATTTTGACAAACAAAAAAGACCTTTCTATAGTCTAAAAAGGTCTAAGAAAAAACTATTTTAATTCGTCTAAAAGACTGGAACCAATCGTTCCTTCCGGCATGGAAACGCCAAAGTTATCGGCAATTGTGGCACCGATCACCGCAAATGTTTGTGCATCCGGTAATACACCCATACCCTTCATGGACGGTGAATAGGCCAGTAAAGGAACCATTTCACGCGTATGATCCGTTCCTTTATATGTTGGATCGTTACCATGATCAGCTGTCACCAAAACCAGGTCATCCTCATGCAGCTGTTCTAATAAAGTACCTAAAGCTGTATCAAATTTTTCCAGCTCTTCACCATATCCAATCGGATTTCTTCGATGCCCCCATAAAGCATCAAAATCCACCAGATTCACAAAACACAAGCCAGTAAAATCTTCTTTGACAATTTCATTGGTCTGCTCCATGCCATGTACGCTGCTCTTGGATTTATAAGCCTTGGTAATGCCTTCTCCATCAAAGATATCTCGAATCTTGCCAACGCTGATCACATCATAACCTGCTGCTTTTAAGGCATCTAAAGCGGTCTTGCCATAAGGCTTTAATGCATAATCATGGCGATTGGAGGTTCGTACGAATTCTCCTTTTTTCTTTCCGGTATAAGGGCGGGCAATGACACGTCCTACCTTCCATTCCGGTTTCATAGTAAGATCTCTTGCAGCTTCACAATAGCGATACAAAGTATCGACACCCATTGTTTCCTCATTTCCACAAATCTGTAATACAGAATCGGCAGATGTATAAACGATCAGATCTCCATTGTGGATTTCCTGTTCTGCCAGTTCATCCAGGATTTCGGTACCGCTGGCCGCTTTGTTTCCAATGATCTTACGACCATCACAGCGTTTGCTTAATTCATCCAACAATTCTTTTGGGAAACCGGTTTCGGTAAATGTCTGAAACGGTGTTGTGATATGCAATCCCATCATTTCCCAGTGGCCTGTCATCGTATCTTTTCCGGCACTGGCTTCCTGTAAGCGCAAGGCATAGCCCATCGTCTGTGTATCTTTTTGAATGCCGATGTTGCCAAGCCCTAACTTCATCATATTCGGAATTTTCAAATCCGGCATCTTTTCTAAGATATGTCCAAATGTATGCGCTCCTTCATCATCGAATTCTTTGGCATCCGGCGCATGACCGATCCCAAAAGAATCGACAACGATCGTAAAAACTCTCTTGTATTTCATAACTACCTCATGATGGCAGCTTCTAAAGCCACTTCCATCATCTGCGCAAAAGAAGTCTGTCTTACCTTGGCACTGGCATGTTCATTGGTCACTAAAGAATCGGAAATTGTCAAGATACAGGCGGCATTCTTGTCTAAGATCTTCGCATTGTGGAATAAGGCAAAGCTTTCCATCTCCACACAGACACATCCATGTTCATTATAAAAATCATTATGATCCGACACATTGGCTTCATGATAGAAAACATCACTGGAATGAATGCGTTCTTCTCGCAGCTTGATACCTAATTTGTCGGCGGCTTCTTTGATGGTTTCGTTTAATTCCGGACTTGGATACTGAATGTCCCCTTTTACACCGGCCTGTGCCATGCAGTAAGTGGATTCACTCCAGCAGCTGTTGGCCAACACCAGATCAAAAATATGAAGATCGCTTGTATAAGCGCCGGCACTACCGATACGGATGATATTTTCTACACCATATTCATGAAACAACTCATAAGAATAGATGCCGATGCTTGGCATTCCCATGCCGCTTCCCATAACGGAAATTCTTTTTCCTTTATAGTCCCCGGTATAACCAAACATATTGCGCACGGTATTAAACTGTACGATATTTTTCAGATATGTCTCGGCGATAAATTTCGCACGAAGCGGATCACCGGGCATCAAAACGGTTTTGGCGATATCGCCAGGATTTGCATTGTTGTGTGCAGTTGCCATAAACATTCCTCCTCTACTTGGCTTTTTTCAGTAAAATTCTTTTTATAGGCTGACTTGTCAGCAGTTTCAAACACAGTTGAATACCGCTTCCCATACATACGATGGCAAGCAAAGTACCAATCGCAGCCGGCGCACCTAATACGATTCCCAGGATCGCAAAGAAGATATCCGCACTGGTTCGAACGATACCGACAGCCAGATGAAAACGATCGCATAACGTAAAGACTAACGCTTCATAAGCTCCCTTGCCATAATCCGCAAGGGCATAAAACGCAATTCCAAAGGCAAGGATCAACAATCCCAATACCATCAGAATGATTCGAAGCAGATAGCTGGCCCCTTCAAAATTCAAATTCACAAACGCATCTGTTGTCAGTGCAATCACAATTGGATTTAAAAGGCTTCCCAAATGAATTTGTTTTCGATCCATGAAAAATACGATCACAAGAAGCACGGCACAGACTAACAGATTGGCCTGTCCGACCGTAATGTGTAAGTGATTGGCGATTCCGATCCAAAATAAGGTCATCGGATCGCTTCCCAGATTCACGGCGATCGTTATGCTGATTCCTACTCCCATGATAAAGGAACCCACAATCACAAGCAACAATTTCCTTAGATCCATACTCTCTCCTTTCCCAAAAAAAGATACCGCAAAGATTTTCTTTACAGTATCTTTTGTGGCTTTTCTTTTGACAACATTACTATAAAAGAAAGCTGGAAAGGCTTCAAATAATCTTTTTCCTATCTTTTCGGAAATGTTCCATAAACCTTAGGCAAAGGAAGCTAATGTATCTAACGCAATCTGAATCATCGCATCAAAGTTTTGTTCACGCTCGGCTACGCTCAACTTTTCTTTTTTCAAAGAATGATCACTGACCGTTAAGATCGTAGCCGCCTTTTTCTGTGCCTGATCGGCATTGTGTAATAACGCAAAGCTTTCCATATCGACGGCCAGACAATGCTTCTGTTCACAGATCAAATGCTTGTCTTCTTTTTTCTTATAGTAAAAACAATCACTGGTATGCAGACGACCGGTTTTGTAGTTTTGGGCATGCTCACAGAGCGATTTCCAAAGCGCTGGATCCGGTTCTACAATATCTTTTTCATAGCCGCTGTACGTATGGGCATAGGTCGATTGACTCCAGCAGGAATCTGGAATAAAGATATCCTTTAAATCTAAATCCATGGTATAGGCTCCGCAGGAACCGGCCCGTACAATGACTTCGACATCGTATTTATTAAACAGCTCGTGCGAATAGATTCCCATTGAACCACATCCCATACCACTTCCCATGACAGTGATACGTTTTCCTTTATACATGCCGGTATAAGCCAACATGCCGCGAACTTCATTAACCAAAGCGGCATTTTCTAAAAACTTACCGGCGATATAACGAGCACGATACGGATCACCCGGCATTAAGACCACCGAAGCAATCTGTTCTTTATCCGCTGAATTATGTACCGTTGCCATTTACCATTGCCATCCATTGAATGTAAAGGTGGTTTCGGCCACATCGCTAGGATCGTATTCTTCCAAGAGCTTGGCATAGCGATCTTTATAATCATTATCCACCTGGGCCTGTGGAATGACGATGCTGGCTTCGTTTAAGAAATGGAAAGAATCTCTTCCCATGGCTTTTCCACGTTTTGTATGCTTGTCCAAAGCCACATCCGGAATTTCCGGTAATTTACCCATCGCAAAGCTTTTCATCACGATGTTTTTCAATAAATCACTGGAGCGATCCTTTTCGCTTTGGCACATATAACAAATTGCGTGAATGAAGTAGATCGTACGATCATTATCCCCATAATCAAAATTTAAACGGGCCTGTGATAAGGCGTTGACCACAACGGCAGCCAGAGGATTGCCCATGCCGATATCTTCTACAGAAATTGTCAAAAGACGACGCCACATTTTTTCTTCCAGCTGTGGTGAAGAAATATACAGCTCATAGGCAAACATACAGGCCTCTTCTTCTTTTCCTCTTCGAATACATTTTTGTAATGAGCTGATCACTTCATCGCAGGCATAACCGTTGCGTGTAGTGATCTGTGCCCATGGATCGTATGAAAATGCCATATTATGCTTCCTTTCCTAATTTTTTATAAATCTCGATAATTTCAAGAACCAGAACCTTGATGGTTTCACAACTCATAAACTGGTCTTCCGCATGTAATACCAACATGGAAACCTGCGGTGTGTTTTCCGCCGCTTCCTTTTGAAGCAGCTGCATATGTGTTTCATGTGCTGTCTTTAGCACTTCGTCCCCTTGAAGGATCTGTTCCTGTGCTTGTTCAAAATTTCCTTCTCTTGCCAAACGGGCCGCTTCAATATAAGTCGATTTGGCCACACCCGAATAGGCAATGATCTCCATGGCAATCTGTGAAAGACGTTCCAGATCTGCCATAACTTACCCCTTTAAAGCTTTCGCCTGTTCGTAGGCAGCCTTACCATCAGCCATCGCATACACACGCATATCGACACAATCGGTTGGTACACCAACTTTAGCTTTGATATCGTTGACCATATAACGAATCTGTGGAGCCACCAGGCATACATCCCATTTTCCGGCTTCATCAGAAGCACTGGCAGAGCTTACCGCCTGCACGGATGCATCCTCTCCGATACTCTGTGCATATTCTGCGATCTTCTTAACTAAGATGGAACTGGACATTCCGGCATTGCATACGACTAAGATTTTCATATTTTTTCCTCACTCTCTATAAGACTTGAACGATACGTTCCAAATAATCAATCAGTTCTCCGGAATTTTCAATCTGGGTCAGGACGTTGACCAGTCTTTCCGAAGCCGCGATCTTATTGATAAGATCATAGATATGAATCATTTCTTTATTGATTTTAGGCTCATGCGCCCCTACAAATACGATACGAACCGGTTTTTGCGCATGCGTAAGCGAGTTTTTTATGATTGCCACACAAATTCCTGTTTTCTTTGCCTGATTTTCCAAAGGGTGTGAAAAGTAAACCCCGTTACGAATATGTGTGGAATAAATCTGTTCTCGCTGCAGCGTCATCGTGGAAAAGAGATCCGGATCCTCAATGTTTTGTTGTTGGTAAAGATTGAAAGCACAAGCTTCGATCACCTGTGCAAAAGAAGTCGCCTGATCAAAGAAAAGCACTCGTTTTCGATCAAAGACCTCATGGAAGATCACTTCACTGGAAGTTAATGTCATCGTTTTGACAATAAAAGTTTCCAGACGTTTTCTTTCGCTTTCTCCCGGTAATTGCGTGATTTCTACGATCGGAATGCCGATTTTTGCTTCAATGGGCATATCCGAAATGACCAGATCCGCACTTCCCTGCTTTAACTGCTCTTTGAGCTGATATAAAGGAATCTGTGAAATAATTTCGATTCGTGAGCCAAATTCCTGATGCAGCCAAACATGCAACATATTCGCAAAGCTCTGGGAAGTGCCACTGACCAAAATCGCCTGTACCCTTGCCTTTTGAGCCCTTAAAAACGGCATGACATACATTGTTAAAAACGATATTTCATCTTCGCTCAAATACAGTCCGTAGCGCTCATGAATAATTGGTACGATCAACATCGTGATCTCATACGCAAACGCATATTTGACCTTGACCTCCTGTAACAGAGGATTGGTCAGCTGATAGTCAATCAATAAGCGCTTGATAGTAAACTGCAGATGAATCTTAAAGTTCTCAAACAATGATGGAATCTGAGTAAAATCCATATTGTATTTTGCCTTCATCTGTAAGGTGAATTCTTCGACGATCTCATCGACTTCCGTGCCCGATACCACATTTTGTTTACTGCTGTAAAAGCCAAGTGTTTCAATGTAGTTTTGAAGCAAGTGACAATCCATTGTCGTCAGATCAAAGCGAAGATCCTGCAACAGGCTGGTCAACATGCGAACCAGCACTTCATTAGGCTGAAACAGTTCTACTTTTTTTGTCAGTGCATATCCGTTTTCTGAACGAAGCATGGTAAAGAAGACCATCCATGCAATCACAAACAACATCTGATCAGAAAGGACAATGGAATTGCTTCGACAAAAGCTGCTGATATAATCTGTAATATCGCTTAATTCTTCCATGTCCGCATCTTCTTTGACCATCTGATATAAATGAATATCTACCAGTTGATTGGAGCGATAGATCTCTTCCTTTGCCAAACGATAGAAAAGCGTTCGAATTTCCACTTCATCACTTTTTAACTGTAATTTACCATTTTCTAGTGTTAAAGAGCAGAAATGATACTTCTGCTCTAGATAATGAATCATACTGTTTAGATCCTTGTATATGGTTTGTTCCGAAACATACAACATATCCGCCATATCACCCAAGCTGATCTGTGGCTGATGAATCAATTTTCCCAGCATAAAATATTTACGCTGTTTGGAAGAAGCGGCAGCCTGCGAACGGTTAAACGAATCCATCACCTTTACACACTCTTTGATACGACTGATATTTTCCTGCATGATAAAGTAACCAGAACGCTTGCTGGACTGAATCTGACACTGCGCATTTTTCAAGACCAGATTGATAGCCGCAATATCATTGCGGATCGTTCGGGTACTGACCTGCATTTTTTCGGCGATCTCATTGGCATAGATGCCCCGGCTGTGATTTAAGATCATCTTGATTACATTTTTCTGACGGTCACTTAACAACAGGCATCCCTCTTTTCCATTTTACTGATTCGTTTATGCGTTTTGTGCTTCTTTCTGTGCTTCGATCTCGCGTTCTTTTCTGACCTCATCGGCTTCCATAGCTTTAAAGAACGGATAATAGAAGACACCCATCAAGACGACATTGAAGATTGCCAATACAGCTGCCTTCCAATCCATCGTCAATAAGAAAGCCTGGAATCCCGGAGGCAAAAATCCTGGTGCTTCTCCTAACGGCAAAGAAACTAAACCAGTAGCCATCGCTTCATAAGAAATAACCGCACAAATCACTGGTCCCAATACAAATGGCACTAACATGTAAGGGTTCATGATCATTGGCAAACCAAAGATGATTGGCTCATTGATACCAAAAATAGAAGGAACGATACCAACTTTACCGATAGAGCTTAATGATTTTGCCTTGGAGCGACACATCATGATGACTAACAACAAAGTCATACCGGAACCGGAAACTTGCAGGAATCCAAAATAGAATCCATACGTAAAGATATGTTCCGGTGTTGCGCCGGCTGCAACGGCAGCCGCATTTTCAGCAGCATAAGTGATCGCAAACGGTGCCCAAACACTCTGTGTGATGGCAGCACCATGTAAACCAAATACCCACAATAGCTGTGTTAAGAAGATAATGATCGCCACAGCCCAAACAGAATCCATCGAAGAAATGGCCGGTGCCAACAAACTGATGATGATCTTAGGGAATGTCGTTCCCGCATATGTCTGGCACAACAAAGCAACCGCAACAGCCAAAATAACGTTGACCGCAAATGGAATCAAAGACATGAAACTTTCAGATACCATTGGAGGTACGCTGTCCGGCATACGAATCGTCCAGTTATGTTTCACAAACATACGAGTAATTTCTACTACCAGTAAACCAAAAATAATACTTACGAATAAACCTTCTGATCCTAAAGAAGTAATGTCGAAGATCATACTGTTTTCGGCATCCACCTTCACACAAAGTACTACCTGGCAAAGCATAGCCATAATTCCAAGCATGCTTGGAGATTTCATCTCATATCGTTTAGCTAACGATTCAGCGATGAAAAAGGCCGAGAATAATGACATGATGTTAGTCGTAAAATAAGTTGGAAAGTTAAAAATGAGAATGTGATCATTGACCCAGGCTCCAAAACCTCCCCCGAAAAGGTTTCCTAAGCCTACCGGAATCATACAGAATGAACCGATGATGATGACCGGAATGATCGCAACCACACCGTCTTTCACTGACTGCAGATGTCGCTGTTGTTCCAATTTCTGTGCAATCGGAAACAACCACTTCTGCAGCGCATTTTGAATTGCTTGCATTTTGTTTCTCCTCTCTCTTTACTAAGTCCACTATGTCATGGCACTCTCTATTTTATGTGATTTTTGTGGGAAAACAAATAATTTATTTCCTTTTTCCTTAGGAAATTGAAAAAAAAGTACCCCCAATCAACTTTCCTAAGCCATGGGAAATTGTTTAGTTGAACAAAAAATAGCTCGTGCTTATAATAAATTCCGTAAAACAAAACATATTTAAGGAGGTACTTTCATGAGTAAAGATTATAGCTTATGGGCAGAAGCCAAAACAAAACACGGTTTAATGGCCGATGAAGTCATTTCCGGATTACAGAAATCCATTCGTCGTTCCATGACAGAACTTGCATGCCGTTATGCGTATGAGCTTTACACAACAAGCCCTGTATTATTGGAAAAGCTGTGGAGTCGTTTGTTAACGATCTCTGTTGAAGATGTCGGATTCGGAAATTTAGATGCCGCAAGACATATGTATGTATTAAATCAGATGCGTAAAGAATATGCCTATGATGATCCAGATCAGCCAATGTATTTCATCCATGCAATTCGTATTTTATGTTCCAGCCAAAAAGATCGTTCCAGCGATTTCTTAAAGAACATCGTCATTAAAACGGCTGCAATGGGTGAAGTTCCGGAAATCATCGATTTGGCATTGGATAAACACACAAAGCGCGGTAAAGCAATGGGACGTGACTCAAAACACTTCTTCAATGAAGCCTGCAAGGTCATTCCACAGGCAGAAGTTGATAATGACTATCGTGAACGCTATGGAAAAATCCTGGAAGAATACGATCCAAGCAAAGTCGAAGAGGATGCTTTCCAATATGCGATCGGCCGTGTATAAAAACAAGTAAATAAATTTCCACTATTAAAAAAAGTGTGCATTCCACAAACTGGTTCGTTCAGCTACGTGATCTGCACACTTTTTCTATTTAATCTTTTGAAGATTCTACTACAAATTGTTCCATTCCTTTTCTATCCGGTTTCTTTATTCTATTCCATGTCTTTTCCTGCTCAAACTCAATGAACCTTTTTAATGGTTCCAGATCTTCATTTTCATCATATTGTTCCAAAGCCTCATAGTAAAGTTGTCTATATTCATTATGCACAATGATTGGTGCGATACCATGAATCATAAAATAGTAGTTCATTAAGGTTCGACCTACCCGCCCGTTTCCATCCGCAAAAGGGTGAATGTTTTCAAAACGTGCATGAAAATAGACTCCTGCGATAAATGCATTTTCATCAGATACGTCTTTTATCTCCGATAATAACGACAATACATCCGATGCAACTTCTTCCGGATCAGAGCCTACCTCATTAACACCTGTCACATAGTCATTTTTCTTAAATTCTCCCGGCCGTTCTTTTCGAATGGTATAACGAAATTCATCATACGTTCCTCTAGTCAGTAAATAATGTACTCTTTTTAATAATTCTATACTAATGGGTTCCTTTTTTAGAATATAGGATTTTAAAACATCAAAACAAATCTTTTGGTTTTGAATCTCCATGAGTGTTTTCAGATCACCGGAATATCCTTTCACAGAGCCTTGTTCAAAAATATCTCTTGTATCGTGATAAGTAATCTTATCGTTTTCTATTTTCCCTGAATGATAGGCAAACAAAATATTAAAATCATAGAATAGATGATCTAAATCCCCTTTCGTTTTAAATTGTATGTTTTTCATATGATCACCTCATTTTCAAAGATTATATCATATATAAATATATCTGAATCAGTCGAACAAGCGATAGAATCAAAAAAGACCGGGATTTTTTATCCCAGTCTTACCAACCATTAAAACAATGTCATCTGATTTTCATCGTCCAAACCTTCCAAAGCATTCATCATATCTAAGCGATCTAATAATGATTTTGAAAGCTGGGTACGTTTTAAAACATCTTCCTTCGATAAGAACGGTCTTTCTTCTCTTGCCTTTACGATGGATTTTCCTACGTTATCCCCCAGACCATCCAAACTGGTAAATGGCGGAATAATGCTTTTATCGTCATCAGGATCCATGATAAATTCATTGGCAGCTGAACGATTGATCGAAACATTGGCAAAGCGATAGCCACGACAAGCCATCTCCAGGGCAAGCTCCAATGTGTCATAGATCGCAAGCTCCTTATCACTGACCTTCTGTGTCTTATCTTCTCTGGCTCTGCGAATATCGGTCATCCGTTGTCGAATGGCCTCCTCACCGGCAATCATTGTCGAAATATCATAGGCATCACAACGAATACTAAAGAACATGCAGTAATAAGCTCTTGGCATATGAACCTTAAACCAGGCGATGCGCACGGCCATCATTACATACGCAACCGCATGTGCTTTTGGGAACATGTACTTGATCTTTAAACAAGAATCAATATACCAGTCCGGCACATTATTGGCCTTCATCGATTCGATCCATTCATCTTTTAAACCCTTTCCCTTACGAACACTTTCCATGATGGTAAAGGCTTGTTTGGGTTCCAGACCCATTTGAATTAAATCGACCATGATATCATCACGACAACCGATAACTTCACTTAACACACATGTCCCATTATTGATCAATTCCTCGGCATTTCCCAACCATACGTCCGTTCCATGGCTTAATCCGGAAATACTGACAAGCTCCGCAAATGTCGTCGGTTTAGTCTTTTCCAGGATACCCCGGACAAATTTGGTGCCGAACTCCGGAATACCGGCCGCCCCGGTTACTTCATTGTAGCGTGTCGTATCGATATTCAAAGAATCCAAGCCGGAGAAAATTGCCATCGTTGCTTCGTCATTCATCGGAATCGTACGCACATCTTTTCCGGTAATTCTTTCCAACATTTTCATAGCGGTTGGATCGACATGGCCTAAAATATCAAATTTCAAGATATTATCATGAATCTGATGGAAATCGAAGTGCGTTGTCTTCCACTCCGCATGAGGGTTGTTGGCCGGATACTGCACCGGTGTAAAATCATGAACATCCATATCCAGCGGAACTACAACGATTCCTCCCGGATGCTGACCGGTCGTTCGTTTTACTCCTTCACATTCTTTGGCAAGGTCGATTCGTTTTGCTTCACTGAATGGTTCAATCCCCATTTCTTCTTCATAGCCTTTGATATATCCATAAGCTGTTTTTTCCTGTACCGTACCTACCGTACCGGCTCGGAAAACATGATCCTCCCCAAAAATCTCTTTGGTGAAGGCATGCGCATTGGCCTGGTAATCCCCGGAAAAGTTCAAATCAATATCCGGAACTTTGTCACCTTCAAACCCAAGGAAGGTTTCAAATGGAATATCCTGCCCATCTCCACGCATGATGGTTCCACATTCAGGGCACGGTTTATCCGGCAAATCAAAACCGGATTTGACTTCTTCACCTTCAATAAATTCATAATGATGACACTTTGGGCAAACATAATGTGGCTGTAATGGATTCACTTCGGTAATGTTGCTCATGGTCGCCACAAAGCTGGAACCAACCGACCCTCGACTTCCTACAAGGTAGCCATCTTCGTTACTTTTCTTCACCAACAAATGAGAAATGTAATAAACTACGTAGTACCCGTGTCCGATGATACTATCCAGTTCACGGTTTAATCGCTTTTCTACGATTTCCGGTAATTGCTCTCCATACATCTTATGCGCTGTTTCAAAACAGATGTCTCGCAATTTCTGATCGGATCCTTCGATATCCGGTGGATACAGTTTATCTTTGATCGGATAGATCGGTTCTGTCATTTTCTTGAGTTTGTTGGTATTTGTTACTACGATTTCATAGGCCAGATCTTCCCCTAACCACGAGAATGCCTGCAGCATTTCATCCGTTGTCAACAAATGCTGGTTCGGTGCACTGGTGGCCTTACGCTGTTGTTGATCATACAGATATAAAGGATGTCTGG
The DNA here is from genome assembly GCF_052121255.1 of Faecalicoccus sp. LCP19S3_E2. Taxonomy (NCBI): domain Bacteria; kingdom Bacillati; phylum Bacillota; class Erysipelotrichia; order Erysipelotrichales; family Erysipelotrichaceae; genus Faecalicoccus; species Faecalicoccus sp. LCP19S3_E2. The sequence goes on along the minus strand of NZ_JBQKEP010000005.1, from coordinate 127,827 downwards.
CATTACCAATGGCCTTGGCATTGATGTAAATATCACGTACTCGCTTTTGATGTGGGTGTACATAATGTGCATCACTGGAAGCAATCACCAGCTTATTCTTCTTTTTGGCTGCATCCAAAATAAATCCAATGATCTTTTTTAGATCATCCACGCTTTGAATGGCTTTACCACGTCTTCGCATCTGAAGAAGATTGCGGTAACAATCCAAAGGCTGCAGTTCAATGTAATCATAAAAATCCATGGCCTCTTCTAACATCTGAGCATCCCTTGTATGTGCCAAATCAAATATTTCTCCGTTTTGGCAACTGGAACCAATCAACAAGTTTCCGTTCTTTCTTTTGGCTTCCAGTTCAAACCGCGGAATTCTCGGTTCACCGGCGGCCGTTTCCGCAGAAAGATATTTAGTATGACTTAACGTGATCAATTCAAACAGTTCTTTTAAGCCATCCTTATTTTTGGCATAGACTGTTGTATGATAATTTCTAACTTTTGTATAGCTGTTTTCATTCTTTAAGATGGCCAGATCATCCAAGGTGACTTCACTGTCATATTCGTTTAGCATATGGCATAAAACCTGCGAGAGTACCTCGGCATCATAATCGGCACGGTGTGCACCCTCTCCATCATAGCTGACACCATAATGACGACACACACTTCCCAGGTTGTAACGCTTGGCATCCGGAATCATGGCCTGGGCCAATGGCCAGGTGTCAATCACAGGATTAGTTAAATGCCCTTTATTGCACTTTTGACAGGCGGCATTCATAAAGCCAACGTCAAAGGATGCGTTATGGGCTACCAGGATAGAATCGCCGATAAACTCCAACAATTCATCAATGGCTTGTTCAATCGTCTTTTGCCCATCCACATCGTGTTGTGAAATATGCGTTAAAGACGTGATACTGGCAGGAATGGTTCGCTTAGGATCGATAAACATCTGCTTTCGATCGATGACCTCGCGATGCCTCATCTTAACAGCACCAAATTCAATGATCTCATCTAAGCGATTGGAAAGACCGGTCGTTTCCAAGTCAAATACGACAAAGGTGGCATCTTCCAACTTACGATGATCATTGTTGAAAATGATCTTATACTCCGGATCGACCATGCTCATCTCACAGCCATACAACATTTTAAAATTACGGTCCGGATCTTGTTTATTTAAAGCTGTGACCTTATGTTGCGCCATAGGAAAGGCCTGTACGACTTGATGATCACAGATACCAATCGCATCCATGCCCCAATCATACGCCGTTTGAATGTATTCCTCGATGGAACATACTCCATCCATTTCCGAAAAGTTGGAATGCACATGCCATTCCGTACGCTTTTCACTCGCTTTATCCTTTCGCTTAGCCGGCTGTATTTCTTCTAAACTTTGAATCATAAAGGAATCGCATTTAGAAAAACTGTCATAGACAACTTCCCCTTTTAAGCGAACACTCATGCCTTTTTTCACACTGTTGATCTCATCGATAGAACAACGTGCATTTTCAAATCGCTTACAGACAATCGCATCCTGATAATCCGATACATACAACATCTGTAACGTCTTTCCGGATTTCATGACACGATTATCGACCGAGAAAATATGACCTTCGATGATCACCGAGCGCATACCCACCTGCAGCTCCGCAATGGCGCAGGAAACGGCTTCTTCTTTACGATATGTCTTTCGTACCGGTTCTTCTTTAGGCGCATGGATTTCCGGTAATTCGATATGTTGTGTTTCAATGACTTTGTCATCCTCGATTTTTTTACACATCATCTCCATTTGAATCCCGACATTTTTAAGATTTTCAATCAATGAAGGGAGTTTACGATTCATCTTGGTAAGTCTTGTTTCATCTTTTGTCGAAAAATATACCATATCTTCTTCTATAAACGGATGAAGAAAACGAAAATCTTTAAACTGTGTATCTTTTTCCACAAAATAACTGACATATTGATCCAGATTGACCATATCCACCTGCGTATCTTTGGAATGAACAATCAAATCCACATGCACATGTGTCTTTACTTTTAATGTATGCAACAAGCGGGAATACACCTCAAATGGAAGCACGTGCTCCAGTAACAGTGTCATTTCCAGCTGTTCTTTTTTCACATGAAAAACAGGCCCTTTTTCAAAAAGAGCATGTTCAAAATAGTTTTTAAATTCTTCCGGCAAAAAATTGCCTATGCTTTCCCAAACCATCGGATCACTCCTTATCTGACCATTTTGCCAAACGCATCTTTAGCCGCCAGCTGCTCGGCTTTTTTCTTTGTCGAGCTTGTTCCGGTTCCCAACAATATATCATCCAAATATACACCCATCGTAAATGTCGGAGCGTTGCTTGGTCCAATTTCCTGCAGACAGCGATATTGAATGGTCTTACGTGTATCTGCCTGAATGACCTCCTGTAAATGGGTTTTATAATCCTTTACATCTTCACTTTTTTCCGCTTTGAACAAAGGAGACATATGCTCTTTTAAGATCGCATCGCAGGCGCCATACCCCTGATCGATATAAATAGCACCCAGGCAGGCCTCAAATTGATCCGCTAAAATACTGGCACGATGACGCCCTCCGTTTTTTTCTTCACCGACACCAAGCTTTAAATATTCATACCAGCCCAGCTTCTGATTTAACTTCGCCAGGGTTGCTTCACAAACTGTTTGGGCACGCAAGGTTGTCATTTGCCCTTCCCGCATGACCGGTTCCATATGAAACAGTTGATCGGCACTCCATATCTGTAAGACTGCATCGCCCATAAACTCCAGGCGCTCATTATCCTTGCCTTTTTTATGATGTTCATTCGCAAAGCTTGAATGTGTACAGGCTTCCTGATAAATTTGCGGATCCTTGACCTGAAATCCATTTTCTGTCATCCATTCTGTAAATTCCTTCATCTTTTCACCTTCTTTAAATCTTGCCATACACATTCCGGCACCATATGGGATACATCTTGTCCGTACCGAAGAAGTTCACGAACATTGGTGCTGGAACAATACAGATGTGCCGGATCACTCATCAAAAATACCGTTTCGATCTCCGGTGCCATCTGATGATTCATCGCTTCCATATTCTGTTCATATTGAAAATCGATAGAGTTGCGCAATCCGCGAATCAAAACTTTGGCACCTTCTTTTCTACAGGCTTCTACGACCAGACCTGTCTGTATGACACAACGTACATTTTTTAAATGAGAAGTTGCCTGTTTGATCCAATGCATCCGCTGTTCTTTAGGAAACAGCTCTTTCTTTTCACTGTTTACGGATACAAAGACAATCACTTCCTCAAAAATACTGGCAGCTCTTTCGATAATATCTATATGCCCTTTGGTCAATGGATCAAAGGTTCCACAAAAACAAGCTTTAGTCATGATTTGGTTTCCTTTCTATAATACGTTATTTTTGTATCCCGATATGTTTTTTCTTTATATTTATAAAAATGACCTACCTGATCCGGCCAAGTTTGTGTGGCAAGGCTTTCAATAACCACGTGTCCATCTTCATTGACCAGATCGTGAGAATCCAATGCTTCCAATAACTTTATATTTTCTTCTTTTTTATAAGGTGGATCGATATAGACCAAATCAAATGTCGTTTGCAGCTGTGACAAAACAGAAAAGATATTTCCCGAAATCACCTTAACTTGATCCGATACACCTAGATTTTTGACATTGGTGCGAATCACCTGCACAGCCTTTTTATTGATCTCTACACATACCGCATGATCCATTCCTCGTGAGATAGCTTCCAATGCCATATTTCCTGTACCGCTGTAACAATCCAACATAGTACCGCCTGAAAATTGATTTCCTAAACTGGAGAAAATGGCACCCTTAACTTTATCCGATGTTGGTCTGGTCGTCATTCCATCCACGCTGACCAGTTTTCGAGAGCCAAATTTACCGGATACGATACGCATTCGATTTCATCTCCTTTAACCGAATTTGGGAAATACACTGCTGGCATAACCCGACAGTGATAAAAGCCGCCATCAAGGAAGAACCACCACTACTGATAAACAAAAGCGGAACACCGGTCGATGGGATCAAGCCGGAAACACCACCTACATTCAGTACAAAATGGATAAATAAATAAGCACTGGAACCCACAAGCACGGTCTTATAGGTAAATTCATTGGTCTTAAATGCATAGTAGAAAAAGCGATAGATCAACAATCCATATAATAAAGAAAGAATTCCCAAACCAAAAATTCCGGTTTCTTCAATAATGACCGCTAAAATGTAATCATTATCTGCCTGTGTCAAATACCCATATTTACGCAGCGAACCACCAATTCCACGACCAAATAAGCCGCCGCTTCCAATTCCATATAAGGCATTAGCCGGCTGATATCCACTTCCGTAAACATCTGTATAAGGATTTTTCGCATTTTCAATACGCGTGGCAATATGTGCCAGAGGTGTATGCGACAAAATGGATGTACCGATGTCCGTCACCCAGAACAAAACAAGTGCCACGATAAAAACCGTACCGATGATCCGTCGCAGCCATTTTTGAAATGTCTCCATTTGCGGGTACGCCGGAATCATCAAACAGATAAAGAATATAAAGGAAATGATAAAGCCGGTTCCATAGTCATGTTGCAGAACAATTCCTACCATCAACATCGCCCAGCAAATGAACGGCTTTCGAAACAAGATCTGCCAATGTCTTGTCATGCTCGCATCCTTTCTGGCCTGATACAAGGAAGTTGCGAACACAAGGATCAACAAAGGTTTTGCGAATTCTGCCGGCTGTATCGTCACACCTCCCGGCAAACGGATCCAGGCATGGGAACCTCCGGATGCGGCAAACGCTAATGGCATCAACATAAAAATAAACGCAAAGATCAGAATCATATTTTGTGCCTTACTGAACCATTTAAAATTAAAAATATGATTGGCTGCCCACATAAACAAAAATGAGATGACCAAATAGACTACTTGTCGAATTGTTGTCGTCAAAACAATATTGGCATTTGAAGTCGTACCACCAACATTGGTGGAAATGATCATGACCGTTCCACACAGCACTAACAAAAGCACCGCTAATGTTACGATCCTGTCACTTTTAGGTGTTAAAGAAAAAAAGTGACGTACTTTATCAAAAAACAGCCCCCATTGCGGTTTTCGCTTCTTTTTTTCTTTTTGTTGTTTCTGCACTTTTTTTACTTTTCTTTTAAACATAGATCCCCCTGACTGGGTTATTTTATCACAATACCAGGCACAACCAAAGCCTATCAGTTCTTATGTGAAAATAAGAAGTAATGAATTTCCGGGTCGGCATTTAAACGCGCATCCACCTTTGTGCATCCCACACCAGCTGAAAGAATCGTTTCAAACGGCAGATTCACAGATTGTGCCCGATTCAAGGAAGTCGCTCCTTCTACGCTTCGGTAAGCACCGAGGAATGGATACGTTAACTGCGTTCCATGTGCATGTCCTGCCAAAGCCAAGGATATCGCAGTCGATTGCAGGCTCTGATCCAACAAAACATCGGGATAGTGACTGACTACGATATTATATTCTTGTGCCGCATTCGCGCTCAAAATGGAATAATCCGGTGTTGTTGCTAAACCGGTCAAACGAATACAGTTTAAAAGCCGAACAGACGTATTGGATAGAATCTCAAAGCCACTGTTATTTAAGATGCTCTGTACCGGCTGTGCCTTTGTTTCATCCTGATCTTTTTCACCCAACACACAAAACTTACCTAATGGTGCCTCGATCTGATTGAAATACTGTATCAACTTTTGATTGGATTCTTCACTGGGCGTATAAGCATCATCATAGAGATCGCCGCCAAAGATCACAATGCCGGGATCTAAATCCTGTATCGTATGAATCAACTTTTCCATACGGGCATCATCTTGAAATTTGCCATATTGCACATCTGTAAAATACACCATGGAAACTACGCCAATATCTTGCGAAATCTTTGTATCTTCAACGCTTTGATAGCGTACATAAAGCTGATCTGGATTGATCATAAAGGCCATAAACAGACTGGATGCGACAAAAACCATAAAAGCTGTCAAAATACTGATCACAACTAAAAGTCGTTTTTGTAATGTTGTCATGTTATCACCAGTATCCATTCTACCATAGATTTAACAAAAGAACGTGAATATACCTGCAAAATGAAAAAGCGTGGACTTTCTAAGTCAATCTAAACTTCTGCTGATTTCTCATTTTATTCCCAAAAATATAGATAAATTTGATGTTTTTTATTCATCTTTACACCCTTAACAAAAAAACTTGTTTAAAAAGGATTACCCGTCATTTTTTAGTAAGATTCTCTACTTAGAATTTTCTTTAAGAAAAAATTTTTATTTTCTAGAAGGAGAATCACATGACAAAGGATATTGTACTATTTAAAAATGGTGAATTGGAATTAGAAGTAACTGTAAGTGAAAATTGTGAGGATGTTTGGCTATCACAAGACCAGATGGCCACACTATTTGATGTAGATCGAACAAGAATCACTCGTCACATTCGAAATATTTATAATGACAAAGAACTTGATGAAACTTCAACATGTGCGGAAAACGCACAAATTCAATTTGAAGGAAAGCTAAAAGGAATTCTTGAAACGATCTATCAAAATGTCTTTGGTCAGGAGCTTATCCAAGCATGGAAGAAAAAGCGGCTCACCTTCTCTATTTTTTGATCAAAGATCATCCGTTTGTGGATGGTTGTAAAAGAATTGGGGTGACAATATTTCTAGAATTTTTAAACAAGAACCATCATCTTTTTGTCGATGGCAAACAAATTATTTCCAATAATACTCTGGTTGCGATTACTTTGATGATTGCTCAATCTATGCCGGAAGAAAAAGAAACCATGGTGAATCTAGTCATGCATTTTCTGTCTACATAAAATTTTAATATCTCTTTTTCTAATTTGTAGGCTTATATTCATTAAAATCGAGTTTTAAAAAAGGAGAGCGTTTCTTGCTCTCCCAGACTACATTTTTATGCTTCTTCCTTCTTACGAACCCGTTGTTTTGCCAAACGCTTCTGTTGAATTTCTTCCATCGTTTGGCGTGAATTGATGATGACCGGAATCACGATTGGATTTCGATGTGTCTTCTTATACAAATAAGGTTCCAAGGTAGAACGAACACAGTTTTTAATTTCTGAGAATGTCGTCTTTTCCTTCATTTTCTCTTGTAAGGAATTATGTACGATAAATTCAGCCTCTTTAATCAACCCCTGTGAGTCTTTAATGAAGACAAAGCCTCGACTCACAATAACCGGACGCATCAAAATTTTATTTGTTTTTGAATCAATCGCGATAATAACAGACACTAAACCATTGTCGGCCAATATGCGACGATCCTTTAATACAGCTGTTGATAAACCGGAAATATCATTTCCATCTACATAAATATCGTCCCCTTGATATCGCCAATCACTTTGAAGGACCTCATGGTTTCGTAAAATCAGGATATCTCCATTGGCGCAGACAAAGATCTTTTCTTTGGGAACACCGACTTCCATAGCTGTCTGTCGGTGCTGCATCAACATCTTATATTCGCCATGGATCGGCATAAAGTAACGTGGTTTGATCAGCTGCAACATCAGCTTTTGTTCTTCTTTAGAAGCATGTCCTGTTGTATGCAGATTGTTTAATATCGACTTTGTCAACACAGTCGCACCGCTTCTAAACAAGTTATCGATCACTTTATTAACGCTGGAAGCATTGCCCGGAATCGGATTGGAACTAAACACAATCGTATCTCCCGGTTTGATATGGATATAGCGATGCGTTCCGTTACTAATACGGCTTAAAGCTGCTAACGGTTCTCCCTGCGATCCGGTACAAATAATGCAGACCTTCTCATCCGGTATATGGGCTAATTCATCCGGACTTAAAAAATCACTGTTTTTTACTTTGATCGTACCCATCTTTCGACCAATATCGACAACATTTTCCATGCTTCGACCAAAGACAATGACCTTACGTCCGCACTTGATAGCCGCTTCTAATATTTGCGAAACACGATGAACGTTAGAAGCAAATGTCGCAACGATCAATCGCTGTTTGGTTTTACGCATAATATCCAGAATTTCATTGGCGACCTTCTTTTCCGAAATCGAAAAATCTTCTACGCCGGAGTTTGTTGAATCGGACATCAAAAGATCCGGCTTCAATACACCGATATATGCCATTTTTTGATAGTCGGCATTGGTTCCAACCGGTGTCAAATCAAATTTGAAATCTCCAGTATGCACGATCGAGCCATTTGGCGTTGTGATCAAAACGCCTAAAGAATCCGGAATGGAATGAATCGTATTAAAGAAACCTACGGTAAAATACTTTGTATGAATGCGGGATTCATCATTGATCTCAATGATTTTTGTACGCTCCAGTCCTTTATGTTCCGAAAGTTTTTTCTGTATCAAAGCTTTGGCAAATCGCGGTGCATAAATGGCATCGATATTGACCTGCTTCAATAAGAAGGGGATACCTCCGATATGATCTTCATGACCATGGGTAATCACTAAAAATTTTCTTTTTTTGTTCATGCGAATCAAATGATGGTAATCCGGAATGACGTAATCAACACCTAAAAGATCATCTCCGGGAAATAACACACCACAGTCAACGATACAAATTTCATTCTCATGTTCGTAACAATACATATTTTTTCCGACTTCACCCAGTCCCCCCAGGGCGTAAATCAATGTATCGTTTTTTTCAACACGATTCTTTGTATGATATGTTTTCTTTGATTGAGCATGACCAAAACTACTGTTCATCTGTTTTGGCATAAATTCCTCTTTTCTATACAATAAACATATGTTAATCTTTCTTAAATTATAACAAAACCCCTATACCTTAACAATTAAAAAAGCAGAGTATTAGATAACTTCTGCTTCTGGATCTTCTTTCCATGGATCGTTTTCATCAATGCGATCATAGAATAAAATACCGGATAGATGATCAATTTCATGTTGAAGGGCTATCGCAAAATAACCTTCTGCACTGATCGTTACATTTTTATCCTGAATCAGATCATAGCCACGTACTTTGATGCGGGCATGACGGAACACATGTCCGGGATGCTCATCTTTAACCGATAAACAACCTTCGCCATTTTCCAAATATCCGTTTTGTACCGATTCGGAAACGATTCTCGGATTGGCTAATGCAGCTTCCTGTACCCCATCTTCTTCCGGCACAACAACCGCAATCAACTGCTTAGGGATCCCCAACTGGATTGCCGCAATTCCTACAGCCGGCTGTAACCCCTCTGCCTGCGCAATCTCATCATTCTGAGAATGGCGAACATAGGTCAGCATATCTTCCAATAACTGACGATCCTGCGCCGATAATGGCAGTTCTACTTTCTCGCTTTTTGTACGAATTCTTGGATCACTGTCTAATATAATGGTTTCACTATTAATTTTCATGAAACTATTCTAATCCATTTCGGTCTGTTTCGCAAATAATTTAAACTCTACACCTGTAAATCTGTATAAATGGACTTCAAAAGTGCAGCCGATTCCAACAAGGCTTTCTTTTCCTTTTCATCTAAGCGAATTTCAACCGTTTCCTTAGCACCGGAACCATTTAAAATGGTCGGCACCGATAAATACACATTCTCAATACCATAAATACCATTGACCAAAACACTGACTGGTAAAATTCGGTTTTCATTAAATAAGATGGATTTTACGATAGCTGTCGTAGAAGCGGCAATCCCATAGCACGTATTTCCTTTGCGGCTGAAAATTTCCCAACCTGCCTGTTTGGTCTGTTCCAATAAACTCTCTTCTGTCTCATTTTGGGTGCGCTCTGCATTATCACTCAATACATCGGATAACAGCTTTCCACCGATCGTAGAAGAAGACCAGGCAACCATCTCACTATCACCATGTTCGCCCAAAATATAGGCATGTACGCTTTTTGAATCCAGATCATACATTGAAGCCAGGCTGCAGCAAAGCCTTGCCGTATCTAAAGCGGTGCCGCTTCCAATGACCTGACTGGCAGGAAGTCCTGAAAATTTCCATACCAGATACGTCATGATATCGACCGGATTGGACACAACAATAAAAATTCCATTGAAGCCGCTTCCCATCACAGATGAAACAATATCTTTCATAATATGAATGCTTGGCTGCAACATTTCTAAACGATCATTCGAATCTTTTGGCATTGGTGCACTAGCCGTAATGATGACAATATCCGCATCCTTACAATCTGCATACTCTCCGGCACGTACCACCATGTTTCGATTCATAAAATGAATGGCCTGCTGCATATCCAGTGCTTCCCCCACTGCTTTTTCTTTATTGACATCGATCAGTACGATTTCTTCGCAGAGTCCCTGATTGATAATACTATAAGCCGTCGTTGCTCCTACATTGCCAACACCAACGATCACAACCTTTGATTTTTGAAATTTCATATTGAACCTCTTTTCTGTTTCGTATTGTATCATTCTTTCATTGTTATATCTATTTATAGGCTTTATATCCTTTATTTCCATGGTATAAAAAAAGATTAATAAGGATAATAAGCATTACATAAAAAAGCAATATCGGCTGTATCGCCGGCACTACATCTTCTAAGGCCGACCAGTCCTGATGCCGGACCCATTCTAAGATTTGATTATAGAGCGATAATAGATTAAAGGTTACAGATAAAAGTGAAAGAACTAACAACAGTGCAGAACCTTTCCTTTTTGATGCTCTATGCCAAATATGAGCTACTGTAAATATCAGACTGAATGCTGTACATAAGATCCACATACAAACTCCTTTTCCTTTCGATTCTTCATTTTCTGCATGCCCTTATTCTTCTGCCGTGGTTTGCAGGGCCGTTTCACTGCTTCGATACACTGTCCAATCTGACATTAGTTTTGCACCCAGAGAAAGATAAAAATCAACACTGGATTGATTCCAATCCAAACGCTCACATCCTCACTACCGCAATGCGAGTTAATTCTCTTAGGATTGCTTTTCCATATTCCTTATTACGATATTATGATTGCAGATACAAGTCTTCATAATCAGCCAGTTCACGCATAAAGTATAAAAGGATTGAAACTGCTCTCTTTGTATCTTTTGAGACATTAACGGTAGCGTATACAAAACCTTCTTAGTGTACGATTTTGATTATACCATAAAAAAATATGAATCTAGTATTATAAAGCTACAAAAAAATGCTTTAAAATCAATTTCTTTTCGATTATAATATACAAGTCAAGACAGGGGCGCCTATTTAGGCTGAGATGTAGTCATACGGTCCCTTATGACCTGATCTAGGTAATTCTAGCGTAGGGAGTCTTCAAAGTTTTTTTGAATTCCTTACGCCTCAAATGGAGGTGTTTTTTTATGGGAAAGAATTTATCAGTCAGAGATGTTGTGTTGATGGCTTTTTATGTAGCCCTCTTTATGGTATTGGATACTTTTATTAATACCATGCCGATCCTGCAAATGCCTAATGGTGGAAGCTTAGGTGTATCCACACTGGCTTTGTTGATTGCCAGTTATCATTTAGGATGGCAAAAAGGATTATTTGTTGCGGTAGTTGCGGTATTTGCCCAATTTATTACCGGGCCTATGTACACACCAACACTCATCGGATTCCTTTTGGATTATCTGCTTGCCTTTGCAGCCTATGGCTTAGCCAGCCTATTTCCAAACTTTGGTTATTTCTATTCCGGTGTCCTTGTAACAAATGCGATCCGCTTTATCTGTTCAACGATCAGCGGTGTTGTGGTTTGGGAAACACCACTTTGGGGTTCCATCACATATCAGGCAACCTACATGATTCCAACCTTTATTCTAGGTATCGTTCTGGTTCCTTTGATGATGAAGCTTTTAGAACCTCATATGAAAAAACAGAAGTAACAAAAAAAGATCAGCCAGATACGCTTTTGTATCCTGCTGATCATTTTTTTATTCATCTTTTGATTCGATATCCTTGGTTCGGAATACAAATCGAACGATGTTTTCCGAATTATCCGGTGTACCCGCAAACGACTTATGTTCCTTGTTTAATGCATCGATTTGATCAAACACAGTTTGTAGTGTGTTAAATTCCGTTGTTGTCAAATCGTTTTAGTTTTCAGTTTGTAACCTTTCTTTAAGTTCTTTTTTAGCCAGTTCTATTAAATTAGGCTTTTGATATAGTCTAATAATAGATTGCGCCATTGCTTTGCTAGCTATTTGAATACATCTTAATCCAGAATCAGATATAGCTAATTCTCTAAACTTGTCTGTATGCCCTGAGATCTTTCTATCAGGATAAATAGTCACATAAGGATTACATATTGGAATATAATGGGAAACATTACCCAAATCCTCACCACCATAATCGTCTACCAAGCCATCCATTAAAGGCTCATCAAGCTTTACAAATTCTTCCCTACAAATATCAGACAAAACACAATTTGGAACTCTTCCTTGATATCCTTCTTCCATTGCAATTTCCACCGTACATTCCATAGCATCAGCACATTTAATTGCACAATTCTTAATTAATCTCACTAATTTTTCAAGATTACTAGCACTAAAACACCTAACATTTGATTTTATGACTACTTTATCAGGAACGATGTTTGTTCTTATTCCTCCCTGTTCTATTATTTGATTTATTCTTGTATCCATAGACAATTGCTGTTTCCATAAGCCACATGCAGTTAAATAAAGATTAGCAGCACTCAAAGCACTTCTACCTTCCTCAGGATGACTTGCAGCTTGAGCTGATTGTCCGTAAAAAGTAATCTTTAAATCATAAACCGAAAGGCATCGTCCTGCTAGCTTTGTTTTATAACTTGTTGGATGCATCATAAAAACAGAATCTATATTCTCGAATACACCTTTTTTTAGAAGCTTTATCTTTCCGCCACCGCCTTCCTCAGCAGGTGTTCCAATCACTTTAACACACCCTTGATCAGGATGCTTGGATAAATACTCTCTAATAACATCTCCAGTTAAAATTGATGTTGCGCAAATTAAATTGTGTCCACAAGCATGCCCCATTCCTTCTAATGCATCATATTCTGAGACTATACAAATAGCAGGTTTGCCACTGCCATACGTAGCAACAAAAGCAGTGTCTAATTCATCAACTCCTTGTTGAACTTCAAATCCTTGCTTTCGTAAAAAATCACATTGGATCTTTGATGCCTTATACTCTTTAAAGCCAATCTCGGGGTTTAAATGAATGTACTTGGAAATTTTCCAAACATCTTCTAATTTTTCGTCTATATATTGATTATAATAATCTTGTTCCATATTCATTATCCAAGAATTCCAAAGAAGCCGGCAATCATCGAGAAAATTAAGATACCAAAAATAACTTTATTATAGTTTGCTCCTTTATGCGTAAAGTACCAATATATTCCAAATATGCAACCAAGAGGTAATATACCTTTCAGTATTTGGTCTAAGATATCCTGCAATACTATAGGATTGGCGTTTTGCATAACAAATTGTAGACCTGTTGACACTTTAACGTATGAACTAGATAAAGCCCCCATCATAAACAAACCTAAAATACTTGCTCCAGTTATAATATTATTAATCATTCCAGATTTCATTAATTTCATAACTGAATCTTTTCCTAATCTATATCCAAATCTTAAACACCACATTCCTATCCCTATGCAAATTATTGGAATAAGAAATGGAATAAATGCTCCTAACGTACTTCCTTGTAGAGCAAAAGTACAAGCCAAAGCAAGAATAATCGGCTTTAATGTTCCATGAATTAAAGTATCTCCAATACCAGCTATCGGACCCATCAAACCTGTTTTTATCCCTGTAATAACTTCTCCAGTTATCGGTACACCATTTGCCTTTTCTTCTTCCATAGATAAAGCAATCCCATGTATGACAGATCCCGTAATTCCTTCAGAATTGTAAAATTCCATATGTCGAACTAATGCTTTTTTATATTCTTCACTATCTTTTCCATATAATTTTTCTAGGTTTTTTGCCAATGCGTTACAAAATGCCAACCCTTGTAAACGATCATACGAATTACTTAGTTCTGTAGTTGCCCACCACATCATAAAAGTCTTTTTCAAGTCTTTTTTGTCTAATGTTACTTTTTTATTTACATTGTTTTCCATGTTAAGCCTCTTCTTTTTTCATTGAATTAAAAATAACTAATAATGAGATACATACCCCAAAAACAGCTGCAGCCATAGTATTAATTCCTAAGTATTGGACCGCAAAAAAACCGATAAAGAAGTAAGGTAGCAATTTTGGTTTTCCAATAGTAACAATAATGATAGCAAACCCCATAGCAGGTAAGATTCCACCTGCCACAGAGAATCCTGTAATCACCCAACCAGGTAACACTTTTAATAGAGATGAGACCGCATCTGTACCAAATAATGTCAAGACAAAGACTGGTACAAATCTTAATAAGATGGTCATTAATTCTGGATATAGAAATGCACATTTGAAAATTCCCTTTCTATCTCCCATTAAAGCATACTTATCCCCCATTCTGACCCATATTGAATTTGTGGTTCTACGAATCTGATCTAAAAATACTCCTAAAACTCCAAATGGTACTGCTAGAGCAACAGCAGCGTCTGTATCAATACCGGTTTTTAGTGCAATAGGTATTGCTATTACTGCAGCTAAGGCTGCATCTGCTGGAACATTACCTCCTGTCATTATGATTCCAAGGTAAACCAGCTGAATCGAAGCACCTATAGCCAATCCTTTAGTTACATCTCCAAAGTATAATCCTAAAACAAAACCAATAAATACTCCCGAGCCTAGAGCTGATGCCAAAGTATAACCAACACGATTAGTTCCTGCAAAATATAGCAAACCACATAGTATAGCTAGTGCAATATCCATATTATATCCTTTCCTAAATATCAAAATTATTCTTTTTTAAGACGTCAATTAATTCAGCAGATCCTTCTTCCGGAACTTGATGAAGATAAACTCGAACGTTATTATCATTCATTTGTTTTAATTTTTTAGCATCTTCATCATTTAAAGTAATCGGGCCAAATACTACTTTACGCCCCGGAGCACTACCTAGTCCTCCAATCTGTATTTCTTTAAATGGGAACCCTAGTTCCCATGCAGAGTATATTTGATTCACATTTTTGAAGAGGACTAATAGCTTACCATCTCCTAATTGATTCTTATTCCACTCTTCAACAGCTTTTTCAACCGAAAAAACTGTAACTTTCGCGCCCGGAGGAGCTGACATCTCGTAAATACTTGCCATGAATGGATCTTTAGATAATTCATCGTCAATAATTATAATTTGATTTGCCCTTGTAGTACCAAACCATTTTGTAATTACTTGTCCGTGTATTAATCTAAAATCAACTCTTACTAATCTAATATCTGCCATATTATAAACGCTCCTTCTGATTGCTTAACAATTCCGACTTTACATTCTTGATATTATTAATAGATGTTGTTATCGCCAATTCCCCAAGCAATTTGATTGGCATTCTATTTACATTAGAATACACTTCGATTAGCATTGCCAAGTTTAGTCCTGAAACAATCTCTATATTAAAGTCTTTTACGAATGTACTTGCCATATTTGACGGAGTACCGCCAAACAAATCCACGAGAAATAGATAATAATCTTGTTCATGCTGTTTCAAATAATTTTCAATTCTTTTTTTATAGTCGTATGGATCTTCTCCTGGACTTAAACATAAAATTTCAATATCTTTTATTGGACCTACTATTAATTCAGCTGATTCTTTAAGAGTTCTACCAAACTCTCCATGTGTACATATCACTAATCTATTCATATAATTTTTCCTTTATTACTGTGTGACCTCCAAATCCATTTCGCAATGCTGAAACAACCTTGCATGAAAACTTTTCCTCATCTTTTGAATTATTTCTCACCATAAGCGATAATGCTATGATGGGAATACTTATGCCCAGACTCAATGCCTCCTCAACTGCCCATTTGGCTTCACCTGTGGCATCAACAACCCCTTTTACATCTTTTAGACCCGGATGGGTATTAAATTGTTCCTGTGCTAATTCCATTAACCACCCTCGAATCACAGATCCATTATTCCAATTTTTTGCAACCAATTTTAGATCATAATTATATTCACTCTCCTTTAGTAGTTGAAACCCCTCTCCAATAGATTCCATCATTCCATACTCGATGGCATTATGTATCATTTTCATATAATGACCGCTGCCAGAACTACCAGTATACAACTGACCGTCAGTTACTGAGATATCTTCGAAAACTCCTTTTAAATATTCATATGCACGTTTATCACCACCAATCATTAAACATGCTCCTGTTCTTGCACCTTTCATTCCACCTGATGTACCTACGTCCAAATAAAATATTTCTTTTTGTTTTAAGGATTTCGCTCTAGAAACAGAATCCTTATAGTAGGAATTTCCCCCATCTATTAAAATGTCATCCTTCATCAGATATGGAGTTAATCGATTAATACAGTCATCGATTGTTTCCCCGCTTGGAAGCATCAACCATACTACTTTTCTATCATCTAAAGCGGATAATAATTCTCTGATATTCTCTTTCACTTCAATACCCTGATTCTTCGAAAAATTTCTTGCGGAAACACTTGTATCAAAACCAACTACTCCATAGCCATGGGATTGTAAATTCATCGCAATATTTACACCCATTTTTCCTAATCCTATAACACCTATCTTCAATGTAAGCGCCTCCATTTCTTAATTTAATTATACAAAAATTATTTTTATTTTCAATCATTAAATAAAAAATATTTTTTTATTTAATGATTTGACCGTTTAATACCAACGTTTGCTGAGGTTTTAAAATATCGACACAAAAATATTTTCATGGTACTATTCATTTGTAAAAAAAATTGTTTGGAGAATTAAATGAAAACCAAAACTATTAGCCTAAAAATTAAGTCAATTTATAGAGATTTGAGCAAAAAAGAAAAAACTATTGCAAACTTTATACTTCATGATCCAAAAAATGTTTCGCACATGACTATTACTGAAATTGCAAAATATTTGGGATTTGCCGATTCAACCATTTTTCAGTTCACTAAAAAACTTGGATACTCTGGGTTTAGAGATTTTCGTAACGATCTGCTTACAGAGACTTTCGACCCCGAAATATCCATACATGAGAACATAAAACAAAGTGATAGTTATTACACTATCGCACAAAAAGTGTTTGATTCCAGTATACAGTCTTTAAAGGACACAAAATCCCTTATTGACCCTAAAACTGTCGAAAGAGCTGCTAAAATGATCCTATCCTCCGATTCTATAAATTTTTTTGGTGTTGGTGGATCAAATGTTGTTTCTTATGATGCGTATCATAAATTCCTCAGGTCTCCAATACCTTGTCGCTATAATAGTGATTTTCACATTCAATTAATGCAGGCATCCCTTTTAACCTCTAAAGACTGTGCCATTATTATCTCTCACACAGGCTTAACGCATGAATCAATAAAAATTGCCCAGACTCTAAAAAAGGCCAACGCAAAAATTATTATCATTACTAGTTATAATCTAAGCCCACTAACGAAGTATTCAGATATTTTACTCATTTCATCATCTGAAGAAACGGGCTTTCGATCTGAATCTTTATCTAGCAGAATTGCTCAATTAGCAATTATAGATTGTTTGTTTACAATTGTGATGTTTGATAACGAACAGAAGTCTAGAGAATCTCTATACAAAATTAGGGAAATAATAAGTTCCACAAAAGGATAATACCCAGTTTCTAAATAAAAACCTATGGATATTGCTAATCATTTGATAATTTAACTTATCGTGTGGACAAATTTCTATCATTACAGAACAAAAAAAAGATCAGCCAGATGAGGCCGCTGAAAAAATAGGAGATTTTAAAATCCAAAAAAATGAAAACAGTGAGAACATCAGAAAAAAATTCTGTCTCTCACTGTTTTTTTTGATAATGCTATAAAATCGGTTAAAATCAGGGGACTTTAAACTCCTTTATACTTCATTAATTTGAAAATTCGCTTCATATTGACCATAAACATCGTACTGGCCCCTTGTATGTTCATGCTTAAAAGACCACATCCTTGTGCAGTATCATAACCATATTCACTTTTTAACTCTCCATTCTTTGCCTCGATTTTATATCGTTGTGCATACAGCCCTTCAAATTCTTTTGTCTTCATGTAATCCATATACTCAATATGAATATCCGATTTGACTTTGACAGAATACGTTTTTGTTTTTGCCCCTCCTTTTCAGAATAAGCTCCATCTCCTATTACTGCTTCTACCTCAATTCCTGCCGCTTCACTCTTTTCTGCCAATTCCTGCATTTGTTTACCGTCATGTTTTTCACCCGATGTAATGACGGCTGCCGCTATGATTCTCTCTTCACTCATCGCAATATGTGTCTTATACCCAAAAAAATTCGTATCCGCTGTTTTATGTCCTATTCTGGCATCCCTGTCTTTTGAATATTCTATTTCGGTTTCTGTATCCTCAATCCCTTCTCTTAGATATTCCATGCGTTCATTAACGGCTACACAATTTTCAAATCCACCTTCTGTCTCTACCGCTTTTATGACTTCTTTTGTATATTCAATCGTATCTTCTAAAAGTCCACTGTTCGCTTTTCGTTTGGAAGGCATTTTTTCTTTCATCCCTTCGTCAACCGCATAAACGGCTTTGCGTAAATCTTTGGCTCGTTTTAGAAGTTCTTCTCTGGGTGATACCGGTTGATAAAGGGCATGGGTATGCGTGGAATCTTGGATCAATTTGTTTCTGACGTTCATCACACCTTTACTGAGTGCGATCTCGACGGTTTTTTTAATAAAAGATCCACTAAGTCTAGATCCTTCAATCGTATATGCCGAAACTTTGATAAAAGAGAAGGGTCAATAAAATTCGTTTCTTCCGGCGTGTAACCAAGGAAATACTTCATCTCCATATCCACACGGGTTTTACGTATGAGATCCCTATCCGATAATTTCATGGCCGATTTCGACAAGACATATTTGAACATCAAAATAGGGTCCTGTGCTGGACGGCCCATATTGGCGCAATCATTTTTTTGGACTTCGTTGTAGATAAAAGATAAATCTACAGTCTCATTAAGCATTCTCCAAAAATTATCTTTATCGATCAAAATGTCATATAAATCACCGAAAGGACTTAAACTCAAACCATCCTGGATTACTGTTTTTAGCACACATATCACCTTTATTTCTACATTGTCTATTTTATCATTTTCGAGCACAGGAAGGGATGAAAAAAGAGGTTAAATAAGCATACTGTGATCACTTATTCTAACCTCTTTATATTTTGCTTTTTCGAAAGATTCTTTTCTATTCATATCTTGAAGACTTTTTCAGCAGCCTCAGCCAGATACGCTTTTGTATCCTGCTGATCATTTTTTTATTCATCTTTTGATTCGATATCCTTGGTTCGGAATACAAATCGAACGATGTTTTCCGAATTATCCGGTGTACCCGCAAACGACTTATGTTCCTTGTTTAATGCATCGATTTGATCAAACACAGTTTGTAGTGTGTTAAATTCCGTTGTTGTCAAATCGACCGTTTCTTTTAATTGATTCATACCCTGCTCATTGAACTGACTTTGTCCGTCATAAAGCTGTTTGGCACCATTCTCCAATGTATCAAAAGCACTTTGCAGCTGTACAAGACCATCGCTCATCTCCATTAATTTTGATTTTTGTCCTTCCAACTGTGCTGTTCCGTCATTTAATAAGGAGGCACCACTGATCAATTCTTCATTTTTAGATACGATTTGTTGAGAACCGGCATTTAACTGATCAACAGCTGTCTTGGATTCACTTTGAATCTGTTGCAGACCTGATTCCAAAGCTACTGAGCCCGTATGAAGCTGATCAGCCCCTGCTTTTAACTGACTGACTCCACCCTGCAGCTTCGTGATGAGTTGAACAAAATCTTGATCGCTCATATTCTGATGAACACCTGTCATGATTTGTTCTAAGGTAGCCATGGACTGAGCGGCTGTCTGCATAGATGTCTGCAGCTTTTGCATATCTGATTTCGTACCTTCCATGACCTTTGACAGACCTTCCAAAGAATGCTTAGTCTGAGAAAGCAAGACTTGCAGCTGCGTTTTTTGTGCATCTAATGTTTCCAGTGTATAACCCTGAACATCAATACTTTGAACAACTTGTAATTGAGTCTGCAGACTGGCAATCTGTTCATCAATCTTAGAAGCGGCTCCTGTTGTATCTTCCTGTGGAATTGCAGACTTACTGGCTTGTAAGGCCTGAATCGAAGACTGCAGTGCCTGCACCTGCGCCTGTTTTGCACTTTCTAACTGAGCATTAAAACTTTGAATCTTGCTTTGATCGCTCTCTACAGTTTGATTTACCGAAGCCACCAGAGTTTCAAATTGTGTCTGGAAAGTATCCAAACCGGCCATAGCCTGCTGAACCGTTTGTAAACTGTTCTCTAATGAAGTCAAAGCTTCTTTTGAAGTCGAAAGCTGTGTTTGTAATGTTGTTAATTCTTGCTTGGTCGTATCCATCGCCTGTGTCAGTTTTGCTAAGGTGTTTTTATCCAGCCCATTTACCTGTTCTTCCAGTTGTGCAAGCCCGGCCTGCAGTTTTTGGGCACCTTGCGATAAGGATGTGCTACCCTGCACAGTTTGCTGCATAGCGGTTGGTATAGCTGTTAACTTTTGATTTCCCTTATCCAGCTGTGTTACTCCCTGTGTATATGCTTTGATTCCATCCAACAATAAGCTGGAGCCTGTATGTAATTGTGTTGATGCATCAGCCAGCTGTTGAATCTGGGGTGTAGCACTCGTTAAAGGTTTAGCCCCTTCCTTTAGTTCTGTCGTACCTTCATACAACTGTTTAGAACCATCTAACAACTGATCGGAAGCCGACACCAGCTGATCGATACCGCCTGTCAGATCCCCGATGGATAATTGACCAGCCAATTCATCCAAAGATATTTCATTGCTCATGGCAATCATGATCGATCCTAAATCAAAATCCTTTACATCGGTCTCAATCACTGTATCATCACTGATATGTAACTGATCGATGACCTTGTTTAATCCGGCGTCCTGTAAAGTACCAGCCAATCCCGGTACATTGGCAAAGGCCAGCACTTCATTTGTACCATCATTCACGATTTTTCCATTGGAACACGATACATTATCGTAATGATTCGCATCCAAAGTTAAAAGACCTCCGGCTAAAAAGCTGGGATGAACAGTAATAGCTTTTCCATCCGCATAGACCGTCTTTGATTCCAAATTTTCAAAGTGAATCGTCAATTTCAAATGTCCGCTTTGCCCAGCAACTTCTTTTGCGCTTAATTGACGTCCATCCAACTCATATGTAATTTTTACTTCAATGGGAAGCTGTTTTGTTGTTTTACCCTGATAGTAAATATCATTGCCCTTGCTGTTCCATGTATAGACATTTCCATCTACTTTTGGTTCCTCATCGGTTTTAACATTTTCTACATCGGTTTCATCTAAGGTTTCTTTGATGTTATGGATGCCGTCATCATCGTGCAGCCAGCTGGATACGATTGTATCCGATATCGATCCATCGGCATTTAAAACCGCATAGACAGTTTCTGTTTTCTGGGTCGGATTTTCATCCTCTAACGCATACACATGAAATGGAAGCATCGATTGTGCCAATACGGCACTTAAGATCAAACTGCCCATTACCTTAATTTTTTTATTCATACTGATCCTCCTTAGCTGTCGGCCATTTTTTCGTTGTTTTTTCAATAAGCTTATGTCCTAATAAAAGCATGCTTGGCAAGATGAAAATAATACTGATGACAGAAATGATGGCTCCTCTTGCCAAAAGCTCACAAAGGCTGGAAATCAAATCCATACGTGAAATCAAAGACACTCCAATACAAGCCGCAAAGAAGGAGCAACCACTGGTAATAATCGAAGGGGATGTCTTTTGAATCGCAACTCGTATAGCCTCTTTTCCACTCTTATTTAAACTGAGTTCTTCTCTAAATCGCGTTGTCATCAAGATCGCATAATCCACACAGGCCCCTAACTGAATCGTACCGATCACAATACCGGCAATAAACGGCAATGTCGTATGTGTCAGATAAGGAATACCCATGTTGATCGTGATTGCCAATTCAATCGCCAGCACTAAGATAAACGGTAACGCAATTGATTTAAACGTAATCAAGATGATCACAAAAATTGCCAAAATCGATAATACATTTACGACCTTAAAGTCTTCATTGGTCGTGGTAATCAAATCCTTTGACAACATGCCCTCACCAGTGATCAGCGCTTTTTTGTCATATTGATCCAAAATTTCATGGATCTTGTCCAACTGCTCATTTTCTTCATCCGTAGCCGCATGATAATCACTGTTGGCAATCAACAGTTTATAGCCGCCATTTTCAAAAATATCTTTAATGGCTTCCGGCTCAAATGTGCCGGGAACACCACCACCGACAAAATTTTCATAAGCTAGTACATTTTCAATCCCCTCAATGTTTTCAATTTTTTTGGAAAGTTCCTGGATATCCTTTGTCGGCAATGTATCACTGACCAAAATAAAGTGAGTCGTATTCATATTAAATTTATCTTTCAGCTCTTCCGTTCCCTTCATACTGGAAAGATCAGATGGCAATGTACTGGTCAAATCATAGTATTGCTTGACATGAGCCTGTGCAAAACCCATAGGAATAAAGATACAAATTCCAATCAGCAGCAAAAACTTGGCATGTCGAACTACAAAGCCAGGCACTTTTTTGAGTTCATGAATCAATGTCCGATGTGTATATTTTTCAATTTGGCGATCAAAGATCATCAATAGACTAGGTAGAACAAAAATCGTACAAATGACTCCCAGCACAACCCCTTTAGCCATAACGATACCAATATCGCCACCCAGTCTTAACTGCATGAAACAAAGTGTTAAAAAGCCGGCTATCGTTGTCACTGAACTGGATGTGATGGAAACAAAAGTAGCCTGAATGGCCTTAGCCATGGCCATATCATTGTTCGTATTCTCTGCTTTTTTCTTTTCTTCCTGATAGCGATGTAGAAGGAAAATCGAATAATCCATTGTTACTGCTAACTGTAAGATCATCGCCAAAGCCTGTGTAATATAAGAAATCTTTCCTAAGAAGATGTTGGTTCCAAAGTTATAGATAATGGGAAAAGCCATACCCAACATAAAGATCAAAGGTGCTACAGAAGATTCAAGTCCTAAATACAGCACAACCAGACTTAACAAAACAGCAATCACTGCATATTTGACAGTCTCTGAATTAGCCAGATCCTTGGTATCCTGCGCAATAGCACTCATTCCCCCTAAATAACAATCCTTGTTTGATACTTCTTTGATCTTCGCAATCGCATCCATCGTTTTCTCCGAAGCTGTATCTTCTTCAAAGGTGACGATCATCAAAGTTGAATCTTTGGAATATAACTGTTTTTGAAGGGCTTCCGGTATCATTTCCTTAGGAAAGGTGATATCCAAAACATCATCTCGCCAGAAGACTTTTTTGACCCCGTCGATCTTTTCAATCTTATCTTTTAAAGAAACAACCTCTTTATCCGAGAGATCATTGGTTACCATCATTCCTACACTGGCCAGATTAAAATCCTTATCCAGGACTTCCTGTCCCTTCATCGATTCCGCTTCTTTAGGCAGGTAGGAAAGAATATCATAATTGATTCCCGTATTTAAATAACCGATCACACTGGGAATCAAGAGCAGTACAGCAACAAGTAAAATCTTGTTTCTGTATCTGACAATAAACTTAGAAATTCTATCCATATTCTCTATCCTTTCTCAACATGGACATGAGTATAGTACAAAAATGACTATTAGTCAATTATTTAAAATAATTTTTAATATAACCTTTATATTAAGAAATAAAAATTGACCAAACGTATATTTTTGTCTATACTGTACGTGGTGATAGTATGAAATCCAAAGTATTGGAAAATAAAAGAAATAAAGAAACAGCGCTTTTAGACAGCGCTTTTGACCTGTTCACAAAAAAAGATATCCATTCCGTAACCGTTCAGGATATCGTAAAAAAAGCCAATGTAGCGAAAGGAACCTTTTATCTGTACTTTAAAGATAAATACCAGATTCGTGACGTACTGATTCAAAAAGAAGCAGCTCGTTTGTTTCAGGAAGCCAGAGAAAAGCTGGAGAAAAATGATATTCAAAATTTTGAAGATGCGATCATTTTCATCATTAATCAGGTTTTGTTGAGCTTAGAAGATAATCCGGCTATTTTAAAATTTATCGAACGTAACCTATCCTGGGGCATTTTTCATGAACAACTACAGACAACTATGGATAATGAAGAAATCGGTATGCTTCAACAGTTTACTTTATTAGCCAAAAAAAGTGGCTATACCTTTAAAAGACCGGATATTATCTTATTCATTATCATCGAAACTGTAGGAAGCACTTGTTACAACTCTATTCTGTATCAAAAACCCCTTCCTTTTCAGGAATACAAGCCTTATTTATTCAAGGTCATTCGAGCCATACTCAAAAATTATAAAGACTGATGATTTTAAAAGCAGGAGGATGTCTTTTCAGAATACTCCTGCTTTACTTGTTTGAAACTACATCTTGCATGTTTCGATATTTTCAAAGTAATCTTTATTGAGCTTCTCGATTACCCTTGAATCCATTCGATTGATGATTTTATCTGCCATTGCGATCCCTTCTTCTAATCGAATCAATTCTTGGATGATGTCTTGTTTTTTATCGTCTGCATAGTATTTGATAAAGAAACACCATTTTTGCAGCAAGCTCATCTGATCAGGATCCATTACAGGAACTTTGACCAGTTGAATTATCTTTAATACTATGATTTCTAGATCTCTGCCAAGCGGCTGTCCTTTTTTATTTCGTAAGTCAAATTCTGTCAACAACCCCTCAAAGTCAGGATCCACTACAAAATCCGCAATCCCAATCTTATATGAACTCTTCAAGCCCAGATCGAGTTCATCCCCTTTAAGCTCCTGATTGCCATAAATCGCATATAGATCAAGCATCATCTCATACATGATATCCTCTCGTGGATTGACGATCTCCAACTCAACAATAACTTTTCGACCGCTCTGCAGTTGAGCAACAAGGTTCACACACGATTTACTATTATCTATGAATCTATTATCCGTGATTTGAACAAACTTCACCTTCTTACCCAACAATGCATACAACAATGAACATAAAACAATCTGATTTTTTTCATCATCCGATCCAAAGACCGTCTTAAAAGCCACATCATGCTTTAACACTAATTTTGACACCATAAATTACCTCCTTATTCGACTATTGATACAATGTTGTAAAAGAAGGCAGATTTATTTTAATTTCACTCTACTGTATCAATAGCCTCACTATTAGATACGCAAAAAAAAATCAAAAAACTATTAAAAATTTTTTTATCTTTTCGTTAGGTGCAGATAACTTATAGGCTCATTTGCCATTGCATAATAAAAGATCATCAGCCAGAGCCAATGATCTATGATTTCATATTTCTGATGTTTTTCATCTAAAAATGTAAGCTTATTCACCTTGTTCTAAAGCCAAAGTTTTTGTAGTGATGTCACATACATCAGCCGGTCCATAATACTGGATAGCACCTGGATATACATAACATGTGTTTTCAGCCCATTCTTCACGATGTGCTTCAAAATATTTAAATGGTTTTCCTTCCAATTCAACTAACGCTTTTTTGATAACTGGTTTGTCTTCTCCATGACGTCTTTCGATGTTCATCATCTTAGTGATCGGCATACCTCCGGCAACCCATTCATTAGCTGGTTTTGACAAGTTGGAAATCTTAGATAAGTATCCAGTGTAACCATACTGAATTAACATAAAGGCATTGTATCCTAATGAATAACAATAGTCCGCATCAAAGTTAGATGGGAATGCACAACGTCCTTCATATCCGAAGAAATGATGTAAGGCACTAAATTTACCTGTGTAAGTTCCGGCTTCTTTTCTTTGTGCCAGTTTATCGGCAACCAGAGCAGAGAACAATTTTTCAGATTCAATCAAAGAAACCTGTACGTTTCCATGAGGGTCACGTTCTAAGAATAACTGCTGCTGAATACTTTCCGGTAAAATCGCAAATACATCCATCGATTCTTTTGTCAAACCATTTTCGATGAAAGCATATTTATCTTTCCATGCAGGTAAAGCATTAAATTCATCAGCTTTGCTTCCGGCTAACAATTCGTTAATTTCCGCAATCAATTTAGAGAATTCAGGTACAAATTCTACTACACCTTCCGGAATGATGGCAACACCAAAGTTCATACCTTTGGCAGCACGTTTTTCTACTGAATCAGCAATGTAATCGGCAATCTGTGATAAAGACATTTTCTTGGCAGAAA
The DNA here is from genome assembly GCF_052121255.1 of Faecalicoccus sp. LCP19S3_E2. Lineage (NCBI taxonomy): Bacteria > Bacillati > Bacillota > Erysipelotrichia > Erysipelotrichales > Erysipelotrichaceae > Faecalicoccus > Faecalicoccus sp. LCP19S3_E2. Next base: position 101,475 of record NZ_JBQKEP010000005.1, on the reverse strand, counting down.
CTTCTTCAGATACCAAACAGATATTCGGCTGTGTTTCCAGAGCACATTCCAAAGCAACATGAGAAGCAGAGCGTCCCATAACTTTAATGAAGTGCCAATATTTCTTAGCGGAATTGGCATCACGTTCGATATTTCCAATCAGTTCGCTGTATGTCTTAGTGGCCGTATCAAATCCAAAAGAACATTCGATATCTTCATTTTTCAAGTCACCATCAATTGTTTTTGGACAACCGATAACCTGTACACCAGTGTTATTAGCTGCAAAATATTCCGCTAATACAGCTGCATTGGTGTTAGAGTCATCTCCACCGATGATTACGATAGCTGTAATACCATGTTTTTTGCAGACCTCAGCAGCTACGGCAAACTGTTCCTGTGTTTCCAGTTTTGTACGTCCGGAACCGATGATATCAAATCCTCCGGTATTTCTGTATTCATCAATATATTCATCATCAAAGATCAAATAATCATCTTCGATCAATCCGCTGGGACCATTCTTAAATCCATATAATTCATTTTCCGGATTTGTTGCCTTTAAAGCATCATACAATCCACAAATAACATTGTGTCCACCTGGAGCCTGACCACCGGAAAGGATAACACCGACAACCTGTTTTTTAGCTTCCGATGTATTTTCACCTTTTTCAAAAGTGATTTCTTTTTTCCCATAAGTATTTGGGAACAATGCTTTAATCGTTTCCTGATCGGCAACGCTTTGTGTTTCTTCACCTTCCTTGACACAGATGGCAGAAATTCCATGTCTTAACATTCCAGGAAGTTTTGGCGAATATTCATATCTTGCCTTTTGTAATGATGAAATTTTCATACTAGATCTCCTTTTTTTCAACGTCTAAATTATAGAATATACATCAAGAAAAGTAAACTGTCACCGCATGGATTCTGGCTACATTCACTTCATGATTTTTATCATTTTTTAAAAAGTTTTCTAAAAAATTCATAGTTTTGATTCTTGTTTACGTATATATAAGCAGGAGGTATTTTTGTATATCACAATTAAATGAACCGGGAACCGTACTTGAAATGGAAAAGCATTATTTTGATACCCAGTCAAAAATCATTCTCTCTTTTAAGTCGGTTCAGGCTACTCTTCTTCAACAGTGTCTGGACGAATGTAAGCATCTGTCCCTGCACGAAATAGTTCCTCTGATTCAGCCAAGCTCTTCCCATTCCAAGATCATTACCTTGAATCCGGAAGATCTTCGTATGCCTGGGGCCAGAATCATCTATGATCTGTTGTATGTCCTTCAACATCCCTTACATCCGGATCGATCCATTTTGATCCATATTGAAGCACAGGGAGAGGAATCCTATAAGTATCATCTTCCTCGTCGAGGTCTTTATTATGGATCTCGACTCATTGCCGGTCAACAAAATCATTCCCTGGGATTTCAGGATGATTCTTACGATGATATCCTGGATGTTCGCTCCTTGTGGATTTGTTTGCGCCATGCCGGAAAAAAGGATAACTGTTGGCTGGAATACACAACAGAAGAGAAACTTAGAAAAGGAAACTTTCGATTTGATCCAGAAGTCTATGGGATATCCAAGATCCAGATTTTATATCCCGGTATCCAATCCAAGAAAGACAAATCCATTGAGGAAATACTGGAAGGCCCCAAAGACATTATGGAACTATTGTCATTGTTGTTTTTATCGGATAGAGAATTCGAACAAATTCTATTAATCCTAGAAAATAAGTATGATATACTGTTGACGAAAGAGGAAAGAAAGGAGGTTGAAGAAATGTGTACGTTTGGTCAGGGTGCTTTTCTGGCTTGGAAGGATTATGGATTAAAAAAAGGTCGTGAAGAAGGTCGAAAAGAAGGTAGAAAACAGGGAGCTTATGAAACCCTTGTTCAAAATATCACATTCCTACTTGAAAGTGGTACGATTTCGGATATCCAACAAGCCTTTTCTATTCTTCATGTTAAAAAAGAATTACAGCCTAAAATTTTAAAAAGATTAAACCTTAATTAATTGTCTCAATTAATTTGTGTATTTTCTAGCATTGAAATCCATTTCTACCATTTTTTTAAAGGCAGTTATTTAACAAGTTGCCTTTTTGTAATCACTTAATGAAATGTTCAGTAATCGCCTGAACAATGGTTGAAATATAAGCTTGAAAGTATATTTTATTCATTAAATACTAAAAAATAAGCCCTGTGTTCTCCAAACCATAAGGGCTTATTCTTTAGGACATAGACTCCAACAATTCCATCTTTTCTTCCCATTCTTGTGTATAGTGTGCTATTTCATTATGCTTATCATCAATTTGCTGATCCAACTCTTCCATTTTCTGATAGTCTTGATAGTACTCTGGTTCATATCGTAATTCTCGAAGAGCCTCTAAATCTTCCTGTGCCGCTTCAAGGAGCTGCTCCAGTCGATCCACTCGATTTTTCAAAGCTTTTCGATCTTTAAATGACTGTACAGACACATTCGATTTTTCTATCTGCGGCTGCGCTTCCAATAAAGTTCCCGCTTCTTTTTTCTCAATATACTCAGCATAAGTACAATCATATACTTTGCAGTCTTGTCCCATTTCTAGCACTCGATTGGCCATTTTAGATAAAAACATACGATCATGCGAAACAAATAAAATCGTTCCATCATATTTTTCCAAAGCCTTTTCCAAAGCCTCTTTTGTAGGGATATCTAAATGGTTGGTTGGCTCATCCAGCAAAAGCAAATTGTCTTCCATCAACATCAGTTCTGCTAAAGCAAGACGCACTTTTTCTCCTCCGGAAAGCGTATTGATCTCTTTAAAGACCTCTTCCTGTGTAAATAGAAAACTGGCCAGGGTATTGCGAATCTGTGTCTGTGTCAAATCCGGAGATACATCCCATAAAGTATCGATAACCGTCTTATTCGATTTTCGATGAGCACTGTCCTGATCAAAATAACCAACATCAATTTGATGTCCAAAATGAAACTGCCCGGATAACGCCGGTACTTTATGCATCAATGTCTTGATCAAAGTACTCTTTCCTATTCCATTAGGTCCTACAACAGCCATTCTTTGTCCTTTGATCAATGAGAAGCTAACAGTCGATAGAGGTTTATCATACCCGATTTTTAGATTTTCAACCTCCAGCACCTGTTTTCCGCCTTTTCTGGCACATTGAAATGTCGCATGCATGGATGATGTATCCGCTTTTCGATCTTGTATGCGATCCATTCTTTCCAGATATTTAATTTTACTTTGGGCAAAGGCTGCCTTATTTTTCTTATAACGAAATTTTTCGATCAACTCTTCCAGACGTTGAATTTGTGCCTGCTGACGCAAAAACGCCTCATGATTCTTTTTGATAAATTCTTCTTTGGCTTTCACATAATGTGAATAATTCCCCACATAACGTGTTGTCACACCGTATTCGATCTCAATAATTTCATCGACCACATGGTCTAGAAACATTCGATCATGACTGACCAGAACGATCGCACTTGGATAATGTCGGACATAATTTTCCAGCCATTCGATACTTTCAATATCTAAATGATTGGTTGGCTCATCCAGCAAAAGCACATCCGGCTTTGACAACAACAACTTAACTAACGCAATTCGTGTTCTTTGTCCGGAACTGAATTCGTCTAATGTTTTATACAGATCGTCTTCTTCAAAGCCAAAATGGAAAAATACGTTTTTTAATTCCACTTCATATTGATATCCATTCAATGCCTCAAACTCACTTTGTAAGCGAGCATAGCGCTCCATCTGTTTTTCGCTGGCATCGGTTTCCAAGATACTCGCCTGCTCATGAAGCTTCGTTTCCAATTCTTTTACTCTGGCAAAGGCATCACTTAATTCCTGGTACACCGTATGTTCGGTGTTCGAAAAAGTAATCTGTGCCAAATATCCAATACGCACTCCATTTTGGACAACACGACTTCCCTGGTCAGGTTGTTCTTTATCACAAATTATTTTCAACAAGGTTGTTTTACCGCATCCATTTTTCCCAACCAATGCGATTTTTTCTTTATCTCGGATGCTTAAAGTAGCTTTTTCCAAAACATCCTGCGCCCCATAGCTCTTTTTTATATTACTGACTTGCAGTTTCACTGTTCTCACCTATTCCATAATAATTGAATATCGCATCGGCAATTGTCTTTGCCATCTGCTCTTTATTTTTCTGATAATACTGAACACTTTCTTCATTGCTTCCATTTGCCAGCATGAAAACAATGCTCTCCATTCCAAACACATCTTTATAGCCTTGATTGGCCGATGAATTCTCCAACACACCGGTAAAAGTCTGTTTTCCACCGGTTTCTCTTAACTGTGGATATACATCATACACACGATCCTGTCCTTCCTCACTCTGTCCGGGATCGATTACGACCGCACTGTTTTGTACGCTGTTACTGGTAATGGATGCCATCTTTAGATCTTGTGATCGAAAAGCATATGCAATTTCATTGGCTAAAAGTCCTTTCGTATAATTCGATGTCAAAATATAAGGATACTGCAGTTCATCATCTTCATACACTTCAAAACTGATAAAAGCCTTGGCCTTAGCCTTATATCCCACACCTACACGCGAGGAGGAACCATAATAGCTGTCAAAATCATCAGCTTCTCTGGTCAATAAGACCTTTAATCCTCTAGATTCTAGCTCCTTTTGGACAAGTACGGCAAAACTGGATGTTTCCTGCGGCTCATTGATCCAATCGGTAATGATACCCGGTTCATTCTGCATACTAAACTCGTTATAAATATTTCCACCTGGATCTAAAACCACATCCGCAACCTTAACTTGCGGTATATTCTCATTGACTTCCAAAAAAGCGTAGTTCAGTTTATAAGAAATACCAAAGTCTGATAAATACTCTTTGGAAGCATGTAATGTGATATCCTTTACATGCTTATCATTGCGCATCGTACTAAATGTTTCACTATCGAAAGAATCTTCAAAATAGACTCTTTTCTTCTCATAGTTTTCATAAATATAGATTTCATATAATCCCGGATCCAAAGTACCTAGCTGAATACCTGAATCAATACTTTCTCCGATCGCAAAGCCCAGTTCCTTTTTGGTTTCCACATTCCGTAAAACGACCATGGTTCCAATCAATGAATCTGTCTTTTTTTGTCCATATTTTCCCTGATAGAAGGATAGAGTCTGACCATAAATGCCATAATCCTGGATTTCAAATGTTTCTGTAAACCCTTTTTTCACATTGTCTTCGATAACATCGGAATCCATTTTTTCTAATACCGTCATCTGTAAACGATCAATATCCGTAGGACGACTCATATATAGAAAAAGAGCAGCACTGATCAAAGAGATCACTACGACAATCGCAATGATCATTCTAGGGTGTTTAAATCGTGAATGCAGTTTTCTTTTTGTCATGCCCTAAGTATATCAAAAAATGAAAAGAGCGCAAAGAGCGCCCTAGTTATTGACTCCATGATGTGGGGCAAAAGAATCTATCTCTATTGCCTTAAACACATAGCCTTCTGATTTGTAATGTTCAATGATTTTAGGTAATGCCTCTACAGTCGTATCTTTAGCTGCTGTATCATGCATCAAAATATTGATATATTGACTTTGACAGGCTGTTGCATTCTGAATCAAAGTATCTGCCGGAATATTATTTCCACTGGCATCCCCTGAATCACAATTCCAGTCAAAGTACTGATAACCTTTATCCTGAAGGGACTTTGTCAAGATCGTCATGATCTTGGGCGAATATTGTTTAGAAATTGTATTGGAGGATCCACCGGGAAACCGGACTAATTTGACTTCTTCACTTGTTATGTCCTTGACCATATCTTGTATCTTTCGCAAATCGTCATAGTAAGCACCGGTTGAAGAATAAACGCTGGCAAAATCATGTGTAAAGGTATGCAAGCCAATCGTATGTCCTTTTTCATGAGCCACTTTTAGCCAATCGTTATAAGAAGGTTGATTCCCCGTCACAAAGAATGTAGCCTTGACATCGTACTGATCAAGAATCTTTAAAATTCGCTCTGTATTTTTACTTGGTCCGTCATCAAAAGTTAAATAAACGATTTTTTGGTTTAATTCCTCATTTTTTAAGATTGTCAAACTTCTTGTTTTCTGTGTTTCATTACCGGAACGATCCCTACCGATATAAATGAGGGTATAATCACCCGGCTGATCAAAATTAACTTGTGAAGTATCCGTATCTAATGAAGGATTTTCATCAAAATCATCTTTGATGGATACATCTTCCAAAAAATCAGGAAGCAGCCCTTGTTTAAATTCGATCCTTTTATCCGAATGTTCAATCGTCGGACCTTGTTTGTCTTCACAGCGCTCTAAGATAGCGCTTGTTTTTGTTTCATTTTTTCCTTGATCTGTGGCAATAATTTGAACTTCATACCGCCCCGGTTTGGAAAAATCTTCTTGATTCGCAAAATGATAGGTAACTTCTGTTGCATCCTCACATTTTTCAATAAAGGAAGCTGGCTCAATGTCCTGTATCATATCTGTTTTCAGATTTTTGGTTGTTATAGAAGGAGCTTTGGTGTCTTGTACCTTGATCTTTACTTCCTTTTGATATTGATGAAACTTGTAGTTAAGCGTATATTCACCTAACTTCGATGTATCGACCTCTCCATCTATTTTTACTTCTTTATCATCGCCGAGTACAAATAAAATCTGATCTTCCGGTTTAAACTCAGAATTGATTTCCACCTCTATAGTGGAGGCTTTTAACAGGACAGGGTGAAACAATAAATAGAGAAACGAGATACCGGTAAACAAAATAGCCGCGGCAAAAAAGACTCTTTTATATCGAATCTTATATGTCCGCGGTTGTTTCTTCATAATCTATTCCTTCCATCGATATTCTTATTATACAATAGTAAACCGAAAATAGAAAGGTTATTAAATTATTTAGATTCATAAACTATTTGTACGAATTTCTTGATTCGCAAAATAAAAGAGTCTTTCGACTCTTTAGAAAATAAGATTTCGTGGTGTACGTGGATATGGTTCTACATCACGGATGTTTTGGATACCGCTTAAATACATCAACATACGATCAAATCCTAATCCAAATCCACTGTGTTTGCAGCCGCCGAAACGACGAAGATCCAAATACCATTGTAGAGGTTCCTGTGAGATATTTAATTCTTTTAATTTCTCTACCAATACATCATATCGTTCTTCACGTTGTGAGCCGCCAACCAGTTCTCCAACATACGGCACCAGTAAATCACAGGCAGCCACAGTCTTTTGATCCTCGTTGACACGCATATAGAAGGCTTTGATATCTTTTGGATAATCAATCAGGAAGACCGGTCCGTTGACAACCTTTTCGCAGATATAGCGTTCATGTTCACTTTGCAGATCCATACCCCAGTATATGTTTTTATTTTCAAACTGGTCTTTGGCCTTTTCCAAATGTTCAATGGCTTCGGTATAAGTCATACGTTTAAAGTGGGAAGCGGCAACAGCTTTGATTCGTTTGATACAATCTTTGTCGATCATCTTTTCAAAAAAAGCCATTTCTTCCGGTGCATGCTCCAGACAATAATTGATACAATACTTGATCATTTCTTCAATGCAGTCCATATTATCGCTTAGATCCGCAAAAGCAAGTTCCGATTCGATCATCCAGAATTCACTGGCATGTCGTGTTGTATTTGAGTTTTCCGCCCGGAATGTAGGCCCAAAGGTATAAACGTTACGATACGTCAAGGCAAATGGTTCGACGTGAAGCTGTCCGGAAACGGTCAACTGTGCATGTTTGCCAAAGAAGTCTTCCTCGTACTTATTATCTTCTCTAGTTGTGACCGTAAAACATTCGCCGGCACCTTCGGCATCGTTACCGGTAATGATTGGTGTATGCACATAGACAAATCCTCTATCCTGAAAGAATGTATGAATGGCCATGGACAAAACACTGCGCAAGCGGAAGATCGCATAATAGGTATTGGCACGAGGACGTACATGAGGAATCTCACGCATATACTCAAAGCTGTGGCGCTTCTTCTGCAGAGGATAGTCATGATCACTTAAGCCAAGCACTTCGATCGATTCAGCCTGGATTTCAAAAGGTTGTTTGGAATCCGGTGTACACACCAGCTTTCCTTTAACTTCAATCGCAGAGCCTAATGTGATCTTACTGATCGCTTCATAATTTTTTGTACTTTCCTGATAATAGACAACTTGTACATTGCCAAAGCAGGAACCATCATTCAGTTCGATAAATCCTAAAGCTTTCGAATTTCGATTGGTTCTAACCCATCCCTGCAATGTGATATCTTGTCCATCAAAACTCTGAAAATCTTCTTTTAACTTTTTGACTAACATCTTTTCTCCTCCTGTAAAATAAAAAAATCGTCCCGTTAGGAACGATATATAACCGCGGTACCATCCTGTTTCAAAAAAGCCCTCTTGAGATTAACGCACTCCAACGAGGCTGACTACTGCTATTTCTCCAGCCCGGCTCCGCAGTTGTTTGTGCTTATAAGCTATCGGTTCTTTTTCACCATACAGAACTCTCTTTTGACGCATCACTTATGGCAACTACTGTTTCTTAGCCTTTGTATCCATGGAATTGGTGATAAAAACCAACTCTTGAATTGATGATACCACATCCACAACTTTCACGGCAACCCCTTTTGGCACCAGAAAATGTTCATGGGTAAAATCCACAAGTCCGGTAATGCCACAAGCCACCAAACGATCTACCGTTTCCTGTATCATATGGGAAATCGTCAAAATGGCAATATGACAGCCTTCCGGAATTTTTTCTTCTAATTGTGTCATTGGATAAATCTGTACACCAAACTGGACTCCGGCTTTGGTTTCATCCATATCAAAGGCGCAGGCAATTTCTCCAACCACATGATCCCATTTATTATAATTCATCAAGGCCCGCCCTAAGTTACCGGCTCCCACCAAAATGATCTTTTCATCAAAATCGACTCCAAGCTCCGCATTAAAAATCTCTATCAGTCGATCTACATCATAACCATATCCTTGTTTCCCCAAATTCCCTAAAAAGGAAAAATCTCTACGAATCGTTGTGGATTCGATATCTACAAACGTTGATAATTCTTTGGACATGATTCTTTGTACGCCATTCTTTTTTAGACGGCGCAGTGCTTTTAAATATAACGGATATCTCTGCAAGGTCGCTTTTGGTACTTTTTTAGTCGCCATGTCTAATCACTCCTACAAGTATTTTAGCATTTTTTTATGCTTTGTGAAGATGTTAACAAGTCTTTTAGAAAATTTTCTTTCGCTTCTTTTGTTTCTTCATGACACAACGATCCAATCTTTGACAGAGCGTATCTAAATCAGGATACAGTTTTTGAATCTGTTTCTCCATCAGGAAGCCGATTCCTTTTTGTTTACCAAAAAACAATACACCTCCATAAAAGGCGATAGATACCAGCCATCCGATCAAAAACGGAACTTGCAAGACCAGAACACTGAGAACTAAAATGGCAATCGTAACAGTCAGTAAAATCAATAAAAATACCCGCGTATATTCATATACCACATTTTGATAATACGATTTATGAGCTTTTAAAAATTCTTGTACCTCGCTATCCCCATCCGATGTAAACTCCAGATAACGCCAGTTCTCTTGTCTTTTTCGTTCATTTTTTAACTGCATGATCTGCTGCATGCGAAGGATACAAAAGTACATGCCTTTATGGTTTTCAAACCGTTGGTATTTTTTATAGTACAGCTCCAATGTCTTTAAATAATCGTTATCGGAAATCTTTTGATAGATCATTGATTCTACCAAAGCATCCAAACGCTCTGTCAAGACGTCTGAAAAGATCAGTACATTATCTTTAGAGCGTCTTTCCAGCGCTTTTAAAGCCCCTAAAAAATAATCAGCCATTTTCTTTTACATACGCCTGCAAAGCTTTAGAAATCTGATCCGGACATGATGTGCTCTTTATGCCACAAGTTACTCCTTCCAGATCCTCCATGACTTCCTTTACATCTCTTCCCTTTAACAGACGTCCGATTCCTTTCAAATTGCCATTGCATCCGCCAATGGCTTCAAAAGACTGGATTACGCCATCTTGAATCTCAAAATGAAATTCACGAGAACATACACCTTGTGGTTTATAAACAAACATCATATACTTTTTCTTCCTTTCCATCGATTCATCATAAGCTGGCTCAAAGCGCCGATGCATAAGCCACTTACAATAGACAATGCCAGTAAAACCGGCAAAAACAACTGCATAAAAAACTGTTGATAGATCCATGTCACCATCAAAACCTGGCCAATGCTGTGAAAGGCCGCACCTAGAACACTGATTCCTAAAATGGAAAACCAACCGGTTTTATAGCCAATGCTCATAGCGCATAATGCCAGAAAAGCGCCGCTTGCCGACAGCCAGAAAGAAACCGAAAACAAAGTTCCCTGTAAAAGACTTGCCAGAAAAACCCGCATGGCACTGACTAACCACATTGATTGGATACCGTACATCTTTAATACAAACAAAGCCGTGATATTGGCAAACCCGATCTTGAATCCGGGAATGATCCAGGAGGTAGGCAAAAAGCTTTCCAGTATCTGTAAAACAATCCCAATAGCACACAAAAAGGATAACTCTACAATTTTTTCTGTTTTCATTGTATCACCGTGTCTTCCTTTGTGTCACCTTCGATTTGAATGACTGTCTCATTGGGCAGGCATACGATCGGCACATTTGAATCCGAAACAAAGCCTTGTTTAGAACAAAGATGATGCGGACTGTTTTCCTGTGTTACACGTACCGCATGGTCTTTTACTTCGATGTTGACTTTGCCATTGGTTCCCTCTACGCTATATTGTCCATCCTGATTTAAGTCAATTGATAAAACCTTTTCTTCCTTGACATACACATCCGCCCTGTTGGCTTGTGTCGTATGTCCCAATAAAAAGAAAAGGCTTGAAAGGGATATCAACATCAAGATCACGATCAAGATACGATCGGCTTTTGTCAGTTTCATATTCTACCCCAAAGCCGTATCCAGGATCATCATGCAGGCAAAACCAATCGCAAAGGCAATCGTGGCAATATTCGAATGCTGCCCGTGCTGGGATTGCGGAATCAGCTCCTCTACACAGACATAGACCATAGCTCCGGCCGCAAACGCTAACAACCAGGGCAAAACCGGCTGCAAGACCGCCGAAAACAAGATCGTCAAAAACGCACCAATCGGTTCTACGATGCCCGAAGCGGTTCCTAAAAGAAATGATTTCATCCTGGACATTCCCTGTGAATGTAACGGCAAAGATATAACGGCTCCTTCCGGAAAGTTTTGAATGGCAATTCCCATAGAAAGTGCCAAAGCCCCTTCAATGGTCAAGGCCGTATTGGCACTGTATAATCCGGCAAAAACGATGCCTAATGACATCCCTTCGGGAATATTATGCAATGTCATCGCAAAGAATAGCTTTGTAGTTTTCTTCCAGGAAGTATGGATTCCTTCTTCCTGATCCGAATCTACATGTATATGCGGTATTACTTCATCTAACACCAATAAAAAGAAGATTCCCAACAAAAAGCCAACAGATGTCACCAGCCAGCTGTTTTGATGTAAACGTTCGACTTCTTCCATCGCCGGCAATAATAAGCTGAAGACACTGGCTGCGATCATAACACCTGCCGCAAAGCCAAGCATAAATTTTTCAACCAGTGGCGGCACACCTTTTTTTAAGAAGAAAACGACCGCTGCTCCCAACATCGTTCCCAAAAAAGGAATTACCAATCCTAAAAACATTTCTAAATACATCTCTATCTCCTTATGTTACATTGACATGGACTTCTCGTGTTACCGCATTGCCAAAACGATCGGATACGCGTACTGATACATCCTGCGATCCGGCAGCTGAAGCATTAAAATCCGATGTCGTTGAAAATGAAACTCCACTTAAATCACTGGCTTTGATATAAGCCGACCAATCTATGCTTTGTCCTGCCGAAATATCGATTTCTGTCGGACAGGATAATATCGTTGGCGGTTGCGTATCTTTTACGGAAATGGAAAAATCGATATCCCGATTTCCCGCATGGATCACAAAATCATACACTCCAACCACCAGATAATCCATATTCTCGGAAGTAAAACGATTTTGTGCCTTCACAACACCGGAGCTTTTGGCCTCCACTTCCCAGTCATCCGTTGGATAATTTTGCGCATTCTTAATATATAAGGCCGCATTGGCATAAATATCCTGCCCTAATTCAACCGTAAATGTCTGTCTTTGCAGTGCGGGACCAGAACAACCCGTCAATACCAACAGACACATCATAATCCATCCTAGTTTACGCATCTGCATCCTCCAAAAACGGCTTTGCCATTTCTTTGATTTTTCCCAGACGATGCTTCATCCCCGATTTGGAAATGATCTCACCATACGCCAGATAACATTGTTCACACAGCTCATTCATGCTGGCTTCCGGGAACTTCTTCCGTATTTCCATCACATGCCGTATCTTGGAAGAAATCTCAACCTTATTCTCATTTTGTTCCAATGCATATATATAATCCAACTGTTTTTTTCCTGCTTTTAACGCCTTCATTTCATTGGCCAGCTCGCAATTATCCAAACGCTTTAAATTGTTGTAGAAATCACGCTGAATTCGTGAATCCTCAAAGTCAAACAAAGCCTGGGATGCGTTACAGAGTTTTAAGAAATCGGCAATCTTGTCACCGGCTTTTAGATAGACGATATACGCATTCTTTCGGCGTATGGTCTTGGCCGGCAAATAAAATCGCTGCATCATCTTTTGTATGCTTTGGGCCATCTGTTCTTCATGTGTACTGATCTCACAATGATAATTTGTCGTTTTAGGATCGTTGATGCTGCCACCGGCTAAAAAACATCCCTGAAGATAGGCACGAGCGTTTTTCTCTGAACGTGTATATTGGATCGGTGGTGCAAAATGCAGGCCACTTTCCGTCAAAATCTTTAGATCCGAGAGAATTGTCTGCGCCTTGTCATAGACTTGAATACGATAGACATTGTTCTTTTTTAACTGCATTTTTCTCAGAACAGAAAGACGAGGATCCACCTGATACAACTCTTTCATTCTTTGAAAGACATGCTTGGCAATCGTCGCATTTTCGGTTTGAAACGATAAGTACATCCCCTGCCAGTTCATATGCAAAGAGGCCCGCATTTGTAACAGAGCACAAAGCTGTGCTTTGGCAGCACTTGTATCCAGTACATCATCACAGATCTGTTTTTTTACCTCGCTTGTAAATGACATGCCAAACCTCCTTTTTTGCGCTAGTTATTATACCATGAGATTTTTAATTGTATTCTAAAGAGCCTTTAAAATTTCTTCTACGACTTCCCGAACGGCTTTGGGATCATGACGAATATGTCCCTTTTCATCAAAATAAATCATGTTTCGTTTTAAAATCTGATACGAATGCTCCTTTTCCTGCACCTGAATCGGATATGAGTTCATATGAGCATACTTATCCAGAATGGATTGTGGGATATAACTTTGATCAACCACGACAAGATCCACCGGATTTTTAAACGCATGTTTTTCAATAGCACGGATGTGATCTTCCATGCTGTAGTTATCCGTTTCTCCAGGCTGTGACATCGCATTACAGAAATAAATATGCGGACATGTCGTTCTTTGAATTGCTTCTGAAATCTCTTTTATGATCAAATTGGGCATGATCGATGTATATAGCGAACCAATCCCGTAAATTAGAATATCCGCATTTTCAATGGCTTGAATGGCCGGCAAATACGGAGTGACTTTCTTTTGATAAAACACGTGATCGATACTGTTATCCAATGTAGGAATGTTTTTTTCTCCCCGGACCAGCGTTCCATCCTTCATCATCGCATACAAGGTTACAATATCCAGTGTACTGGGTACGATCGTTCCTTTAACCTTCAAAACCTTGCTGATGGCCTGAATGGCACCAATAAAAGAACCCGTCAGATTCATCAAAGCTAAAAAGATCAAGTTTCCCAGGTTATGACCGCCGATATCTTTATCGCCTTCAAAGCGATAATTCATCAGATCGCTGAACAAATGATTTTCATCATCCTGTGCCATGGCACAGAGCACATGACGGATATCCCCGACTGCCGGTACATTATAAATATCTCGGATACGACCGGTACTTCCGCCATCATCCGCCACCGTTACAATAGCGGTAATATTGGCATTCTGAATACTTTTCATTCCCATAAGCATGCTGGAAAGTCCGGTTCCACCACCAATGACTACGATATTTTTCATTCTTCATCCACTCCTATATCCCGATGGGATTTAAAACAACGATACGTATCCTTATATATATCATATAACCAGTTACATATGGATACGGAACGATGCTGTCCACCGGTACAGCCTATCGCAACGATCATATGGTTTTTATTTTGGTGATCATAGCTTTCAAAAACAAAATCTGTGTAATTTTTTAACCGAACGATAAAATCCTGAGTTTCCGGCTTCTCCATGACATAGTTATAGACTTCTTTTTGATTACCGGTCTTATCCCGCAACTCGGGTTCATAAAACGGGTTGGGCAAAAAGCGTACATCGATGACCATATCTGCATCTAAAGGAACACCATGTTTAAAGCCAAACGATTGAAACGTCAAGGTAAACTGACTTTTTTCCTGCATCTTAAAGCGATGACGAATGCGACTAGCCAAAGATGTCGGTGTGATCTTTGTCGTATCAATATGGATCATATCCGGAGCACTATCTTGTAAATGATCAAATAAATCTCTTTCCATTTCGATAGCTTCTTCGATTGTTGTCGCTTTGCCTATGGCAATCATCGGATGATGTCGTCGGGTAAAACGATAACGAAGCAGCAGTTCTTCATCACTGCAATCCAGAAAAACGATAGATACAGGTTCCGGCATATTTTTAAAATACGTTACAAAATCTAAATAATCGATGGCACTAACAGATAACGCAACATACTGATAATGATCTTCTTTTTCCAGTAATGTTTCTAAATTTGGTAAAAGCTCTTTTGGAAAGTTATCGATACAATAATATCCCATATCTTCCAAAGCATTCATGGCACTGGATTTTCCGGCACCTGACATACCGGTGACCAGAACAACTTTTTGTTTCATAGGTAAATTTAACTCCTCTCTCTATAATAAACAATTGGAGATTAACTCCTCTAAGAACCGTACGTGCAGTTTTCCCGCATACGGCTCCCCACTGTTACTTTCAAACATTTCAGTTATAAGTCACACCTGTACTATTCCATATATTCACATGAATATGCGGGTGTACAATTCTTTCCTGCCATATCTTATAAAATGTGTCCAATTGAAAACTCTTCCTCTGACTTCTTCGATTTAACCACTTGAATGTTACGTACATCGCATGTCGGCATAACCCCTTTATCTCACGCATCATTCCGTTTAAACTGTAGTAGTTGATACTTCCAGTTATCTTTTTATTCAGTGTCTTCATGAATTCATCAAATGGAAGATTTCGATTTTCTTTCACCCATTTCTTTAGATTCGACTTAAACTGCTTCTTCTTTTTGCGACTGATTTTATGTCCCACTGTATAATACCCATTTCTTGTCTTTCCATTAAAATGGGTAAATCCCAGAAAATCAAAAGTTTCCCGTGTGGCGCAGTTTCTTTCAAATGGAAGTATCTGTGTCTTTTCTTTGGATAATTCCAATCCAAACTTTTCCATTCTTTTCGCAATAGCTTCATATACTCTGTGCGCATCCCTTTCATATTGAAACATGATTAGAAAATCATCGGCATATCTTACCAGATACGCTTCTCCATAGAGTTGTTTCTTGATGCACTTTTCAAACCATAAATCCAGTACATAATGTAGATACACATTGGCAAGTATTGGACTTATCAGT
Organism: Faecalicoccus sp. LCP19S3_E2; assembly: GCF_052121255.1. Classification (NCBI taxonomy): domain Bacteria; kingdom Bacillati; phylum Bacillota; class Erysipelotrichia; order Erysipelotrichales; family Erysipelotrichaceae; genus Faecalicoccus; species Faecalicoccus sp. LCP19S3_E2. Next base: position 85,624 of record NZ_JBQKEP010000005.1, on the reverse strand, counting down.
CCTCCCTGTGGTGTTCCTACACTGTTATCCTCAACTCTTCCTTCTATCATGACTCCCGATTTAAGCATTCTTGCGATATATCTCAGGTAGTTTGGGTCCGCAATATCATTTCGCAAGAATTTCATGAGCCATTCGTGATTCACGTTATCAAAGAATCCTTTTATGTCACAATCCAGTATGTAATTTACTTTCTTGTGCATAATCGTATCATTGATGACTTTGATCGCATCATGTGCTTTTCGATTTGGTCTGAATCCATACGAACAGTCCATAAATCTGGGCTCATAGACTTCTTTGAGTATTTCTGCCATGGCTCCCTGAACAAGCCTATCCTCATAGACTGGTATTCCCAAAGGTCGTTTCTTTCCATTTCCCTTATCGATTTCTACTCGTCTTACAGGTTGTGGTCTATATTTAAAACTTTTGAGTTTGTTTATTAGATTATCTATGTTCTCTTCTAGATTTTCTTCATACTCTTCCTTGGTTACCTTGTATATTCCAGAAGCTTTGTTTCTCTTCTGTAGTCGGTGTTGTCTTATTAAAGACTCTTTGTCGACTTGATTCATCAACGTTTCCAGTTTAGGGTATCTTTTTGACAATGTTCTTATATCTTGTCGTTTTGTTTCCATGTCTTTATAACCTCCAGTGTTTCAACATGTGTCCCTTCAAGAAACGTAACTGTGTTTCGGTCCTTCGCTCCATGTACTTTCATACACTTCATCACTACTATGACCTCATCGGACTTCTTACAGTTCTTCCCGTTGTTCTTGTGGTTTTGGCACTTGTAACAACAGTACCGTGTTTATCGGAAACTGTAAGACCTCCCAGGTATGCAGTTGATACCTTGACTTCTCGCCCTGCTTTAAAACGCCGGTGGTGTCCGGTTGAATCTGGCTTAACGATTCAACCTATGTTGGTTGCGGCTCTTATGAAAGCATCACCCACCACTTTGTCAGGACTAACGACGCTAGATGGCTCCAGGCTTTCGCTTTAGGGCTCTAAGTCTTTCCTTCCTACGCTTAACACTGTACCTCACGATACAATGCCCAAGGACTGGATACTGGCCTCTTTGCTCCAAGAGTTACCAGGTTGGGAGTTTCACCCAACTATATCAACTGCACCGAACTGGCGCACCATAAGGAAGCCTCCTTTTGTCTTTCATTGTATCATATCTTGCCCCTGACTTTTGTATTTTGTACAATAAGGACAGGAGGAGTCTATGCATCCTATTATCTTTTTGGACATTGACGGAGTATTACATCCCTTAAAAACCAGTAACAGTTCTGCTCTTGATCATCATTTAAATCAAGAACTGGCCAAACTCTATCATGATCCTGAATTTTTAAAATTGAATATTTATTTTACCAACCTTGTTTATTATGGCTTTGATCAAAATGCCTGCACCCTTTTAAAGAAGCTGGTGGATGAATTTGATGCCCGTATCGTTTTAACAAGCTCCTGGCGATTAATTTATTCTAAGCATGAGCTTTATTATCTTTTTAAGATCCTGCATCTGGAACAGGCATTTATCGGCACAACGCGAAAATCCACACCTCGTTTTCAAGTCATACAGGAATATATTGATAAACATCATATCGATTCCTATATCATCATTGATGATGCCGATCTTCAAAAATACTTTGAGTTTCATACAATCAAAACCATCAATCGTTTTTGCGACAGCGATTATTTAAAAGCCCGAAATCTGCTGCTTCTTCAACATGTCAAAGCACATTAAATGGCGATGGGCCAGTTTGGCAATTGCCTTATTGATCTTCTGGTTTTCCGGCAGAAATGCCAGTCAATCTACCCTGCAAAGCGATTCCTTTTTATTCCTGCTTCCATTTCTGCAGGAAGATACAGCCCGTTTCTTGATTCGCAAGCTGGCTCATTTTACCATTTATATGGTTTTAGGCTTTTGTGTATATCGCTCTTTTAAAGAACCTCATTCCAAATGGGCTTTTGGATTGAGTCTAATGCTTTGTTTTCTCTATGCCTGCAGCGATGAATTTCATCAGTTTTTTATCGCCGGACGATCTGCGCAGTTTACCGATGTCATGATTGATACATGTGGCGCCTTGATCGGGCAGACTTTATCGTATATTTCCATCAAAAAGTGGGGATAAGTTGTGGATTTTGGACCAAAATTGACTTTTTTTTACCAATTATGATATTGTTCTTCTGATGAAAAAGAGAAAACTTAGAGCCGGTGCCCTGATTCGGATCGGTGGAGCATTGATTGCCGCTGTTTTTTTGGTATCCTGTATCACAGCGATTTCCTCAGGCCTCTATAATGCGATCCATCCTATCCGCTATATCTACAGCAAAGAAAACACGCTGCAAGTCAGCGTACCTTATATCGTTGACGGAGAAGCTGCCGAAAAGAAATTCAGAATTCCTCGCGGTACAGCGGTTCGCCTGTCCGAGAAAAAAGAAAAGGAATCTACTTTCCAGTATGAAGGCATGCAAATCTCCCTGGATAACCGTTATTTAAAAAACACATTGGAGGAATGCATCCAGATCGATACTGTCTATCCTAGACGATTGATCAATCTGCGTGAGAAAAAAGATGGTCCTTTATGCGATGAAATCGTAAAAAAAGGAGAAAGTGTCCAGGTCGCAAAGGTTGATCTTGACGATCTTGATCAAACGACCGGAGAAATTCGATGGTATCAAATCGAAAAAGACGGAAAGAAATATTGGTTGAACGGAAAATACGTAGAAACCGATAAAGATCTGGCTACAAAAAACTGGAATACAGATATAACATATTCAATCTATTGGGATGAATATTATGGTGAAGGATACTCTAAAGATGCCTATATCGATCAAATCGATTATAAGCCCACGCAAACTGCCAAGTATGAAGACAATTCATTATTGACCAACTGCAATGCGGTTCACATCTCATTAGAGAATATGATCCAGAATAAAGAATATTATTTAAATTTGAATAAAGAAACCGGTGTCAATGCCTATGTTGTGGAATTAAAAGGAGATGCCGGCTACCTGTGGTATGATTCAAAAGCGGCAGATGAATATTTAAACGATCCAAAGCAGGCAAAATCCAATGTATTAGCTTCTATGGATGAATTAAAAGATCTCATTAAGGAATTCCAGGATCAGGGTTATTACATTATTGGTCGTATCGTAACCTTTAAGGATCAAATATTTGCCTTACAAAACAGTAAAGAATCCATTACCGACAACAGCGGAAATCTCATTGTTCACAACGATGAATATTGGCCAAGTGCATATTCTCGTAAAGCCTGGATGTACAATGTAGCCATTGCCAAAGAAGTGGCGGATTGCGGTGTTAACGAAATTCAATTTGACTACGTTCGCTTTCCGGATGGATTGAGTGCAAGCATGGATTCCATTGATTTAAAAAACACCTATGATGAAAGTAAGACTGCTGCCTTACAAGGCTTTTTACAGTATGCCAAGGAAGAACTGGAGCCCTATCATGTCTATGTGGCTGCCGATGTCTTCGCCTGGCCTTTGGTCGCACAGGATGATCAGGATATCGGACAGTTTTATCTTGCGATTGCCAACAGTGTTGATGTGATCTGCCCGATGCCTTATTCCGATCATTTCTCTGCCGGAGCGATGGGAATCGAGGATCCTGGCAGTGATCCTGGAAAAGTATTGGAAGAATATACTCGTCTGGCAGCCAAAGAAATGAAAGAGTTGGAGAATCCACCTGTCTATCGTTCCTGGATACAGGCGTATGGAGACTTAACACCAGATCAGATCAAAGCCCAGATCAAAGGAATCAACGATTCCGGTTATGAAGGATACATGGTCTGGTATGGCTTTGGAAATCCGGAAGACTTAGACAGCAACAAAGCCGGCTACATTGACAGTGCCATACAAAAATAAGGACAGAGCAATCTGTCCTTTTAAATATCCAAATGATTCTTTTTCTTATATACATTAAAAAGCATCGTATGCAATGGTAAAATAAAGTTTCCTACCAGTTCGACTACGACCGCATCGAAGCCTCGTTTAAAATCAAAGACCCCATAGCCTTCCTGATCCGGTTCAAACAATCCACTGATGCCGTAAAAATTATACTCTGTATAACCTTCTTCAATTGCCTTTTGGATCATTGTCCACTGCACAGCATAAGGCGCTTTAAACTTCTTATAAGCATCATTGGAGCCACTCATCAAATATACCACTTCTTTTCCATAAAAAATGTACATAGCTGCCGCCAATCCTAATTCATGTCCATGTTCTTTCTGTAAAAGTACAGCCTCTTCCTGGCGTTTATACAAAGATTCTAAATGTAAAGTAGCGGTGTGCAAACGATTCTGTGAATTTTTAGAATGAGGATTTTCCTGCAGTCTCTATTTAGCCTGTTCAATTACCTGTTTTTCTTTATCTATGCTTTGTTGAATGTTTTCTACATATGCGTCAATATCCAGATAAGCATAATACGCCTGGGCCTTATCCTTAAAATATTCATATTGTTCCTGATAATATTCCAGAGATAAAGAAGAAAAGTGTCTTCTCTCTCCGGTCATACTGACCAGGTCGTGCAGAATGGAAAGCTCATCTTTTTCCAGTTTTCGTACTTTGATATTATACTTCAAGGCATTTTTGATATCTTGTCTGGTCTTGGAAGGAAAAGCCTTGAATACTTGTTCCTTTGTTTGGCCTTCTAAATGTAAGATTGACATCCAGCGACACTGTCTTGTCATATCATATCCTTGCGTTAGTGGAAGATGCGCAAATCCCATTTCTTGATAAAGATCTACAACATCCTGATGATTCCATCCGCCTTCAACGATCTGTCCGTTTTCATCTCTTTGTCGCAAAGGAATATAGGGATCCGTTTCCAAATACACACATTTTTCTTTTTTCAAGTTCTGCAGTAATCTATAGTATTCTTTGAGATTCTCCTTGTTTGTATAAAAAGGCCCTCTGGGAATATAGGCATAGCAAAACAGCTTCATTAGAGGTTTGATCGCAACCATGGCACAGACTTGAATCGTATTTTCTTCCATACCGGCCAGATATCGTACATCCCAGCCATCTTTTTTTATCTTTTCTCCTTCATAACTGGATTGTAGAAAATTTCTGTTCTCAAATTGTTCGATCCAAGTTTCATATGCATCTGTATTAATTTGCTTTAGTTTTATATTCGTACCTTCTTTGACAATACACAGTTGTCTTATTCTTCCCCAAAATGAATCTCAAACAAAAAAAGAGGCATCAAGCCTCTTACATAGATTGTTTGATTGCCTCTGTCAATGCATCCAATGGTTCTTCTGTATGCAAAGAACTGTTGATTTTTACCGTACTGTCTAAAACGTTCATATTCTTCATTGCTTCTAACATTTTTCGCATAAGATTTCCGGACATGCTGGCCCAGGAGCCATTCTCCATAATTGCGATGGTACGATTCTGGAAGTTCAACATTTTTAAATGTTCCAGGAAGTCCTGCATCTTAGGGAATACACAAGCATTGTATGTACTGGAAGCTAATACAATGTGCGAATATTTAAATGCTTCTGAAACTAAATAGGATGGATCTGTATTCGATACATCGTAAACCACAACATCTTTGATTCCTGTCTGTACCAGCTTGGAAGCTAAAGCCTGCGCAGCACTTTCTGTATGACCATAAACCGATGCATAAGCGATCATAACGCCCTTAACTTCCGGTGTGTATGTAGCCCAAAGCTGATGTTTTTCAATGATATAAGAGAAATTATTTCTCCAAACCGGTCCATGCAGTGGACAGATCATTTCAATATCTAACTGGCTGGCCTTCTTTAAAAGATTCATGGTCTGTACACCATATTTGCCAACGATATTTGTGAAATAACGACGAGCATCATCGATCCAGTCTCTGTCAAAATCCACTTCATCATTGAAAAGCTTACCGTCTAATGCACCGAATGTACCAAAGGCATCTGCCGAGAACAACGTTTTTCCATATGAATCATAGCTGACCATAACTTCCGGCCAATGCACCATAGGGGCCATCACAAAAGTTAATGTATGTTTTCCCAGCTCTAGTGTATCGCCTTCTTTTACAGCCTGTGTTTTTCCTTCCACCGCAAAGCCAAACTGTTCCATCATCGTAATCGCTTTTGCGGTAGCATAGATCCTAGCTTCCGGATAACGAAGCATGACCTCTTCCAGGCTCGCCAAATGATCCGGTTCTACATGATGGATGACGATCACATCCAGTTTTTTTCCATCTAATACATGCTTCAGATTTTCCAAAAACTGTCCGCATACAGACCAGTCCACTGTATCAAACAATACATTCTTTTCATCCAACAGCACATAAGAGTTATAAGAAACTCCACGTGGAATCGGATGGATATTTTCAAACAGATTTAAGCGGTGATCACTGGCTCCCACCCAAATCAAATCTTCTTGAACTTTACGAACGTTATACACAATCATTCCTCCCGCTAACTTTTTCTCATCTCAAAAAATATTTTACTTAGATTTGTCGCAGTTGCAAGTGTAACCCATTGAATCCCGCTTAAAAAATAAGAATCTATCCATAAATAGACTAAATCGAAAAATCTTTTTTTGTCATTTATGTATTGATGCAACCAAATTTTAGATGTTAGATAAAGATTAGAGAATAAAATATAAGAACAGCTTTCATGCATATAAAAAAACTTACACACTGTTTCATGATCAGGTGTAAGCTTTTTGTGAGTTTTACAGTCTTTTATTGACCATATGTTTTTTTCAGGAATTTTTCAGCCTGTACAATAAAGCGCTCATGTTCGCCTTTTCCGATACAAGCATCCCCTTGACACGCTTCTACATGAAACTTAAGCTTTCTTCCATCCTGCTCTGTTAATGTAGAAACAATGCGAATTTTTGCCCCCAGCGGGCTGGCTTTATCATGGCTTACCTGCATCAGGGTCCCAACACTGGTCATGCCTTCTTCCAGATCCAATACCTGACAGCTGGCTTCTTCCATCCATGCGATCATCTGTGGCGTCGCCAATACATCTAAAGATCCACTTTTCATCTCAGAGGCCAGATGGGATCTTCCTACAATTCGTTCAATAGTTACAGTTTTTGACATTCTAATCTCCTTTTCATATAATACATTTAACATGGAAAAGATCAATTATCAACAAGATGATGCAACGATTTATAAAAAAGCAAAAACACGTGTTCTGATACGTCTGTGGGTTTCTTATTTACTCTTGCTTCTATATTTTATAGGTGTATGGGCCTTGCTGCATATGGATCTCTTTGCAATCCAGGAAAGCCAACTATCCAATACACTGCTTATCGTATTGGCGGCAGGACAGCTCATTCTCTACTTGATCCTGTTTTTAATGTTATCCGGAGGATATAAGGTTTTTCGCATTTTCTACTGGATCTGTTATGTTTTTGAAATTGCTTTATTGATGGTTCCCGGCTACTATCTGATCAATGATCTTTCCAGTATTCTGGTCTATGGAGCACTGATTGGATGCATGCTGGTAAAACTGATTTTTCTTTCTACATTAGGCAGTTATCTTAAACAGAACCGTTGGGCCAAGGTCTTCTTTGACTATATAATTGAAATTGAAGATGACGAATACGATGAACAGGAAGAAGAAATCTTTGAACCCATTCGCTCTATCTATCATAATCCGGAAGAAGAAATAGAGGAAGAGGAGTACGAAGAAAAAGAGCCTTATACTCTGCCGCAGATTTCAATTCGACTGGGAATTGCGGTTTACGCCAGCTTGATGGTCTTTCCGATCCTGGTACAGATTTTCTCCAGTTTTTTTGTCAGTAATGATCTGAAAACCGTATTTGCGACAAAAGACATCTTTATACTTTGTATCGTCAGTGCCGTCATCTGGACCATACCAATTTTCTTTATGTACTACAACCATCCGGCTTCTAAAAAGATCTTGCTTGGCTGTTTACTTGCCGAAGGAATCTCTATAGCCGCTTTTCTTCCGCGTTTTATCGGTTATATCACATCGGGAGAATACCCGATCCGCGTTTTCATCCTCTTTATCTTAGTGGATCTATTACGCTACATTATACTTTATTTCGCATTACGACCGGTATCAAAGGTTTAATCTTCCGGAATCGTATGTACTAAAATTGGAAGGGACAACGTGATCGTTGTTCCTTTTTGTTCTTTACTTTCCAGTTCGATCGACCCCTTATAGAAATGCACAATATGCTTGACGATTGAAAGCCCTAATCCTGTTCCGGAAATCACTTTGGAACGTTGTTTATCCACACGATAAAAACGCTGGAACACTTTTTCCTGATCTTCCTGCGGAATACCGATACCTGTATCCTGTACTTTTAAAATCATATTTTTTCCTGATGCGTAGCAGGAAATTGACACCGTTCCATCATACACATTATATTTTATGGCATTGCTGATCAAATTTTCAAAAACGCCCTCTATATGACCTTTATTGGCATAAACATACAGATCCTGACAATCTACGACAATATTTAAATTCATTTTTTCCTGCTGAACTTTAAATCTCTCCAGAAGGCCATCCAACACTTCCCGAACCGAGATATGACTGAATGGTGCTCTGTATTCTTCACTTTCCAGTTTGGAAACCATCAGGATATCATTTACCAGCTGCGTCATGTGCTTACCTTCTCTTGCGACATGCTCCAAGCATCGATCGACCTGTTTAGGATCTGTGATCGTATGTGTTCGAAGAAGTTCTGTATAACCCATGATCGATGTCAAAGGAGTTTTTAATTCGTGCGAAGCATTGGAAAAAAACTCCTGCCGAATCTGTTTTTGTTTCTCCAGCTGATTTAAGTTTTCACCGATTTCTTCATTCATCGATTCAATCGCAACCGTGATCTCACTTAGCTCCGGATAATTATATTCTTCAAAATGTATTTTTTCCTTGCCGATTCGAGTTGTCCATATAGTCTGTGATATCTTTTGTAATGGCAAAACGATCGAAGTTGCCATTTTTTTAGAAATGAACCAGACTGTCGATAGAGCGATAAGAAACGCAACTAAAAAACTTGGCATCAAAACCATCCAGGATTGTGATATTCCCTGAAAAGGAATCGCAAGACGAATGACCTTGGCATCTTCTTCATCAAAAACTGCCGTATATAAATAATTTTGTTTGGTCGTATCTGACTTACGAATGGCACTTCCCTTACCCGTATCCAGCGCCTGTCCAACCTCTTCTCTTTGCAGATGGTTTTCATCAATTTTTGACACCGCATTATCATATATGACCGTTCCATCTGTCCGGATGATCGTTAGACGCGAATCATTTTCCATCAGATATTTTCCAACGCCTTCCTGATCGTCCTCCCCCATCTTCTCGATGATCTGCAGTTCATGAAACTGCTCACTGCGCTGATTCTCCAGAAAGACCATGTATAAGACCGCATATAATACACTAAATCCCAATAGAAAAGAGATTAAAAAAGTTATCATAAAAGAACGGATGATCTTCTTACGCATTGGAATCACCCGTACTAAAACGATAACCTAACTGGCGAACAGACTTGATATAATTTCTTCCAATAGGACCTAATTTCTTTCGCAGTGAGTTAATATGCACATCCAATGTTCTAGTTTCACCCACAAAATCATAGCCCCATACCTGATTCAACAATTCCTCACGTGATATGGCTCGGCCCGCATTGGAAGCCAGATATTTTAAAAGTTCAAATTCTTTGAACGTCAGTTCAACAACCTGATCCTGCACATGCACGATACGCTGATCAACATCAATTCGCAAGATTCCCTGCTCGATCGTATCCGATTCTTTTTTCGTTCTTCTAAGCAGAGTTCGAATACGCGCAGCCAGCTCCAAAACACTAAACGGCTTGGTCATATAATCATCGGCTCCCAGATCAAGTCCCATAATCTTATCTACTTCCTGATCTTTAGCACTTAAAATAATGACCGGCGTTTCTTTATTGAGCTTCTTTTGACGCATCTGCTTTAAGATCTCATATCCGTTCATACGCGGCAACATCAAATCCAATATCGCAAGGTCCACTTTATGATTCAATAAATATTCATGTGCATCCGCTCCATTATCAAAATCTACGATTTCATACTGAAAATTCTCTAACGTTAATTTTAATAACTGTCGAATACTTTCATCATCTTCTACGATACATATGCGAATCATTTTACATTCCCCTCTTCCTGCTGAAATTCTTTTTCATTTTATCATAAACACAAGAGGGCTAAAGTAAAAATCCTGTAAACTTATACCTTATTTCCGTAAACTATGCTTGATTTTTCTTAGTGTGTTACAGATCTTATATTTCTTCGTATCTACGATATACTCAAAGTCACCAATCAGTTCTACGACTTCGCCCTGGAACCCTTTTTTGAACAAATACACACCATAATCCGGAGCACTTTCATCGAAAATACCGCTGGTTCCATATAAATTGTATCTCTCCATACCATGCTCTATGCAATAATTCATCATTTTCCAATGCATCGCATAAGGAGCCGCAAATCGCATATACTTTTCATACACACCACTCATCAGACACAACACTTCTTTTCCATAAGTAAAGAAGATGCCACTGGCAAGATCTAAGACCTGACCGTCTTCCTGAATCATTTGATTGGCTTCCTCCAGTTTTTTATGCAACTGATCCACTTGTTCTTGGGCCAAATCCATCTTCTTTTGAATCTTAGGACTTTCCTGTTTTTCTAAGCGCTTTTTTGATGTTTCGACAATAGCTTCCTGTTTTTGAAGATCGTCCATCAAATCCTTTTTATAATCATCTAAATTGATTGTCGCATTCAAAAACTTCACATAACCTGCATCATGAAACGCATCATACAAGCGATGATGATATTCATCATCTCTTCCCTGAAAGCCTCGCCGCTTCCCAGTCTGTTTTAATACTTTTTCATAAATTTCGATTTGATCACGTGAAAGCTCATGAACCTGTACATTATATTTCTGTGCTTTCTTGATACTTCGAACCGTTTTTTTTCAAAACTGCTTCATCAGTTCTCTGGTGTTTTTCCTTTTAAAGGAATGGTATAAATTCATCGTGGCTCTCGGCTTAAATCTATACCTCGCGTAAAACCTTCATGACGATACCCCAATTTTTTCAACAAGGACACTACATCCCGATTGTCAAAATCCCCTTCCACTACATTACCATCTAAATCATGTGGTACATAAGGTACATAGGGATCAATATGCAGGTAGATACAGTTTTTCTTCTTTAAAAATGCGATTAAATGCTCATGAAAAAAAGTGACCTGTTCTTCGTCCTTATAATCCAACAATGGTCCTCGTAATGCCTGTACCAATGTTCCATTCATAAAGATAGGAAGCACCGATAACATCGAGCCGGCAATAATTTTCCCACTTTCATCTTTGATACCGACATAATACGTTGAAAAACCTTTGGCTTCCCGCATTTGTGCCATATTGGATGTCTGCCAGAAATTACATAACGGATGTGTAATGGCAAACGCATCAAATTCTTCCTTCGTCAATTCTGTAAATTCTATGAGATAGATTCCCCCTTATCTTTTTATCTCTGATTTTATCACACAAAAAAGAGGGAATCATCTTTTTATGGAAATCTTGATGATCTACTGAATGTACAATTCTTTTCAATTTATTCACATATTTTAATTCTTTTGACTCATACATTAAAATCAAAAAAAAATTAAAGTGCTTTTGATAGTTTTTTGATTTTTTATCGTATTAAATAGTAGTACTTATTTTTTTCCGGAATAGAAATAGTGCTGATACAGGATTCATTTATAAAAAGAAAAGAAGGTGATATTTTGACAATGAATCCCTATGATCTCTGTTTAAAGGAAGTCCTTTCCCATAAACAGTATTTTGCCGATTTGTTTTCTTTCGTCTATTTTAAGAAGGATTTACTTCTGAATCCAGACAAGCTTTCGCTCTACGACAAGGAAACGCATCATGATCTTGGTTTTCGTAAGGAAAATGATTTATTGATGTTTTATGATGACAAGTTCTTTCTCCATCCTGAATTTCAGAGAAAGAAGGATCCCTACATGCCTGTTCGCATCTTAAACTACAAGTATACCGGTATCCGTCAACAGATCAAGATTGATACCAAACTCCGGTATATTCCCTGACCCTTTACATGGGCGAATCAAGATGGGAACATCGTAAGAGATTGTATGAGTGCATACACAAAAGCGACTGGAACAAAGATGAAATTCCTGATTATGAGATGAAGTTGTTTGACATCAACAGTGATCCTATCGATTTTATGTGTCTTTATTTACAGAAGTTCTTTCGTATCATACAATATACCTATCAAGAAAGATGAGACGATCTGTATCAGGATGCATTACTGCAGGAGATAGAAGAAGATATACTTTATCATGCCAATGTATTTGTCGAGTTTGATGAAAAATTTATAAAAACACACAGTCAGAAAGGAAGTATCAATATGTGCAAAGCTGTAGAAAAACTCAAACAGGAATATATTGAAAAAGGCACAACAGAAATCGCATTAAACATGTTAGCTAAAGGTTTTCAACATAATCTTATTGCCGATATCACAGGGCTTAGCTTAGATAATGTTTTAAAACTATCTACACACTAAAAAGGCACGATGTGCCTTTTTAGGTTATATAATCTTAATTTTCTTATCATTCTTTATAACTTTCATTTTCCGTTGATAAAACAAACACTGCCTGACTTCCACCTTGCGCAACATCCTGTACCATTTTTTTCACAGTAAATGATGCATCATACAAATAGGCTTGTGTTTCATCAATATAAGCGATATATGAAAAATCTGAATCAAAAGGAAATACAAGTGCATAACAGTTTTCCTGAGATTGTTTTTCTAAAGAAATATTGTATGAAAACTCATCACTTTGTCTTTCCACATTAAACTCTGAAAATACGGCACTACCAGGATTTGCTTTATTAATTTCAAGACAAGTCACTAAAGAAAAGCCTTTGGCATTGATGTCTGGCTTGCTGAAATAAGCAATATTATCGGCCGTTTCCTCTGGAATTTCTTCCGTTTCCGGAATATTTGTTTTCTGTGCTAAAGCCGGTACATTGACAAAAGAGGTTTTTGTATAATCAATATCAAATGTCTTTTCTATATCATCGATCATAGCATTTAAGTTTTCCATAGACTCTTTTAACAATGGAATGGAGTCAAAACGCAAGGTCTGATCTTCCTGCACCTGTAATATCCCACTGGCAGTATCCTGTGAAATGAAATTACCATCTTCTAAAATCATTTCTGTATATTTCATATCATACTTTGTAAATCCGGCATCCGTTGATGTCAGCTCCAGTGATTTTTGCTTAGTTCTTCCTAATGCCGCTTCCGTTTCCATTGTATATCGATATACGATATACGGCTTATCCTTTGCATCCATTTGAAAGCTTAAAACACATTCCTGCTGATCTCCATATTTATGGATCGTCAATTAGGTTACCGCTTTCATTCAAATATCTCTCGATTTGATCGTATGTAATCGTCCAAAAGTCTAAAGAAGTTGATGGACTACACCCAATACAACCTAGACACAGAAGAAGACAAAAGCACACTTTTTTTATTGTTTTCATACCTATCCTTTCTATAAGCTGCCTTTTTTTCTTCGCAAGCAAAAAAAGGATCAAAGCTCTCCTTCGATCCTTTCTAATTGTTTTTTTACTTTTTCAACAAAGATTCATTCCAGTGTTTGTTTGGTTCTACACCTAAGAAATCAGCTACCGTGCTGGCAATATTTGACAATCCTAAAGAATCATCCTGTTTTAATTCAACATCGGCCCCATATACGATGAATGGTACACGATTCAATGTATGTGAAGTTTTAGCCTTGATTGGCGCTCCTTCTTTTTTCGGTTTGTCATACATCTCATCAGCATTTCCGTGATCGGCTGTCACTAACAAGATACCGTTAACTTTATCAACCGCTTTGATCAATCTAGCCAAAGCCAAATCGACAGATTCAACACCAATGATCGTAGCCGGAAGACTTCCTGTATGTCCTACCATATCTCCATTTGGATAGTTGGTACGTAAGAAATCATACTGTTGGCTTTCAATGGCTTCTATCAGCTGATCGGTAATTTCGGCCGATTTCATCCAAGGACGCTGCTCAAATGGAATGACATCACTAGGAATTTCCACATAGGTTTCCAAAGCTTCATCGAATTTTTCAGAACGGTTTCCATTCCAGAAGTAAGTTACATGTCCGTATTTCTGTGTTTCGGAAATCGCATATTCTTTGATTCCGTGTTTGCACAATTCTTCTGTCAAAGTATATTTGATTTTTGGTGGTTCTGTCAGATATTTATGTGGAATATCCAGATCGGCATCATATTGCAGCATACCGGCATACATCACATTCGGCTTGCGTACACGATCGAATTTATCGAAGCTTTCATCCGTATCAAATGCTAAAGAAATTTCCTGAGCACGGTCACCACGGAAGTTAAACAGAATTACACTATCGCCATCTTCGATGGTTCCAACCGGCTTACCGTCTTTGGCAATGACAAAGCCCGGCAGATCCTGGTCGATCACACCTAATTCTTCACGATATGTTTCAATGGCTTGTGCAGCACTTTCAAACTGACGACCATCACCTAATACGTGAATATGCCATCCTTTTTCAACCATACCCCAGTTAGCTTCGTAACGGTCCATCGTGATCTGCATACGTCCACCACCACTGGCAATGCAGGCATGGAATGTATCATCATTCAACCCGTTCATGAAGTTTTCAATATCATCCACATACGTCAATGCGCTGGTTTCCGGAACATCACGTCCATCTAATAATGCATGTACTCGAACTTCATGAATTCCTTCTTTTTTGGCCTGTTCGATCAAAGCCTTTAAGTGATTGATATGAGAATGTACGTTTCCATCACTTAAAAGACCAATGAAATGCATCGTGTGGCCTTTGGCATTTTCTACTAATTCTTTCCATGTTTTGGATTCAAACATTTCTTTTGTATCGATATTTTCATTGACAAGCTTGGCACCCTGAGAATAGATTTGTCCACATCCAATCGCATTGTGACCAACCTCGGAGTTCCCCATATCTCCATCGCTTGGCAAACCAACGGCCAAACCATGAGCACGCAACTGCGTATGAGGGCATTCTTTCCATAATTTGTCTAAAGTGGGTTTATTTGCTAGGGCAACGGCATTTCCAAATTCACTGGCATTGATTCCGACACCGTCCATAACCACTAAGATTACAGGTCTTTTGTTCATATTTGTTCCTCCATTTTATCGACATAAATATACCACTAACCATCACTAAATTCAATGTAATATGCCTGGACTAACCGGCAATCCATCCACCATCAACAACTAAGGTATCGCCATTGATATACTGTGATTCATCGCTGGCTAAAAAGAGCGCGGCAGCCGCAATATCTTCCGGCACTCCAGGCTGTGGTGCTGCTGCCAAAACCTTTTGTACTCGTGCATACCCACTTGGATTAGGCATTCCCATGGAATTGGCAATTTCCGTTTGAATACCGCCGGGCGCAATCGCATTGCATCGAATATGATCCGGAATATACATGAATGCGGTATTTCTGGTCATCGCCAACAAAGCTGCCTTACTGGCACAATAAATAGCACCGGCAGCTGTTCGCATACCACCGACACTGGCCACATTGATGATATTGCCATGACCTTGTTCCTTAAAAACAGACACTGCTTTTCGCATGGCACACATCGGTCCATATACATTGACCTTCATCACCTGTTCATACTTTTCATCCGTGGCATCCCCTATACCGGACATATCATCCATAATGCCGGCATTATTGACCAAAACATCCAGCTTTCCAAAATGTTGAACGGCCAGTTCGATCATCTTTTCATTATCTTCTTTTTTAGATACATCGCCCTGGAAAACCAGCACCTGCCCCTTTTCCTGCGCCAGACTTTCCTTTAAAGCATCCAACCTTTCCTTCCTTCGAGCGACAGCCACAACAAAAGCTCCTTCTTTTACAAAACGCTCCACAATGGCTTTTCCCATACCGGAACTGGCTCCTGTTACTACGATTGATTTCTCTTTTAGACGCATTTTCTATGCCTCCCTTCTACCTTTTATTATATCGTAAATCCCACAAAAAAAGCGCCCTAAGACGCTTATTTGACAAGAGGTGTGGCATCGGCTTTTTGACGGCCCCACATCTTTTCTCCTTTCGTATTCCACATACCGATTCCGGTAACAGAGCATAGAATGGAAAAGACAGGTACCAGGAATATAAACCAACAATAGGGAATATAAGAAGCGTCCACATTGAGCACGCTCATAACATAAATAGTCGCAACACCCCAGGGAACGATCGGTGCACTTAAAGTACCGGCATCTTCCAACGTTCTTGATAAGACCTTACGATGGATTCCCATGCGATCAAAAGCTTCTTCAAACGTTTGTTCGGTAACGATGATCGATACAATTTGTCCACCGGCAGCCAAGAAATTCACCACGTAACAGTAAATCAATGTCGTAAACACTAAAACAACGCGGTTTTTGATAAACTTCAATAATACATTACGCGCAATGACATCCAGGATACCGGTCGAAGTAATGACCGCACCCATGACAGAAGCCATCATAAAGATACCCAACAATTCCATCATGCTGGTGACACCGCCACGATTTAACATCGGATCGACAATCGCAACCCCAGTTTCAATACTAAAACCATTAAACGCATAATTCATCAAATCGACAAAGCCTACACCTTGAAAAACCATGGCAAAAATAGCACTGATGATAACGGTCAAGCCCATCCCCAAAATTGCCGGCATCTTAAATACAGAAACCAGTAAAACTAGAATGGCCGGAAGAATCAAGATCAATGACATATTAAAGTGCTCTTGTAATGTGGACATGATCAGCTGCGACTGACTGGCATCCATAGATCCGGCGCCAAAGGTAAAACCGGCAATCGCAAATAAAACGATCGCAATCAAGGCTGCCGGCAGTGTTGTATACATCATTGATCCGATATGATCGTATAACGGAACCTTACTGACACCACTTGCCATATTGGTCGTATCCGATAACGGCGACATTTTATCACCTAACCAGGCTCCGGATACGATAGCACCTACTACAAGTGGAATGGATATATCAGTCGTCATGGCAATACCAACCATCGCCAATCCCATCGTGGCCACCGAACCAAAAGAGGTCCCGGTAAAAATCGAAGTGACACCGCTCAAAATAAAAGCAAGCGGCACCAGGATCGTCGGTGAAATCAGCTCCATACCATAATACATTAAAGCCGGAACTGTTCCCGAAGCCATCCATATCCCAACTAACATGCCTACCATTAAGACAATTAAGAAAGTTGGCGTACTGTCCGCAATTACATTTTTGATCGTTTTTTCAATTTCATCCCAGGAAATTCCCAAAGCCAGGGCAATGCCTACCGCAACGACTGCTCCTAAAAAAATGGAAATCGTCGTGTTTACCCCCAGGTTGATCAAAACCACCAAGACCGCAATGATCAACAAAAATGATGTTAACGCAAATAACGTCGTTGGCTCTTTTCTTGCTCTTTTCATATCTCTCATCCTTTCTTTAATTCATCACACAAAAATCGTAAGGCACTTTCCATTCGTGCTTTTCGATATGGCACCGAAGTAAAACGATGCTCAGCTCCTGAAACGATCAACAAATCTGCTCGGTCACCATACATGTCTTTGAGCTTTCGTGAAACATCACATGAAGCAGTGATATCCTGATCGCCATGAACCAGATTGACCCGCTTATCAAATTGTGAAGCAATCGCATATGGATCGATACGCAGACAATCTTTGTAAAAATCAACGGATAGACGAAGTCCTTCCACATCCGCATACCCTTTTTCTTCAATATCCGATACATCTTGTCCACAAAGATTCTTTTCGCGCATGTTATAGACAAGATCCAGCGCCGGACACCATAAGCTTAACGCCGTAACCTTTTCTTTTTTTAATCCGGCTACCATACTGGCAACACAACCACCTAAGGATAAACCATGCAGGGCAATTCGTGATGAATCCACAAAAGGTAATGCATCTACATAGTCCAGGATATCGAATCCATTCTGTACCTCACGAGATACCGTAATATCTTCAAAGCAACCATCGCTTTCTCCGCTACCTAAAAAGTCAAACCGCACTGAGCCGATTCCTTTTTCACATAATCGCCTGGAAAGCTCTGTATGCACAAAGTTGATCTCATTTCGATCGTCTTGAAAGCCATGAAACAAGATCACAAACGGAATCTTTTCATCCCTGTTTTCCGGTACATGCATCATGCCGCGCAAGGTATAGCCCATACTGCTGATTTCTACATATTTTTCCATACCGTTTCCCTTCCTAAAATCTTCCTTATTTTGCACCTAAATATCATTTTTGTCAATATTTCGTGAATATATGTTCTTGCTTTATGAACATTTTTATATTCTACTTCTTTTTCAGTTTGCACTTTTTAAGAAGTAAAATTTTTTTGTATAAACTCCCTTTATCTAAAGGAGGTGTCCAAAAAGGTCTCGATTTTGACCTTGTTTTTTTATCTAAAATCGATATACTAGAAGTACAGTTAATGAAAATAGTTGAATGTTCAACTATTTTTTTGGATAGATAAAGGAGAATGCATCATGAAAGTTATCAAACGAAGCGGTGAAGAAGTCATTTTTGATGTCCATAAGATTGAAAATGCTATTCGAAAAGCCAACAAAGCAACTTCTCACTCTCAAATGAGTGAGGCAACCATTTTAAAGATTTCCAAGCAGGTAGAAGCCCAGTGCGAAGCCATGAAGCGAAGCCCCAGTGTAGAAGAAATTCAGGATATGGTAGAAACCGCCATTATGAAAGAACAATATTATTCGGTGGCACACAACTATATTACCTATCGTTATGAAAGAGCCTTGGTTCGTAAAGCCAACTCAACTGACCAGCAAATTTTAAGCTTGTTGGAAAGAAATAATGAAGAAGTAAAACAGGAAAACTCCAACAAAAACCCTTTGGTCAACAGCGTACAGCGTGATTACATGGCCGGCGAAGTTTCTAAAGATATCACAAAGCGTTTCTTATTACCGCAGGATATCATCGAAGCTCATGAGCAGGGATTGATTCACTTTCATGATTCAGACTACTTTGCCCAGCACATGCATAACTGCTGCTTAGTGAACCTGGAAGATATGTTACAAAATGGAACTGTAATTTCGGAAACCATGATTGAAAAACCACACAGCTTTTCAACCGCATGTAACATTGCGACCCAGATTATCGCACAGGTGGCAAGTTCGCAATACGGAGGACAAAGTATCACCTTGTCTCATTTAGCTCCTTTTGTACAAATCAGCCGTGAAAAGGCTCGTAAAGAAGTCAAAGATGAGTTTGAAGCCATGAACATGGATGTCATCGAAGAAAAAATCAATCAGATTGCCGAAATGCGTGTACTTCGTGAAATCGAAAAAGGAGTACAGATGATCCAGTACCAGGTCATCACTTTAATGACAACCAACGGACAAGCCCCATTCGTAACCGTATTCATGTACCTGGATGAAGTCGAAGAAGGACAAACTCGCGATGACTTGGCTTTGATCATCGAAGAAGTTCTAAAACAAAGAATGCAGGGTGTAAAAAACGAAAAAGGCGTTTGGATCACTCCGGCTTTCCCAAAACTGATCTATGTTTTAGAAGAAGACAACATTCATAAAACAAGCAAATACTATTATTTGACAGAATTAGCTGCCAAGTGTACTGCCAAACGTATGGTTCCGGATTACATTTCCGAAAAGATGATGAAGCAGCTTAAAGTTGATCAAAACGGAGATGGACAATGTTATCCATGTATGGGATGCCGTTCTTTCTTAACACCCTATGTAGATGAGAATGGTAAGCCAAAATATTACGGACGCTTTAACCAGGGTGTTGTCACAATCAACCTTGTTGATGTAGCCTGCTCTTCCAAGGGCGATGAAAAACGCTTCTGGAAGATCATGGATGAAAGACTGGATCTTTGTTACAGAGCATTGATGTGTCGTCACAACCGATTAAAGGGCACGCCAAGTGATGTAGCACCTATTTTATGGCAAAACGGCGCCTTAGCTCGACTGGAAAAAGGCGAAACGATTGATAAGTTATTATATGGCGGATACTCTACAATCTCCTTAGGCTATGCCGGACTTTGTGAGTGTGTACAATATATGACCGGTGTTCCGCACACAGAAGAGCCGGGTACAAGCTTTGGATTAAAAGTAATGCAGTATTTAAACGATGCCTGTGCCAAATGGAAAAAAGAAAACAACATGGATTTCTCTTTATACGGAACACCAATGGAATCGACAACCTATAAGTTTGCCAAAAAACTGCAGGATCGCTTTGGCATTATTCCAAAAGTAACCGATAAAAACTACATCACAAACAGCTATCATGTACACGTAACTGAGGAAATCAACGCCTTTGACAAACTGACTTTTGAAGCACAGTTCCAGAAATTATCACCAGGTGGTGCCATCAGCTATGTAGAAGTACCAAATATGGAAAATAACATTCCGGCTGTATTGGCAGTCATCGAGCATATCTATGATCACATCATGTATGCCGAATTAAATACGAAGAGCGACTATTGCCAGATTTGTGGATATACCGGAGAAATTCAGATCGTAGAAGACGAAAACCACAAGCTGGTATGGGAATGCCCGAACTGCGGAAACCGCGATCAGGAAAAAATGAATGTAGCCCGTCGTACCTGTGGTTATATTGGAACACAGTTCTGGAATCAGGGACGTACACAGGAAATCAAAGAACGAGTACTTCATTTGTAAAAAAGAGAGGTTTTCTCTCTTTTTTTATCCATTTCCCCATATAATAAAAACAGAAGAGGTTAAAACATGAACTACGGAAATATAAAACATTATGACATTGCCGATGGCGAAGGTGTTCGCGTCACCTTATTTGTATCCGGCTGCACGAATTGTTGTCCTGGCTGCTTTCAGCCCGAAACATGGGATTTTAACTATGGAAAACCTTACACAAAAGAAACAGAACAGGAAATTCTGGAAGCTTTAAAACCCGGCTATATTCAAGGATTAACTTTATTAGGAGGAGAGCCCTTTGAGCCTGAAAATCAAAGAGAGTTGGTTCATCTTTTAAAAAAAGTCAAAGAAACCTATCCCGATAAAGATATCTGGTCTTATACCGGCTTTATCCTGGATCAAGATTTATTAGAAGGCGGAAGAAGGTATTGTGAAGTAACCGATGAAATGCTTTCGTATATTGATGTATTGGTGGACGGTCCTTTTAAACAGGAACAAAAAAATATTTCTTTAGCCTTTCGTGGCAGCGAAAACCAAAGAGTTATTGATTTAAAAAAGAGCTTACAAGAAAAAGAGGTTATCCTATATTTGGAATAACCTCTTTTCTATAGACAGTTTCTAAAGATTTGAAGAATGTCTTCTTCATATAACGTTTTAAAGCCTTGAATCGGTCCACCTTTATCACGTATGCAACTCTTTGCCATCTCTTCCAACTTTGTATCATCAATCCCAACTTCTTGTAAGCAAGAAGGCAAGCCCAGTGTTTCATATAAGAATGTTTCTGTTTTTTCGATTGCTTTATTCGCAATCCAGTAATCATCCTTTGATGCATCCAGCCCCCAAACTTCCACACCATATTTTTTAAAACGGGATACAGTCTTTTCATCCAATACATAACGCATCCAACGTGGTGTTAAGATAGCTAAGCCCACACCATGAGTAATATCATAATAAGCACTTAATACATGTTCCATTCCATGACAGGACCAAGCCATAGAATACCCTGTTTTCAACAAGCCATTTAGTGCCATAGGTGCTGCCCACATCAAGTTCGCCCTAGCACTATAATTAGTTGGTTCCTGGATGGCAATCGGACCATAATGAATACAGGCTTTCATAGCGCCAACAGCTAAGCCATCCTGTAGATAGGCATCTTCTACATTCGTAAAGAACTGTTCCCACAAATGCGAAAGAATGTCTGCTGTACCTGCTGCCGTTTGCAGCGGTGGTACGCTATATAGATTTTCCGGATCTAAAATAGAGAGAACCGGACATAAAAGATCATCATGCAAACCAATTTTTTGATGCGTTTTCATATTGGAAATCACAGCAACATTGTTCATTTCCGAGCCGGTAGCACTCATCGTCACGACACAAACGACCGGTAAAGCTTTCGTTACCTTTGCTTGTCCAATCACTAAATCCCACGCATCGCCTTCATAAAACGTTGCGGCTGCGATAGCTTTGGCACAATCAAATGAGCTACCGCCACCAATGGCCATCACCACTTCAACTTGATGTTTTCGACACAGCTTTACTCCCTGCTTAACGGATTCAATTTTCGGATTTGGCTCTACACCAGACAATTCGACTACCTTGCAGTCCGATAGCTCTCGCATCACTGTATCATAAATACCATTGTGTTTGATACTTCCTTTCCCATACACTAATAAAACTCGTTTACCTATTTTTGGTACATGTTCATGAATCTTGTTCATGCTTCCTTTACCAAAAAGAATACGTGTCGGAGAATAAAATTCAAAATTATTCATTATAAAGCTCCTTTTTCCTTATTGTATCACAGAAAAAAGCAGGATATGCAAACTTGCATATCCTACATATTCATGTTCTTACTTTCCTAAATACTGATGTCCATAGGCATTAGCTGCCAAGATCGCATTATATGTAGATTCTTCCGTAACCTC
This sequence comes from Faecalicoccus sp. LCP19S3_E2, assembly GCF_052121255.1. Taxonomy (NCBI): domain Bacteria; kingdom Bacillati; phylum Bacillota; class Erysipelotrichia; order Erysipelotrichales; family Erysipelotrichaceae; genus Faecalicoccus; species Faecalicoccus sp. LCP19S3_E2. Next base: position 62,910 of record NZ_JBQKEP010000005.1, on the reverse strand, counting down.
AAACGACATATTATGAAGCGTATCTGTTTCCGCTGCCGCAGCTTTGGCAACTGCACGAATCTTTTCTTTGGTGATTTCCGTTACACCTAATTGTTCTAATGTAACTGGCAATCCTACACAAATACAGAATTCAATGATATCTTCCAGCTCCTCTAAAGGCACATTTTCCAGTACGAGTTGTACGATCGTACCAAATGCCACTTTTTCTCCATGATACATCGAGTGACATTCTTCTAAAACAGTCAATCCATTATGGATTGCATGGGCTCCGGCAAGACCACAAGATTCAAAGCCGATTCCTGACAACAAAGTATTTGCCTCTACGATCTTTTCCACAGCCGGCGTAAGAGCTCCGGCTTCCAAAGCCACTTTTGCCTTATAGCCTTCTTCCATCAATGTGTCAAAACAAAGTTTTGCCAAGGCATAAGCAGCACTCGTTGCTTTTCCGTTTGCGCAAGTCGTAGCTTCACTTTCCACACAGGCTCTAGCCTCAAAATAAGTCGCTAATGCATCACCAATTCCGGCCATCGTCAAACGAACCGGCGACTTGGCGATAATCTCTGTATCCAAAAGGACAATATTTGGATTGCTCGGCAAGAATAGATATTCCTCAAATACACCTTCATCTGTATAAATAACCGATAAAGCACTGCATGGCGCATCTGTACTGGCAATGGTCGGACAGATCATAACCGGTGTCTTTTCATAATAAGCAACTGCTTTTGCGGTATCGAAAATCTTTCCACCACCAACACCAATGATCAAATCACATTGTTTCTCTTCTACAAGAGCACTGATTCTTTTAATTTCATTATATGAACATTCACCATTAAACATCTCAAATTCACATGTGCAATCTTCGGTTTCAAAACCATCCAGAATATCCTGTCCATTTCTTCTAAACCCACCAGCGCTGATTAGAATCAAAGCCTTCTTTCCTAGACCAGCAGCATATTTACCAACATTGTTGATTTCTCCCGGACCTTGAATATATTTTCCGGGACTAAATAAGATTTTTGTCATCGTATAGACCTCCTGACTTTATTTTATCAGATTTAATAATATCTGAAAGCGGTATTACTAAGAAATGTGTGGTTTCCAGATAATTCAATCTTTGATAATCCAACTTTAGTTCAGTATAAATATAAATAGATGATTCGGATTGTTGTTATTAGTATCCACCACCAGAAATCCCCAGATATTCCTCCAGAGTTAATCCAGAAGCATAAATTGCTGAAGCCTGATCGCCTACATACCTTAAATGCCACGGCTCTGGCATATATCCTGTGACCGATTCTTTTCCGGAAGGATAGCGAACTATAAAACCGTATTCATGCGCATGTGCTGCAATCCAATTGACTTCCGGTGTAGTCTCTACCAGAGTTCCATTACTATGCTTTAAATCAAATGCCAGGCCAGTCTGATGTTCCGAATAACCTGGTCTTGCGGAAAAACGATCGGCTTGTGCCTGCCCATAGCTGTTCACGTAATTATTATATAAAGAAGATTGATAAGTATAACTCCTATATCCACTATATGAACTACTGATTGCATAGCCTTGCCTTTGCATATCCGCAATCAACTGTCGAATCTTTGCACCTGCCTCTGCATTTTCCTGTGGTGCATAATTAGCCGGTAAACCATGTTTTTTATTCACGACCATGATTCCCTGAACATAATACGGATCTGATGAAACAACTGATTGACCTTCTTCATTTTCGGCAGGTTTATTTGGTGATGAAGTTTCTTTCTCATACTGAACTCTGACAATACATTCTTTTTCAATACTGTTACCATAAGTATCCGATGCAATGATCATCATTCTATAATCTCCCGGATTCAAAAAATCAACTTCCTCTATTTTGTATTGGATCGATGTTTCACTTAGATCTTCTGCCAAAAAGTAGCTTGAAAAATCATAATTCTGATCAGAGTCTAAAGGAATTTCTACAACATCTGAAAATTTTGAAAACTTTGGTTTTGTTGTATCTTCCACTTGAATTTGGATGGAACTTGTATGTGGTATAAACCATTTGGAATATGTCACTTTACATTCATAGTTTCCTACTTCCGGATATTCTTTATCCTTCTCATTTTTGATATCTGACAAGTCAATTTTAAGATCCTTTATACGCTTCAAATCTTCCTGAGTTAAAATATCTTCCTTTGTGATCGAAATTGGTTTTCCATATTCAAAATTAAAATCATGATAGATTAAACAAGGTTGATTTAAATACCAAGTACCTGCACTGACAGTAAGTACTAACATCGAAGATACAGAACCAATTATTATTCTTTTCTTTTTCATGGCCAATCTTCCTTCGACCTCATTATATCATGACTCATGTGAATTGGTCATGATAGTCTGATTTCCTGCATCTTATTCTCGTCGATAAGATTTTCATTCATTCGATGACAAAATTACACATGTGAATTCATATTTCTATTATTCTTTAGCAAGAATAATTTTTGAAGTTTAAAGTTGTTATACCCTATATAAGCATAACTGGTATCATTTCTCTACACAAAAATCTATACTATTTAATTCTTTAATATCATCTTACAGCTTTTTGTTCTGGTCATTCATTTATCCAAACAACAGCTTAGCTTCTATCTATAAAGTATCTCTCTTTATGATATTTCATTCCTTATTCCTTTTCACATCCAGTTTACAATAGACCGTTACCAACATTGTGATAAAACAAATCGATCCGCCAACAAAGTTGGAAATTGGTTCTGCCATAAAGACACCCATAGCTTTAAAGCCAAGATGTGGCAAGATAAACGTCAAAGGCACTACGATCACAACTTTTCTTAAAAGTGAAAAGAAAATCGCCTGTTTCTTTTTATTCAATGATTTAAAAACAGTTTGTCCGCAATATTGAAAAGCCTGAAATACAAACGCAAAGAAATAAACATGCATGGCCGGTACGGCAATTTGTAAAAGATCTGGTTCACTATTAAAGATATGAATAAAAAACTGTGGAAATAGGATGATAAACATCCATGCGACCAGTGTATAAACAACACCGGCAAATGTAATGATTCGGATTGCTTTTCTGACACCTTTACCATTTCCAGCACCGTAATTGTAGCTAAGAATAGGACTGGAGCCATCCCCTATGGCCAGCACCGGAACTTCCAAGATCTGACGAACCGAATTAATCACGGTCATACAGGAAATATAAAGATCGGACCCCACCTGTGACAGCATGCTGTTGCAGGCAATTTGCACCAGGCTGTTTGTACACTGCATCACAAAGCTGGAAGAGCCTAAGCTGATCACATCTTGGATTTCTTTTCCTCGAAATTCTACATTCTTAAAATGCTGCAGTTTTAATTCCGAAGATTTACCTGTCAAAAACCGAAGTACAAAAATGGCAGAAAGAATCTGGGAAATGACCGTTGCGATGGCAGCTCCTTGTACACCCATGTCCAAGCCAAAAATAAAGATCGGATCCAGAATGATATTGGAAATGGCCCCGATAAAAATTGTCATCATCCCGGTGCTCGCAAAACCTTGTGCATTGATAAAAGGATTCATACCTAAGGCAATCATAGAAAAAAGCGTACCTACAAAATAAATTCGCATATAGGGTAAAGCATATTGAATCGTAGTATCGCTGGCACCAAATATATACAACAATGGCTCAGAAACCAAGATTCCAACAATCGTTAATACAATCGCTGTTAGAATCAACATATAAAAAGATATATTCATGATTCGTTGGGCTTTTTCTATATTTCTTTTTCCTCGTTCAATCGAACATAAAGGTGCACCACCAGCACCAAACAAATTAGTAAAAGCCGTAATCAATGAAATGATGGGAAAACAAAGTCCTACACCACCTAAAGCTACGACACCAATTCCTTCAATCTTACCTATGTAGATACGATCCACGATGTTATACATCAAATTTAAAAGTTGCGCTACCAACATAGGTGCCGCACACATTACGATATTTTCCAAAATTCTTCCATTTGAGAAATCGACTTGTCTGTTTTTCATAGTTTAAATTATACACCCGAAAAATAGAAAGACTGTATAGATTTTAAATGCTCTATACAGTCCATTCTTTATTTCAATTCATTGGTATGGTGTGCTTTTTCCGCAAGGCGCCAATCGTCTTGATATTTACTTAAACAATCTACAAAACGTTTGGCAACATAATGTGGTCTGGTAATGGCAGAACCAACTACTACCGCATGACAGCCAATAAAAATACATTTCATCGCATCTTCTGGTGTATATAAATGTCCTTCCATAATGACTTTGGCATCATCTCCAACAGCTCGACACATATCCGCAACCATGCGATAATTGGCCCCTTCAATATTTTCTGTGTTTTTTGTATAACCGTATAAAGTAGGAGCTACGATTTCAGCACCATTTTGAGAAGCATGTATAGCTTCTTCGATATTGGAACAATCTGCAAAGATCAAGTGATTTGGATATTTCTTTCGAACTTGTGGTAATAAATCCCAAGCGATAGTTTTTTCATGCGTGACTTGTGATGTGCAATCCAATGCGATAATATCAGCACCAGCTTCAACGATCGCATCCACCTCTTTCATGGTCGGTGTAATAAATACATCCGTATCATCATGCCAGACTTTATATAAGCCGATGATCGGCAAGCCAAGATCAGCTTCTTTGACTTGTCGTATTTGTTCCGGTGAATTTAAGCGTAAACCAACGGCACCTGCCCATTTAGCACATTCAGCCATTTTCACTACCATATCCGGTGTATAGATCGGCTCATCCTTTTGAGTTTGACAAGATACGATCAAGCCACCTTTTAAGCAATCTAATATCTCGATTTTTTTAGGGTCTGTAGTTTTCATTTGTCATCCTCCTCAATCAATTTAAAATGTTTTAATGCATAAACTACACCATCTTCTTCGACAGACTTTGTAATATAGTCACTACAATCTTTTACTTCCTGTAAAGCATTACCCATGGCAACGCTGCATCCTACCGCTTGTAACATGTCGATATCATTACCACCATCGCCAAAAGCCATAGCTTCCTCTTTCTTTAGCCCATATGCTTTTAAAATTCCTTCTACAGCTTTTCCTTTGCCACCTTCTTTAGGTATCATGTCACAGGCATAAGGCCACCATCGTACAATTTGAATATGTTTGGTGCCTTGAAGAAGACTTTCTTCCTGTGTTTCTGGTATAGCAGCCATCATTTGATAGATCGATGATTGCAGATACGTTTTAAAATCATCTATTTTATGAATACTTTGCGAAGCAATCTTAAAATATTCATCTAACATTTCTTCATGTTCATTACAATACATCGAATCTTGATGACAGGCGACTAATGCTTTTTTCATATTTTGCGCATTTTCAAAAATTTGATTCACATCTTTAGGATCTAAAGGATTTTCATACAACACCCTTTCCTTGTCATAACAATACTGTCCATTAAAAGTTAATGCCCCATCAAATGCAACTCCTTCAAAATGAGGAAGTACAAATTTTGGCCGCCCTGAAGCTAAAAATAAGCGAATTCCTTTTTTTTGAAGTCTCTGTAAAGCTTTTGTCAACGATGGTGTCAAAGTTTTGGTTCGTAACGGAAGCAAAGTTCCATCAATATCAAAAAATATGATCTTAATCATTTTCTATCTCCTTACAAATTTTAAAGTTTTCCGGCATTCTTTTGTTCTTTGGATATATATCCATATATACTTTTGAAAAAGATGATAAATTTGACCAGGTATAAAAAGCTCTTGTCTTTAATTTGGTATGATCTATCAACAAGATACTTTTTCGACTGCGCATCTGTACTTCTTTTTTGATCGTGCCTATATGCATATCAAATACATACGCTTCATCTTCTTGTACACTGATACCATTGGCCGTTAAAAAACAAAGATCAAAACGAAACTGTTTCAATAACTGTGTAGTCATTGATCCAAATGAAGAATCATACTTTTTAGAAAACTCGCCACCTAGTAAATACACATGTCCTTTAAAATCCAACGGCAATCTTTCTAACAGATAGGTGTTTGTCGTAACCAGCTCTACATCTTTATGTTTTAAGCCTTCCAATAAATAAACTGGTGTAGTTCCCGCGTCAATAAAAATACAATCCCCATCATGTACTTCTTCTATTGCCTTATGACAAATTATTTTTTTTGCATCTTTTTGTGTATCTTCTTTAAACTGCACAGCCGGTTCATTGTATCGTGACAACAAGACATCTGTATCTACAAGGCTGGCACCGCCTCGCACACGTAAAATGCGCCCTTGTTCTTCTAACTCTTGTAAATCACGCATAATAGATGAACGAGATACTTGAAAACGTTTCATTAAATCTTGAATCGACACAAATGAGTTTTTATGAAGCAGATCCATGATTCGAACCATTCTTTCTTCTGTTAACATCTTATCCTCCTATTTTGACGTATATGTTCTTTGTCTTTCCATACGCAACAAAAGCATTTAAAGTCTCTTTTTTCATCATGGGATAGGATGCATATGGATATACTTTATTTAAATTTTCCCATTTGTTTTTTCCTAAAGAATGAAAAGGTAAAAGATCCACTTCTGAAAATCCCAAACGAGATGCCTGATCGATCGTTTTTTCAATCTGATCTTCATTAAAATTCCAAATTACCGGCATACGAACAATGACTTTTTCAGGACAATGTTGCGAAAGATAGGTAAAGCTATCTTGTGCAAACTTTGGATTGGCACTGGTTATTTTTTGAAGTTTTTCTGGTTCCAAGTGTTTACAATCCATCAAAAACAAATCAATATAAGGTTCCACTTTTTTTAAATGTTCCAAAGGATAATTACCTGTCGTTTCTAAAGCTAAATGATAGCCTCTTTCATGAAGTGTACAAATCAACAAAAAAACTTCATCAAACTGAAACAAAGGTTCTCCTCCGGAAAGTGTCACACCACCATTTGATTTTTGATAATATCGATCATCTTTTTGTACTTCTTCTACAATTTCTTCTATGTCCATCCACTTACCCGATATTTCTAATGCTTCTAAAAGACACGCATCCACGCAAAGAGCGCACCCATCACATACATTACGATTTAGTGTAAACTCCGGTTGAAAAGAGATTGCCTGTTTTGTACAAGCTTTTAAACACGAATGACATCGTACACACTTATTTTCTTTATGCATCAAAACAGGATGTACATCCCAGGTTTCAGGATTGGCACACCATGGACAATGTAAGCTACACCCTTTTAAGAAAATCGTAGTACGAATTCCCGGTCCATCATGCGTCGCAAAACGTTCGATATTTGATACGCTAATCATATAAAGTCCTACTTAATAACTCATCTTGTATATCTTTGGTCAGATTAACAAACACGGCCGAATAACCGGCAACTCTAACAATCAGATCCGGGTATTTCTCTGGATGTTTTTGTGCATCTTCCAACTGGCCATGATCAACAACCGTAACCATTAACTGGCAGCCACCATTTTCAAAATACGTTTCGAATAAAGCTTTGACCTTCTCTTTATCTTCATGCATCATACGTGGTGCAAATTTGATATTTTGCACACTGCCGCCATGATATTTCGCATCAAAATGCACAAGTGAGTTCAAAACAGCGGTTGGTCCGGATTTGGCAGCACCACCTTGCGGGTTATTAGCCGGATTCATATACACACCTTTGTTTCTTCCATCCAGACTGGCATCTGTCTGATGGCCCCAGTCTGTATTGGTTTGATTGTTGGAAATGACGATCAGATAATAACCCATTCCGGCATCTATGCCTCGTTGACGTATGCCTTTGGCCACATATTCATAACAGCGATTGGCCAACTCATCACACTCTTTTTTATCATTTCCATATTTATCTTGTTTCAATAAATCTTTCTGAATTCGTTCATAGCCTTTAAAATCATGCAAAGCTGCTTCATTTAACTGCTCCAACGTATATTTTTTCTGATCAAACACCAGCTTCTTGATCGCATATAAGGCATCACTGGCATTGATATTTCCATATGTTTCATTGGTACCGCCTAAAATTTCAACTCCACCATCCAACAAAGCTTTTTCACGATGAATACAATCATCCATCAAGATCGAAGTAAATAAGAAGCTAACTTCCTGATTCATGATTTCATACGAATGTTTTTGTGCATAAATACTTAAATCAAAATAATAATCCTGCACTTTTTGATATTGATCCATCAAATCTTCAAATGTCTTTAGTTCACTTAATGGTTTACACTGTACCGGACCTGCCTTATAAATTTTATCCATAGGATCAAATCCTTCATTCATGGAAATCTGTAACAACTTTAACATATTCAATAATGTATTTGGCGTTCCTACACTTTTTCCCTGGATCACATATTCTCCACAACCAAAAGGAACATATTGTTCGGCAATCTTTTCCGGTACACGCATCGCATATTGTACAGCCGGTATATTGACATCATCATTGTATAAAGTCGGATAGGTAGCTCCTGAAGCGATACATTCATATGCCATATCCAAAATATCTTCCGGTGTATTATGATCAAAGCGAAGCGTAAACTGTGGTTCTACATATCGCACTTTTTTACAGACCTTTAAACACAATCGAGTGAACAAGTCACAAGCTTCTACATTTTCTCTTCCTCGTCCACCGACGATAATACGACCATTTACCGTAGTTCTGCGATTTTCGATCATTTTCCACAAAGAAGCAATATATTCCAGCGCCTTTTCTTCGGTCAATCTTCCTGCATCCATATCTTTTTTCAAATAAGGACCTAAAACCATATCCATACGTCCATAATTAATACAACCGGCACATAACGCATACAACCAGAATAACTGCAACGCCTGATGGAAAGTAACCGGTTTATGCTCCTTGATCCAGATTAAATCTTCTTCCATCACATCCAAATCCTGTTTCCAATCAAGACTTGCTTCTTTTTTTGCTTCTTTAACCAAATCTATCTGGTAGGAAATGACTGTTTGAAAGAGCTTCATTGCCTCCAACGAAGCTTGGATAAATGGCTTGGTAAGATCTTGTCTTTGAATCTCTTCTATCAATCCATTCACTCCCAAACGCATCAGCTTTTGATAATCTAACATCATACCAGACAATCTTGCCGTAGCCATAAATGGATATTTACAATCGATAAAACGGCCTGTGGTATCTTCAGTCAGCACATCCTGACAATAGATAGATTTCACATCATGATATTGCCAATAATCATATAAGGCATCCACTCGTGCCTTTTCTTCCTCCGTCTTTAACAAGGATTTAAAGGCTCGTAATTTATGAAACACACAATAATGCCCTACACCACCAATGGAAGTGACACTGCCAAAGCCGATCGGCAAAAAATCTAACCGTCCGGCAATTTGATCACCGGGTTCTAAAGTCCGAAATAAACGTGGAAATAAAACTTTTAAACAATGAATTTCTCGAAACGCTTTATCTAAATTTGCCCCATTTTTGTGCGCCTGCGTATAAGCTTCCATGATCTCCAGCTGTTCCTGTGGGCTTTTCTGGCTGGGAATCGGTTTAGATACTTCTACATTTTGTGCTCCATCAATGTTGATATGTGCCATACTGCAGACCTCCTATTCAGTTTCAATATAGCACCTCACCTTTTTACAATCAATCATTTTTGTTCTTTTTTGTTCAAATTTATTCATAGCGCTTGTAAAAAAAGGAGCTTTATTCCGTAGCTCCATATTCTGCATAATAAGCATCGATTCGATTTTTAAGGTCTGCATCCAATGCGTTTTTACTTTCGAGATATTCTACAACCTCTGGCATAGATACGATGGCTGCCGTTGGAAAGCCATATAACTCACTAACTTCCTTCAAAGCGGTTTTATTGCCTTTTCCTTTTTCGTTACGATTTAAGGAAACCATCAAACCTACGATTTCCACATTGGCTGCCCCTCTTACTTTCGGTACCGTTTCTTCCATAGATTTACCGGATGTAGTCACATCTTCAATCATAACGACACGATCTCCATCCTGAAGCTTTGTTCCTAAAAAGCTTCCTTTATCCGCTCCATGATCTTTTTCTTCCTTACGATCCGAACAATAACGAACTTCCATTCCATAAAGTTCATCCAATGCGATTGTTGTAGCAACAGCCAATGGAATACCTTTATAGGCCGGCCCAAATAAAACATCGAAATCTTTTCCATAAGTCTCTACAATGGCCTTGGCATAATATTCGCCCAGTTTCTTTAATTGATAGCCTGTTACATAGCCACCGGCATTTATAAAAAACGGACTTTTTCTACCAGATTTTAATGTAAAGTCTCCAAACTTAAGAACTTTGCTTTCTAACATAAAGTCGATAAATTCCTGCTTATACTGTTCCATACTTTCCTACTCCTTTATAATTTCTATATCAATTATAATGTATTTCACAAAGTAATTATAGCCTATTTGACAATTTATAATTGTGACTTCTTCACTATAAAATAATGAAAGAAACGATTTTAAAATTGTTATCTATATCCATCGCTACAATTTATCCGCATGTGCATTTTCATAACATTGTACAATGTCAGCAGGCATATCCTTTTCTATATGTTGTGGCATGTTCACTTCTGTTCCTTCTTTACAGGCTGTTTCATAATACCAGCACTTGAACTTGACCATATCCAATGTTCTCTGCAGCTCTTCCATCTGTTTTTCAATTTCCTGACGACGTGCATAAAACATTTCTTTTCGTTTTTCTAAAGTACGATCGCCCTGGCTGCACCAGTTCATAAATTCACGAATCTCTTTGATCTGCATCCCGGATTTCTTTAAACATTCAATGACACGTAACGCTTCAATCGATTTTTCATTAAATTTACGAATACCGGATGGTTCTCTTTCTAAGTCTTGGAATAAGCCTTCTTTATCATAATATCGTAAGGTTGGGATCGGTAAATCAAACATTTTTGAAACTTGTCCTATCGAATACATAAACATCCTCCTAAAAAATTTATATTTTTTTCTTGACCTAAAGTTAGCTTTAGGATTTACAGTAAACTTAATCCAACAGGATAGTATTGTCAAGGAGGAAGTTACAATGAATGAAACTTTACATTTATGCCAAGAATGGGACAAGGTTTTTCCATTAAGTGAGGAAGTACGCCATCATAAAACAACCTTTACCAATCGTTATGGAATCACATTGGCAGCCGATGTTTATGAGCCAAAGAAGGCAAGTGGAAAGCTGCCGGCTATTGCCCTCAGTGGGCCTTTTGGTGCCGTTAAGGAACAAGCATCCGGCTTATATGCACACCAACTGGCGAAAAGAGGCTTTTTTGCGATAGCCTTTGATCCATCCTATACCGGTGAAAGCGGTGGATTTCCCCGCAATGTCACCTCCCCGGATATCAACACCGAAGATTTTATGGCAGCTGTTGATTTTCTGTCTGTACAGGAAAATGTCGATCCCGATAAGATTGGAATCTTAGGTATCTGCGGTTTTGGCGGCATGGCTTTAAATGCTGCCACGCTGGATACGCGTATCAAGGCAACTGTCACATCAACGATGTACGATATGACCCGAGTGAATGCCAATGGTTATTTTGATGAAGAAGATAGCGAAAAAATTCGCTTCCAGAAAAAAGAAGCACTGTCCAAACAAAGAACGATTGATTTTAAGAATGGAAACTATGCTTCTGCCGGTGCCTTACCGGATGAAATTCCAGATGGTGCCCCTCAATATTTAGTCGATTATATTTTGTATTATCGCCGAAAACGCGGTTATCATCCTCGATCTCAGGGAGAAGGAAAAGGATGGAATGTGACCGGATGCCAGTCTTTTCTAAACATGCCGATTCTGCAGTATTCCAATGAGATTCGCAGTGCCGTCTTGATGATTCACGGCGAAAAAGCACATTCTTGTTATTTCAGTAAAGATGCGTATCAAAAGATGATGGATGGAAATCCCGTACCGGACAATAAAGAATTGTTGATCATTCCAGGAGCTGTGCATACCGATTTATATGATCAAATGGATATTATTCCATTTGATAAGATCACCGATTTCTATCAGACCTATCTTAAATAAGAAACCCAAGAGTCATTAGTCATGGCTCTTTTTATCATCCTATTTTTAAGGCTCTATCCTTTTCATTCTGTTTTTTGTGCATTAAAATAGAAGTAAGAAGAAAACCATACAGGAGGCCTTATTATGAAACACACGATCATTACCATTGGCCGACAATTTGGAAGTCATGGCCGAAGCATCGCCAAACAATTGGCAAAAAAATTGGGATATGCGTATTATGACAAGGAGCTATTAGTCAAAGCTTCCCAGGAAAGTGGTTTAGCCACCAGCTTTTTAGAAAGCATGGACGAAAGACAAGCCAGTCCATTCTTTTATTCCCTGTTAGCCGGACCGACACAATTTATGTGGAACGATCAATTCATTTCCACAGAAGCTATGGCCTATCAGGCACAACATGATACGATCCTAAAAGTCGCACAGGAAGGAAACTGTGTAATCGTAGGTCGCTGTGCCGATTACATTCTCAAAGATCAAGAACGACTGGTTCGTGTTTTTATCAGCGCCGATTTACAAGATCGAATTGCCCATGTCATGGAACGTGATCAGATCACTGAAAAAGAAGCACGAAAGAAAATAAAAGAAATGGATAAATCTCGTGCTGCCTATTACAACTTTAACACCGATCAAAAATGGTCCGATGCGGCAAATTATGATTTATGCATTAACACCTCTCGTCTTACAGAAGAGAAAACAGTAGAAACTATACTGCATTTTATTCATAATTTACTGGATTGATCCCGTCATGGGATCTTTTTTTCAAAAGAAATCTTATTTTATGCTATAATCAGATGGCTGTAACTTCAGAAAGGAAGATTCCATGACCGATTATCAAAACGACAACACTTTTTCCTTTGAAATTGAAAAAAGACTGGAAGGAAAACTAGGCCGTGCCGGTATCATCCATACTCCACATGGCGATATCAAGACACCGGCTTTTATGTGTGTAGGAACACGAGGCAGTGTCAACTTTTTATCGATGGATGATTTAAAAGCCATTCATGCACAGGCCATGTTGTCCAACGGATATCATTTGCGAAATGCCTCCTATGAGATTGCTCAAAACGGTGGACTGGCCGCCTGGTCAAAGTGGAACGGCCCAACTTTAACCGATTCCGGAGGCTTTCAGGTCATGTCATTAGGCTCCGGCAGTGGAAAAGTAGTCAGCATGAAGGTCGGTCATGATTTAAAAAACACCGAACCAGAACATCGCTTTGCCAAAGTAACCGAAGATGGGGTTGCGTTTACCGATCCTAACAGCGGGCAGGATGACTTTATCGGTCCGGAAGAATCGATGCAGATTCAATGTCGTATTGGAGCCGATATCCATATGGCCTTTGATGAACTGACTTCCTTAGCCGATGATTACGATTATAATGTGGAAGCTTTGGCAAGAACTGAACGCTGGGCACTACGAAGCATAGAAGAACATCGAAAGCATCAGTATGATCTAGGTTATTACCAAGCTTTATATGGTGTCATCCAAGGTGGCCGATGGGAAGACTTACGTCGATCCACTTCGAAAAAATTTGCCAAGATGGATTTTGATGGCTATGGCTTAGGCGGTGCCTTCTTAAAAGAAAATCTGGGAGATATTTTACGATGGTGTTGTGAAGAACTGCCGGAAACCAAGCCACGACATCTTTTAGGGCTGTCCCATCCAGACGATATCTTGATTGGAATTGAAATGGGAGCGGATACCTTTGACTGCGTGGCACCAACAAGAGAGGCTCGTCACGGAAAGATCTATACACGATATGGCAATATCAATCTTGCCAATTCTCGTTTTAAAGACAGTATGAAACCACTTGATGATGACTGTGACTGCCCTGTTTGTAAAGCCGGATGGACCAAAGGACAGCTTCGTGAATTATTAAAGTCTCAGGACAAAGAAAAACGTCACTTGTATTTTAACTTAGCTTCGCAACACAATCTTCGCTTTATTCTTCGGTTGACCGAAGAAGCCAGACAAGCCCTGATAGATGATACTTTCTATGAATATCGAAGTCAATTTTTAAAAGATTATTATCATAAATAAACAAATAGAACCTCAAGATCATAAATACTGATCATAATGAGGTTCTATTTTTTGAGCATAGAAAAACTAGGAAGATTGCTTCCTAGTCATTCTACTAACTATTTACGTTTTTTAAGCAAGGCAATTATACCAACAAGAGCAACGCTCATAGAGCCAAGTGCTCCAACAATGGATAAATTTGCCGATGTATTTGTTCCATCTGTTTTCTTTGTTTCTTCTTTTGATTGTTCAGTCTGCGCTGGTGTTGTAGGTTCCTGCGGTTTGTCCTCTGTCGGTTTTTCCGGACTCTTTTCTTTTTCGATTTCTACTTCCACAACACTACTTGTACCATATGCAACTGTTGTATGGATGGTATCGATTCCAGTTACAGAAACATATCCTTCCGGTATTTCTAGTGAAATGTCAAAAGTAGCTTCCTGACCAGGTATTCCTGCTTCAGAAGTGTAAGTTTTTGTCGCAACAACTTCTTCACCATCTACATAGTTTACTGTTAAAGATGCCGTTTTTAATTCCGCAAAATTAGCTGTATATGTATTGGAAAAACGACTTTGAGGAACAAAGCCAGGATCTGTACTTACCACTTCTCCATTAGCATCTGTCCAATTCACAAAATAATATCCTCCATTTGGAGTTGCGATAGAACCTGTAGGATTTTGATCCATAGATGTCAATGTTTCAGATGGCACAGATACGCTACCACCTTGCGCTGCGACATAATTGATTTGGTTGGCATTTACAGTAACATCGATACTACCTACGGTAACTTTACCGAATATTCCGGCAGTACAACGAATTGTCATAGAACCTGCGTTACTTGCAACCGTAGAAAACTCGCTATCATAATCGTTCATACTTTGGTCACCAATAAACCAGTGATGTCCATGTAACCATGAATCTACATTACATCTTACATAAATCGTTTCTCCTACTTCATAGGTTGTTTTGTCTGAGGTAACATAATTTCCATAGCTGTAAGCTTCAGGAGCAGCAGTTACTGTTGTTTCCTCTTGCGCCAAAATTGTTGTCGTTGCACCCATGGTAAAGGTAAAGCCCAAGGCCAAAGATGCTGCTAAAACTTTTTTCATTCTTTTCATGATTCTCCTCTCCTAAATTTTTTTATACTTCAATCACATCTTAACCCTCCCCTTAATAAACTGTCAATATATTTGTTGTTATTTTGCTTTATTTTAGTTATTTTTTATAAATAGAATAACCTTTACACAAAAAAAACGAATAAGGTTTATACTTCATTCGTTTTCACATTTTCTTATTTATTCTATTTCTTATTTCGAATATCAATGATAATCATCACAATAGACCGAAATACAGACAACAATACACAATAACTTCTTTGTTTCTGCAGCAGTTTATGTACTACATGGGTTTGAGAAATTTCTTTTTACAATTTTTTTCTCCTTCTGTAATTTATCTGAATCTGGTAACTCCCCCCACTTGGTCAACCGATGTTGGCGCCATATTTGAAGTCGAGACTATTCTTGATGGTTTTGAAGCCAAGTAGTTATCAATACAGCTTTCCTTGTCTTTTTAAATCATACCTTATTTACGCCATTACTATCCTTAAGGTTTTCATACCTTGCTCCATGCATTTTATGGCTTGATTGACAAAAGATCCTCCGCCTGAATCGCTACATCATGATCACTAGACTGAAAACTTCTATCCGTTTACTACTGATTCTGTCATATTCAGTTTTCACCTTTTATTCAAAGCTGGAGATCAATTCAAACGTAAAAGCATCTCCATCTTCAATCACCACTTTATCCATTGCCGGACACATACTGGCTTCTTTACAAACGGTATTGTTTTCGGATTCAAAAACAAGCCATGGGCCTTTGCTAATGTGTGATAAAGAAGCATTAGAAGTGTAAAAAATTTTGCCGTTCCTATCCGGCACTTGGCCATTGTGTCGGATAGGTCGGGCGGTTATTCGGGCAAGTCAATCTTGCCGACAAAGCTGTAATAAATCTCAATGTCCTGCCTGCGGGTGCCGTTCTCGTCGTAACTGCACTCATGCACCACGATTTTCTCTACCATTTCCCGCAACAGGGTGGGGGTCAGTTCTTCAAAGGCAAGGTGCTTGCGGACAATGCCCATGAATTTCTCGGCGTTGACGGTGGCGGCCTGCGACTTGTCCAGTTCAGCTTGCAGGGCTGCGGCTCTCTTTTTCAGTTCAGCTTGCTCGGCTTCATAATCAGCCGACAGTTCCATGAAACGCTCGTCGCTGATTTTGCCGTTTACATTGTCCTCATACAGCCGCTTGATAATCCGGCTCACTTCGGCAATGCGTTCCTGTGCCTGTTCAAGCTGCTTGGTGGCTGCGGCGGTCTTTCGCTTGCCGCCGATCTCGTTCTGCTGGACAAGCAGTTTCACAAACCGGCTCTCATGCTTGGCTGCGTATTCGGTCACTTGCCGAAGATTTGCCAGGACACCGGCGGTCAACAGGTCGGTGCGGATAAAGTGCGCCGTACAGTCGCGGGTGCGCTTCTTGTAGCTGCCGCAGATGTAACAGTCCTGCTTGCGGTCTTTGTTCTGATACCGCTGCTGATACAGCACATGGCCGCAGTCGGCGCAGAATAAAATCCCAGAGAACAGCCCCACTTCATCATAGCGGTTCGGGCGTTTGCGCTGCTTGCGTAACTCCTGCACACGCTCCCATGTTTCCATGTCGATCAGCGGCTCATGGTGGTTCTCAAAAATGGCCTGCTTCTCAATGGGGTTCTCTACGCTGTGCTTGACCTTGTAAGAGGGCTTTTCCGTCTTGAAGTTTACCAGACAGCCGGTGTACTCCCGATTTTCAAGGATATGCACGACGGTGTTTGTCGCCCACTTGCACTCATAGCCGGGGTGGTAACGGCGGGTGCTGCCTGTCCGCTGATATTCCAGCGTCCCCGGCGTGGGGATTTGCTGCTCCGTCAGCATACGGGCAATCTTGGTCGGGCCGTTCCCGGCAAGGCAAAGCTGGTAAATCTGCTGTACCACCGGGGCGGCTTCCTCGTCTATGATGAAGTTTTCGTCCTCGTCCATCACATAGCCGTAAACCGGCTTGCTGGTAACGGGCTTGCCGCTCATGCCTTTTGACCTTTTTACTGCCTTGATTTTCTTGCTCGTATCTCTCACCAGCCATTCGTTGAACAGATTTCGCAGCGGGGTAAAATCGTTGTCCATGCCGCCGTTTGCGCTGTCCACATTATCGTTGACAGCGATAAAACGCACACCCTTTTGAGGGAACAGCATTTCCGTGTAAAACCCCACTTGCAGGTAGTTTCGCCCCAGCCTTGACATATCCTTGACGATAACGGTTCCCACTTTTCCGGCTTCAATGTCTGCAAGCATAGACTGAAAGCCCGGTCTTTGGAAATTTGCCCCGGAATAACCGTCGTCGGTGTACCAGCGCAGATTGGTAAAGCCGTTCTGTTTTGCGTAGGCTTCGAGTATCCTTTTTTGGTTCGATATGGAATTGCTCTCTCCTTGCAGTTCATCGTCTTTGGATAATCTCGGATAAAGGGCGGTAATCAGGTTTTGGGTGGCTTGTCTTAACATAAAATCCTCCGTTTCCGACAGCCAGCCCCACTATTCCGTATTTTTATCATACCACATGGGGCGGCTGTCTGTATAGCGGCAAAAGTGTAAAATCTGCTTCTTTATAGTTTATAAAAAAGAGCGTTCTTTTCATAGGGATTATCATGAAAAACGGTAATTGAAAATCCCTTTACTTCATGCTATAATACGAAAAGCGTTACCAGCGACGATAATGCGGGATTTTGTCTGCAATTCATTGAAGGAGGTACAGGCATGAAGTTTGAAAAAATTGATTGTGGCAACGGAATTGCGGTTGCCGTATCAAGTGACAGCATGATTATTACTGATGTCGATTCTGCGCTTGATTTGCTTATGTCTGCCAAATACGAAGCAGGCACAAAGTATATTGTCGTGGATAAAAAGAACATCATTGAAGATTTCTTCATTTTGAGCAGCGGCTTGGCGGGAGAAATTCTTCAAAAGTTTATCAATTACGGTGGAAAAATCGCTATATACGGGGATTTTTCACATTACACCAGCAAGCCGCTGAAAGACTTTATCTTTGAAAGCAATAAAGGGAAAGATGTGTTCTTTGTTGCAACAAAGGAAGAAGCAATTCAAAAAATAAGTCAAAGCATTTAGTGGATAAAATCCCCATATCGGATAGTTGTGTATTAACCCAACGCGAAAGCGGCCATGTCAAAGCATGGCCGCTTTTTCCATGCCCCCGGCTCATGCCGGATAAGTCGGCTTCTGTGTAGCAGCGGCTTCGGCTTGCAGCACTTTTTCCATTTTGTCGATGGCAGTTTCGGTGCTGTCCTGCTTGAAATAGCCGGACACCACAAGGACAGAGTTGCCCATGCGGATTTTCGTCACGCAGTCGGGGCGGCGGGGATTGGTTTTTGTGGTCTGTTCGTAATCTGCCATAGGCTACTCCTTTCACTCATTCATCAGATTTTTCAGCCGTTCCAGCTTGGCTTGTGCGGTTTCCCTGCGGAAGTTGCCGCCCGTAAAACGGACAGGGGCGCACATTTCCAGCAGCCGGTCATAGATACGGGCATAGGCGGTGTCGGTTGGGTTCTGGATTTGCTGCAAGGTCAGGTTGGTGGTGACGATCAGCGGCCTGCGGCTGCGGTATCGGCTGTCTATCACGCTGTAAACCTGTTCCAGCCCGTAGGCGGTGTCACGCTCCATGCCAAAATCATCAAGGATAAGCAGCGGATAGCGGCAAAGCCGGGAAATGTATTCGTTCCTGCCCTCGAAGCTGGCGGCAAGGTCATTGAGGATAGCGGCAAAGTTCGTCATGCGGACAGGGATTTTCTGCTCCATCAGGGCGTTTGCGATACAGCCCGCAAGGTAGCTTTTGCCGGTTCCCACACCGCCCCAAAAGAGATAACCGATGTTCTCGGCCTGCATGGTGTCCCAATGCTCCGCATAGAACCGGGCAACGGCGGTCTGGGGGTTCCTGCCGTTGTCGTTTTCAAAAGTCCAGTCCCGCATGGCGGTATCGGAAAATCCCCGGCGTTTCAAGTCCTCTACGGTGTCAAGGTGTCTGCGCTGCTGTTCGGCGGCTTCACGCTCAATCCGCTGCGCCCTCTGGCAGTCGCACTCTGCCGGGTGGCGGTCAAGCCCGAAAAGCGTCTTGCCCTCTGGGAAATAGGCTTCTTTGGGCTTGCGGCATTTTCCGCAGTACAGCAAACCGTCCTCGCCTGTGTAGTCGCCGCTGTCCGGCTCGGTATCCGGCAGCAGATTGATATTCTCGATTTTGTTCATAAACTTTCTCCCTCCTTGCAGGTGTAGTCCGGGACACCCTGTTTCGGGGCGTCCTTTTTGTCATTCTCTGCCCATATCCGCAGGGCGGCGGCATAGTTCTGGTAGGTTCTCCCGTTGGCGGCAAGGTAGCGGCTCATTTCCTCAATGAGCCGTTCCAGTCTGTCCGGGAACTCGGCTTTCAGTTCTGCATACTCGGCTTCGGTCAGAAAAACATTCTCATATCTGCCAAACGGTTTGTGCGGCTCTCCACTCACTCCCATTGTTTGGTTTTCTATCAGGTTGTTTATAGTAAGGTTGTTAGGGGTCGGTTTTCCGACTGTCATAGGGTCGGAAATCCGAACTAATGGCGGCAGCTTCACATACAGGCGGTTGGCTGCGGAAAATCCCGCCCGTTTCCGTTCCAGAAGTCCGGCTGCGTCCAGTTCGTTCAAGGCGGCTTTGATGGCGGTCTGCCCCTTATCCAGCATTTCGGCAATCTCCGCTATGGGATAGACAATGAATGTCCTGCCCTGATCGTCCTGCCAGCCGTTCCGCTGTGACAGGGTGGTGCGGTCTAACAGCAGCGCATAGAGCAGCTTGGCGGTCTGGGAAATGTCCATTTTCAGCAGGAACCGGGGATATGGCAGGTAGGGCGGCAAGCCTGTGTCCAGCCCTACATAAATGGTTTCCTGCGTGTTGTCCGGCTTCATGGCTTCGCCCGCTTGGAGCGAAACGGCGGGCACTCGATGATCATAGCCCGGAAACTCTGCTTGCAGGTGCGGCGGCACTTGCGGCAAAGAGGATTGTAGGTGATACGGTTGCGCTCATTGAGGAAGAACGCCCATTCTTCCTTGCGCTTCTTGCTCATTCTCGGCATGGCGGCTCCTTTCTGCCGTTTCTATCGATGTAACCGGATAGGCGGCGTTTGGTGTATGATTTCGGTGTCATTTTCGGGGATTTTCCTCTCTGTATGCCCCTTGAAAAAGGCAGGTGGTATTGCGGATAGGGTCAGATATAGGGAACGCTTTTGTGCGGTTTCGGTATCATTTCGGGGTGGAGTTCAGTGGTCAATTTCCCATAGCAAAGGGGTGTCCAAAATGGAACCCCCTTTCCGGGTAGGGGTGGAACAAAACGGAACACCCTTACCGCTCCCAATCCCGACGCACCTCTTTTGTCCGTTCCTGCCGGAGCATGGCGGCAAGGTTGGATTTGACCTTTTGCAGCTCGGCGGCTCTGGCTTTCTGCTCCCGGTACTCGGTGTAAATCCCGTTTTTCTCGGAAATCAGGGCTTCATTTTCCGCTTGCAGCTTGGAAACGGCGGGCAGCTTCTTTAAGCCCTGTTGCCGAAAATACCGCACCGCCGCTTCATACAGCGTCAGGTCTGCATGAAACGCTTCCCGGTATCGTTCCGGCTTCTTGGCAGTTTTCAGCCCGTCATGGGCGGGCTTGGTTCTGCGGTAAACGCTGATCTGGTGCATGAGTTCCTTGTTGGCGGTGATTCTGGATTCCAGTTCTTTCAGCTTTTCTCCGGCGGCGTGCTGCCCGGAAATGGCGGCTTCCAAAGCTGTGTCCACTTCTTCGGGGCTGGCAAAACCATGCTCGGAAAGGAAATTCATGGTCTTTGCCATCTGTTTGAGGTTAAAGGTTTTTGCCCAACGCTCATAACCGATACCTTTTCCCTCGGCTCGCTTGGCGGCTATATCTACAAGCCGCTGCGGGCTGTCAGGGTTCGGGGTGATTTGGGCGGGTTTTGTCCGCTGTATGCCCTTAGTAAGCTGCGGCTGGTGTTCCTGTCTGTCCTGCATCTTTGCGGCTGCTCTATGGGCGTTCTGCTGGAAAACAGCAAGGACAGCGGCCTTGTCGAAGTCCGTCCCCAGCTTCCGGGCGGTGATGGGCTTTGTTCTGTCCGGCGTGAGATAGGACAGCCGCCCCCGGCTCTCCTTAACGGTCACGCCCTCCCGCAACAGGAGAGCGGAAAACTCGTCAAAGCTGGCGGCGGTGGCAAGGGCTTGGCGTATGGTCTGCCGCAAACGGCCTTTGTCGGTTTCAAACTTGGTCTGTCGGGGTGCGATACCCTCGGCAAGCAGCACAGCGTTTTCCTTGTCCAGCTTGGCTTGCCCCTTGCGCTTCGCCCAGTATTCACGCTCGGTCACTTTGTTTCGGCTGCCGTTCAAGAGGTCGATCTGGTAAAGCCCCTCCCGGTGGCACATCTCCATGACTTCGCTGCGGAAATACCGCATGGCGGCTGCGGTACAGCGGTGCTTGTTCCCGGCTCTGGTGTCGCTTGCCCTGTCCATGTAGGGCTTGCGCTCCACCTCGGCAATCCGCAGACTGTTGATGACAATATGCACATGGATATTGCCGCTATGGTTGTGCCCGTCCGGGTGGGTACAGACAAGGGCTTGGTGTCCGGGAAAATGCTCTTTGCAGTAGGCCAGCCCCAACGCCTGCGCCCGGTCTACGGTCAGGCCATTGTCGGCTGCGTCCCGTGGGTCAAAGCTGATGATATAGTGGTGGCTCTTGATGTCCTCCCGTTTGCTGTTCTTGCCGTACCGCAGATTTGCCCGGATACATGACAGGGCAAAATCTTCCTCCCCGCAGTTCAGCGTGTCCAGCCGGTAGTCCTGCCGGGGAATGAGCCGCCCGGCTTCATCAAGGGTGGGTTTCATGGTAAACTCGTCATGCTCAAAGGTGAGATAGGCTTCGGCGGCTCCGTAGTCGGCATTTTTAGAGCTGATATGCTTAATCGTTGCCATAGGCTTCACCTATCACTTTCAGCACCTCGAATTTGAGGGCGGCAAGGTCGGAAACAGCGGCTCTCACCTCACTGGACAGGGCGTTGTAGGGTGCGCCGTATTCGTTGAGATACCGGGCGATCTGGTTCAGGTTGCTGCCGATTTTCCCGTACTGCGCCACAAGGGAAGATATGGCGGTGAGCATTTCTTCGCTGTGGGCAGTCACCCGGATAACAGGAGAAATCCGGCTGTAAAAAACGGCTTGCCGGATATACTCGGACTGGCTCATGGAGAGGGCGGCGCATTTGTCCTCAAAGGCTCTGCGCTCGTCCTCGGTCAGACGGGTCTTGACAACACATTTCCGCTTGGGGGTGTTGTAGGTTTTGTGTGGCATGGTGGCTCAACTCCTTTCAAACTGCAACGGACAATTTTTATCTAAAACACAAGTATTGGGGCAAGTTTTTTCAGCGGCGCAAGCCGCAAAAGGCGGGTTTGGGGTGGCAACCCCAACAAGTATCTGACCGGGGGACAAATGAGCGAAAAGCGAAATTTGGTACACTGGTCGATACTTGCTCTCCGTGACTGCAAACTTTCTCTCACTTCCGTCCGCCACTTTTTTGGAAAACTGCAACCACAAAAGTTTGTTTCTCTTTTTCTGCTACTACTAATCCTGTAAAGGGCATTCCTGCCCGCTTTCGCTAAAATGACACCGGACGCAGTGGTTTCTACCCGGTGTTGGAGAAATCCTTTCTCTTTGCCCTCTACTACGGGTAAATGCTCCAAATGCCAAACACCAGGGCAGAAAAATTCCCTCCTCGCTTACTACTACAACCGGCAGGGGGCAAAATGGCCGGGAGCGGAGCCGGACAACAAAAAAAGCAGTAAATCTTTTTCAAGACTTACTGCTTTCGCTGGCCGCGTCGGTGGCGGCTGGTATTCAGTTTTTATGACTTGTCCGGTGGTTCGTCAAGCCGGAACTTGAATTGACAGTCAATTAACCGCTGCTTTACATAGTCCTCCACCTCGGCGTTGACCTGCCCGTTCACTTTTGAGAAATAGCGGATATATCCGGCGTAGTGGAGCAGGACAGCGTTCACGGCTTCTGGGTCGCCCTCACGGGCTTTGAGGATTGTTTCATAGGGGAGAAGTCTACTCATACCGGCTCACCCCCATTTCTTCGCGTAGCCGCTGCAAGGCAAGCTGGATATGCCGCCCCGCTGTGCTGCGTGACCGGCCAATACACGCGCCGATCACGCGCTGCGGCTGGCGCAGAAAGTAATAGCGCAGGATTTCTTCCCGCGTCTGCTCCGGCAAAACAGAGATCGCGTCGGCAAGGGCGGCGTTGCAGAGCAGGACGGTCTGACCGCAGACGGTAAATGGGTATTCCTCGTCCGGCTCCGACGCGGCAAACTGGACAAACTTCTCGTTCATCAGATAGTCAAGGGAAACTTGCCGTTCCCATTGCCGTTTAAGCTTCAAAATCTTGTCCAAGGCGGCACAGCGGATAACAGTCTTGCAAAAGGCGTTGTACCTGCGCTGGATATATTCTTGATAGGCTATCTGGTCGGTCATGGAAATTCCCCTTTCTGAATAATAGTGCGGGGCGGTGGCACTTCTTGCTGTCGCCCCTTGATTGCCTACCAGCAAAGGCGGGCGGGGCTGTCAACGGCTGCGCATATGCGCCGTTCATCTTGACCGTTGACTGGCTCGGCTGGGTTTGCTATTTACCCGACAAACTTGAATTTATTTTAAGCTATCACGTTTTACCTTCTTAAGCCTTACTATCATTACCATAGGAATTTCTTTGTTGGTTTTAAAACATTCTTCATAAAATCCATCAATGACAAATCCAGCTCTAAAACAAAGGTTAAAAATATCTTGTATGGAACGATGATAATAAATCTGCTCTTTCGGTTGCCCTTCAATCGCTATATCATAGTAACTGTGCGGTGTCATATATTTTTCAGTCAACGTGACAAAACAAGGGTGTTGCGTTGCAAAGACAAAAATTCCGCTTTCCTGCAACAGTTCATAAACAGCCATAAGAAGTGGTTCAATATCCGTAATATCCATAATTGCCATATTAGAAACTGCTTTCGTAAAGGCTCGATTTCTTTTTAATTCTAATATACTTTTTCTATCGGTCGCATCCGCCACACAAAATTCAATTTGTTTTGCATATTGTGATTGCCGTCTTTTAGCCAATTCTATCATTTTTTTGCTGTAATCAAAAGCGACAACCGAAGCGCCTCTTTGTGCAAGATACGAAGAATAATTTCCATTGCCACACGCAATATCCAAAATGTAATCCGCAGGATTAGGAGATAGAAGTTCCGTTACTTTGGGACGCACTACCTCTCTGTGAAATTCATTAGATTCGTCACCCATTGCATTATCCCAAAATTGTGCGTTCTCCTCCCAGATTTTTTTACTTTCCTCTGTTCCCATGTTCTCTCCCACTCCCCAAATTTGCTTTTTTGCTTCCATTAAATCTTCCTTACTATATTCCATTGTTACCCTCCATAACTTCTGATTGTTGCCGTCTTGACGATTATGTATCTTTACATTACCTTCTGAAACATATGGCGCACCTTGTCCAGGCGGCTGTTTGGACGGCGGGGCTGGATGACCGGCTGACCGACAGCGGCCTGATATCCTTTCAGCTCTGTAAGGCATACGCTCCGCCCGTTGGTGTAAAAGGCCAGATCAGTACGGTATGCCTGTATACAGCGGGCGGGAATCTCGCCAGTAAAGACAACTTCATCCTTTTTTACCTGGGCCGTTTCGATGGTGGCACAGTATTTCGGTGCATCATGATAAGCCCTGGAAAGGTATTCCTGGGGCGCATAGAGGATGAAGGAGAGATAAGGTTCCAGCAGCTGCGTCCCCGATTCCTTCAATGCCTGTTCCAATACAATCGGGGCCAATGAGCGGAAGTCCGCCGGCGTGCTGACCGGACTGTAATAAAGCCCGTATTCAAAGCAAATCTTACAGTCCGTTACGTTCCAGCCGAACAAGCCCTGCTCCAGCCCGTAACGGATACCATCCCTGACAGCGTTTTGAAAACTCTGGTTCAAGTATCCCAGCGAAACCCGGCTCTCGTATTGTACACCGGAGCCAAGCGAGAGTGGTGTAACAGACAGTCCTATGGATGCCCAAAACGGGTTGGGCGGCACCTCGATATGGATGGTGTGGCTGGCTGCTTTGAGCGGCCGCTCCATATAAATGACGGAGGGTTCCTTTACCACTGTTTCAAGCTTGTATTTTTCCGACAGCAAAGCGGAAACAACCTCCAACTGCACCCGGCCCAAAAAAGAAAGAATGATCTCATGGGTGATGGAATCCACTTCGCAACGCAAAAGCGGGTCAGTATCCGCAAGTTGCGTAAGAGCGTCCAGCAGCCGTTCTCTTTGCGCTGCCGTTTTCGGCGCAATCGTCGTCCGCAGCATGGGGAGGGGGTCCTCGCGCCACCTTTTACGAGGGAGCCGGGTTTGGTCCCCTAATACATCGTTTAACCTCACGCTGTCGCTGGGAAGGATAACAATTTCACCCTGATAAGCGGTGTCTGTCCGAACAATTTCCCCTTTGGATGGAATACGCATCTCTGTGATTTTCAGCTTTTCTCTCCCGGCCAGGGCCACCGTATCCCGCAGGCGCAGCGTTCCGCTGTATAACCGTAGATAGACACGCCGCTGGCCGCAATCGGTGTACTCAACCTTGAAAACGCTGCCGCATAGGGCGGCGCCCCCCTGTTCCCCAATCGGTTGGAACAGCCCTGTCACCGCATCCATCAACGGTTGAATGCCAAGGCCATTTTTGGCGCTGCCATGATAGACTGGGAACAGGGAGGCGTCTTGAACCCGCTGCTGTTCCTCCCGCGCAAGTTTTTCCCGGCTGATTGGTTCTCCTGCGATATACTTTTCCAATAATTCATCGTTATTTTCGATGACCGCATCCCATGCTTCTATGTCGGTATTTTCCTCCAGGACTATTTCCGGGGACAGCGACACCGTCTGCTTGATGATAATATCGGCGGAGAGCTTATCCCGAACAGACTGAACCACGCTCTGCAAATCAACGCCAGCCTGGTCGATCTTGTTGATAAAGATAACGGTGGGAATGTTCATTTTCCGCAGGGCATGGAACAGAATACGGGTCTGGGCCTGCACGCCATCTTTAGCGGAGATCACCAAGATGGCCCCATCTAAAACAGCCAAAGAGCGGTACACCTCCGCCAAAAAATCCATGTGGCCGGGCGTATCCACAATGTTAACTTTACATCTGTGCCACTGGAAGGAAGTGACTGCCGCTTGAATGGTAATCCCACGCTGCCGCTCCAAAAACATGGTGTCCGTCCTCGTTGTCCCTTTTTCGACGCTCCCCGGTTCTGAAATGGCTCCGCTGGCATATAGCAGGCTCTCCGTCAAGGTCGTCTTTCCAGCGTCTACATGGGCAAGAATTCCAATATTGATTATTTTCATGTGATTGTCCTCCCTTTACAGCCCCAAAGGGCATAAAAATCCCCAGCAGTAAAATACTTTTACCACTGGGGATTATAAGTTGCGGACATACACATATACAGCATACACCTGTTTGTGATTGCTGTTTTTGGGGATATGTCAAAATTGATAAGGCAAAAGTATTCTTAAATTGGGTACAAAAAACTAAGCCCCTACAAAAGGAGCTATCATAATCCTTTGTTCCCACTATTTGATTATAGTTTTATTTAAGAATACCTTGCCGCATATTTTTTACTCCTTTTCTGGATTAAATCCATTGTATCACATCAGTTTTAGGAAAGCAAGTACCTAAAAGAAATTTTTCTTCCCCTTATATGTAACAATCATACCGGCTTCCTAGCGTTCAGAATGTTTTCTGCTGTCTGCTGTGGTGTTTGGTTGGAATTGTCCAACCAAAAGCCGATCCGTGGTGTTGTCTGCATTTTACTAAATACAAATTCAATGTATACAGAAAGATATAAGGAGTGGGAGGGATTCCGCCGTAGTTGGCATTGTAGGAAAATCCAAAAGTTTAGATTTTCCCACAATGCTTATCTTTTGGTCTTTGGTTCGGAATAGTGTAGTGCTGGCGGTCTATCTCTTGTTTTCGGTTGCTTGCTTCCTTACCGTACATGAGCATTTCTCCATATCTTGTTTCAACCCGCAGATTTCATTCAACAAGGAACCATATTCACCTTGTTCGATATTCACATCCAGTTCTTCTGTTTCTTCTAAAAACTCTGTCAATGTTTTGGCATCTGTATAAAATGTTTTCTTAAATACTTCTTTATCTTTTGTCGCATCAACAACCTGAATTTCTATTTCTTTTTCACCTTCATGCGCCTTTGGTGCAAAGTATTGCGACCCAACCACCACACAAACAATAACAATCACAGCCGCCAGGGCCCATCTTAATTTTTTCTTCATTTTCAAAACTCCTCTTTTCTACTTAATTCTTTCCTGTTGTATTCTTTCCAGCACATGTATAACCGGCTCCCATAAAAAGAGTGTTACGATAAACGTTAGACATCCTTGAATGAGCGACGTTTTTAACCCCATCACCAGATAAAGCATCGTGATCGTCTTACTGAATAATAAAAAGGGAAGATCCACCAGCTGGCCTGTCAAGAAGGAAAAAAAGCCGGCCAATAGCGCATTGGCCCACAGACGTTTTTTCATAAAATCTCTGCTTTTGGAAAAAATCCAGCCATATAGTGGAAAAATCAGTAAATATGCGACATTCCAAAGAGTCAATCCGTTTAATAAAATTTGAATACATGCAAATAAGATACAGGAAATGACCACTTCTTTTCTTGTGAAGGCATGCGCAAAACATAGAATCGTAAAAGTGATCATTTCCAAATATAAAGTATTGGAAAAGGCTTGAAACACCGCATATAGTATAGCTCCCATCAATGCGATGTGTGCCATTTGTCTAACGTTCACGAACCCGTTTCCTTTTTCTGTTTGGTGTATAAGCCTCTTTAGGGCGCCTTGCCGGAATCAGACACTTCGGCCCGGAGCCGATCAAATCGTCCCGATGCGCCTTTTTTAAAGCACGATAGACAATATCATAGTTTTTCGGATATCGATACTGCATCAAAGCCCTTTGTTCCAGCTTTTCTTCATACGTTTTTGCCACATAGACCGGTTTCATGGTTCTTGGATCTAGTCCAGTATAATACATACACGTTGCCAGGGTTCCCGGTGTCGGATAGAAATCCTGCACCTGCTTAGGCGTATGATGAATCTTCTTTAAATAACAGGCCAGCTCGATCGCATCGTTTAGATCACAACCCGGATGAGAGCTCATCAAATAAGGGACAAGATACTGATTCATGCCAAACTCTTTGTTCTTTTCATAATACTTATCTACAAATTTCAGATACAACTCTTTTCTTGGTTTTCCCATTTTATCTAAAACTTTGGCACTGACATGTTCCGGTGCTACTTTTAACTGGCCGCTGATATGGTATTGCACTAAACGATCAAAAAAAGTCTCATCTTTATCGTACATCAAATAATCGTAGCGAATCCCCGATCGAATAAAGACTTTTTTAACCTTGGGCAACTGTATTACCGCATCTAACATTTCTACATAATGAGAGTGATCCACCTTTAGATTCGGACACGGCTTTGGCCATAAACACTGTCTTGTCTGACAGGCTCCATATTCCTTTTGTTTATCACAAGCCGGGCGGGAGAAATTGGCACTGGGGCCACCAATATCATGAATATACCCTTTAAAGTTAGGCATATCGATGATTTTTTTGGCTTCTTCTACAACACTTTCAGTACTTCTTGTAGAAATCACCCGACCCTGATGCGAGGTAATGGCACAAAAAGCACACGATCCAAAACAGCCTCGGTTGCTGGTGATGGAAAACTGCACTTCTTCTATTGCCGGCACATAGGTATATTTAGGATGAAAGATTCTCTCATACGGCAAAGAATACGTAAAATCCATTTGTTCCTGTGTTAAGGGAAGCGGTGGCTGATTACACACGACATACCAACCATCATAAGGTTCAATCAACATCTTAGACTGAATCGCATCCTGGTTCTGATATTGGATCAAAAAGCTTTTCGCATATGCCTTTTTATCCTTCTTGACCGTAGTAAAATCCGGTAAAAGAATATAATCATCCACGATCGTATCAATGGATTTTGTCTTCCAGGCCGTTCCACGTATATAACACAGATCCTGTACCTGTAATCCACTGTTTAAGGCATCCGCTACTTCGATGATCGTATTTTCACCCATGCCAAACATTAAAAGATCAGCCTGTGAATCCATTAAGATCGAACGTCTGACTTTATCATCCCAATAATCATAATGAGCCAAACGGCGAAGACTGGCCTCAATTCCGCCAATTAAAACGGGAACTTTTGGAAATAAGCGTTTTAAAATCTGAGTATAAACAATCGTGGCTCGATCCGGGCATTTTCCCATAATTCCCTGATCCGTATAAGAATCCTTATCTCTTCTTCTTTTATTGACTGAATAATGATTGACCATAGAATCAATATTTCCGGCAGAAACTAAAAATCCCAGCCGCGGTGTTCCAAATTGTAAGAATTCTTCATCGTTATGCCAATCCGGCTGAGCCAAGATGGCACAGCTGTACCCAAAGACCTGCAAGATTCTTGTGATGATGGCACAGCCAAAAGAAGGATGATCGACATAGGCATCGCCGCAGACATAGACAAAATCCACCTGTTCAAATCCTTGTTCTAACATCTCCTGTCGTGTTGTTGGTAAAAAAGACATAACATCCTCCTACTGTTTGAGTATTTGCTCGGCATAACGAACCGTTGCCATCGCATCTTTGGCGTAATGATCGGCATGAATCTGATCGGCAAATTCCTGATTTAAGACTGCACCCCCGACCACCACAAAGGTATCCGGTTTTTCTTTATGAAGCAGTTCAATGGTTTCCTCCATACTTTTGACGGTTGTGGTCATCAAGGCACTTAATCCAACCAGCTTTACTTCTTCTGAAATAGCCGTTTGAACAATCACTTCCGGGGCTACATCTTTGCCCAGATCCAATACCTCATACCCATAGTTTTCCAATAAAACCTTCACAATATTTTTCCCAATATCATGAATATCTCCCTGTACGGTGGCAAGGATAATTTTGCCTTTGGATAAAGACTGATTTTGTGCCATTTTTTCTTTTAAGACTTCGAAGCTGGCCTTGGCTGATTCTGCACTCATCAAAAGCTGCGGTAAAAATACCGTGCTTTGTTCAAAGCCTTTTCCCACAAGGTCCAAAGCTGGAATCAATTCTTCATCAATGATCTCTAAAGGCACTTTTGTTTCTAAAAGCGAAGTCGTAATTTCCTTTACACGATCCTGCATACCTTTCTGGATCGCAAACGATAAAGAAACTTCCGGATTTTCACTTTTCTTTTCTTCCACCTGCTTACTGTAGTTGGAAATATAATGCATGCATTGTGCATCTTGATTCATCAAGGCCATTGACGCATCAAATGCTTTTTTCATCATTTCATTATTCGGGTTGATCATGGCACACGATAGTCCGCTTTGTAAGGCCATGCTTAAAAAATAAGAATTGATGATCTCTCGTTGCGGTAATCCAAACGAAATGTTGGAAACACCCAGTGTCGTAGAAACATTAAGTCCTTCTTTAACCTTTTGTAGTGTATCTAACGTAACCAAAGCACCATCCGGCTGCGAAGAAATTGTCATCGCAAGGCCATCGATCACGATATCCTTTTTTTGAATACCATATTCCTGTGCCTTTTGCACGATCTTTTGGGCAATGGCCAGACGCTTTTTAGATGTAGAAGGAATGCCACTTTCATCTAAACATAGCCCAACGACCACCGATCCATATTTTTGAATCAAAGGAAATACAGATTCCATAGAATCCAGTTTCCCATTCACCGAGTTAACCATCGGTTTTCCATTATAAAGACGTAAGGCGTTTTCTAAAGCTTCTAAATTTCCGGTATCAATCTGTAACGGCAGGGCACAGACATTTTGAAGGCGCACAACCATTTCTTTCATCATCTCGGCTTCATCAACATCCGGTAATCCCACATTCACATCTAAGATCTGGGCACCTGCTTCTTCCTGCTCCAACGCCTGCGAAAGAATATAATCAAACTCTTTGTTTCGTAAAGCTTGTTGAAAGCGTTTTTTTCCCGTAGGATTGATTCTTTCCCCAATCACAACCGCTTTTTTTCCGATCTGCACCGCCGATGCATAAGAAGTTACCCACGTTTGTTCTTTCATCGTATTCGGTTGGCAGGGAATATCCTTTACAGCTTCTATTATTTTTTGTATGTATTCCGGAGTAGTTCCACAACAACCCCCTAATCCCTGTACACCGATCTGTGCAATCTTGACCATCGCCTGGGCAAAATCATCGGCTTTTAAATCATAGACAGTCTTTCCATTCACCTGGACAGGGAGTCCGGCATTGGGATTGACGATGATGGGAAGAGAAGAAACTTCCCGAATCCTTTTGACAACCGGAAGCATCTGTTCGGGACCTAAGCCACAGTTGATTCCCAAGGCATCAACACGTAATCCCTCCAACATTGCGACAGCGGATTCTACACTGCCACCGGTCAATAATCGCTGGTTTTCATCAAAGATCATCGTTACGATCACCGGAAGATTGCTGTTTTCTTTCGCGGCCAAAACCGCCGCTTTGGCCTCATACGTATCCGACATCGTTTCAATCAAGATAAGATCTGCACCGGCCTTTACACCGGCTTTGACCATTTGGGAAAAATACGATACAGCCTTTTCAAAAGGAAGATCCCCCATAGGCTCCAATAACTTCCCGGTCGGGCCGATATCCAGAGCAACATAGGCATCCATACACCCTGCTTGTTTTTTAGCTTCTTTTGCCAGTTGAATCCCGGCTGTAATAATTTCTTCCACATTATCAAACTTGAGACCATTGGCCCCAAACGTATTGGCGTTGATCACATGACAACCGGCTTCCAGGTAAGCCTTGTGTATCGCAATCAATTCTTCGGGATGGGTAAGATTCCAGGTTTCGGGATATTCGCCGCCCGGCAATCCTCTTTCCTGCAACATGGTTCCTAAACCACCATCAAAATAGATCCACTCTTTTCCTAAACGATCTGTGATCATACCTTCACCCCTTTCGATACATACAATCTGTCTTTTCACATTGTTGACAAGAACCAGCCAAATCTTGATTAGCTTCTCTGGTCAGTCCGATCATGGCCGTAACGGATTTATACGGCACCATCAAATCACCCTGCGTCAAGGTCACACCGACCGTCTTTGGCATATCCAAGATTCGAATAAAATCTCTTTGGTGTGCCAAGGCACAATCCCCATAACCACATGAATACCGGGGACGGCAGCAATAGCCTCTTTGTCGGGCATCTATTTTGATCTGCTCATTGATTTGATCCGTATAAGCTTCAATCATGGCACAGCCTAAAGCCTGTAAGATCACACTTTGCGCTTTATTTTGTATATTCGCTCTGGCGATCAATCGATCCGGCACAATACCTAATGTCGTTGCCAGACATACGATTTTTTCACAACCTTTTAAATTTTTGGATAAATCCTTTGAATGAATATGGACCGATGAAAAATAAAGATCTTCACCGCATTGTTTCAAATCAAATTCTTTCATCACAAATTTAGGTGTACACTGCTGCATCTGTTCCATACAGCTTTGAATCTGTTCTAATATCGATGCATCCGGAGTCTGGTTGCGATAGCCCAAATAGCGGTACACTTCCTTTTCGTTGACCTGTATCATTTGATCATTTCCGACAGATTAGCCTGAATGCGTGCTGCCACATCCGGCTTATTCATCGAGTACACATGGATATGTCGAATTCCATTGGCAATCAGATCAATGATCTGTTCACTGGCATAAACGATACCCGCCTGTTCCATGGCTTTAGGATCATCTCCAAAATGATCGATAATTGCCTTAAAGCGCTCCGGCACCTGTGTACCTGACATCTGCACACTTCGAGCCAACTGCTTTTTATTTGTAATCGGCATAATTCCTGCCAACACGGGTACTTGAATGCCGGCTTCACGAATTCGATAAAGAAAATTGTAAAAGATATTATTGTCAAAAAACATCTGTGTGGTCAAGAAATCACAACCGGCATCTACCTTTTCCTTTAAATGAAGAATATCTTCTTTTTTATGCTCACATTCAATATGACCTTCCGGATAACAGGCTCCTCCAATACAAAAATCACCTTGCGCTTTGATGTCTTGGATCAACTGACTGGCATATTGATAATCGTGTGCGATCCGGCCATCTTTAGGAATGTCCCCACGTAAAGCCATGATGTTTTCTATACCGGCATCCTTGCATTTTTGAATCATATTCAACACATGTTCTCTGGTACTGGAGACACAAGTTAAATGTGCAATGACCTGCGTTCCATATTTCTGATATAAATCTCTTGCGAGATCAACCGTATATTGACTGGTACCTCCACCGGCTCCATAGGTTATCGACATAAAATCCGGATGCAAAGATGCAATCTTTTTTGCGGCCGCTTCTACCTTGGAATAATCATCGATCTTTTTTGGCGGAAACACCTCAAAGGATAATGTCACTTTATCTTGTGTTAATATTTCTGAAACTTTCATCGAAGGTAACTCCCCTCTTTAAATATGTGATATTAAGATTATACTAAAAATCACTTCGTTTTAACATATAAAAAAGAAGTCCCTCAGGACTTCCGATATCATACGGCATGAAAGGCATTTTCTAAATCGAATAAGATATCTTCAATATTTTCAATTCCGATTGATAAACGAATCGTATTTTCATAGATTTCTCTTTCCTCTAATTCTTCTTTTGTACATTGTGAATGCGTTGTAGTAGCCGGATGAATCACCAGACTTTTGACATCGGCTACATTGGCCAATAAAGAGAATAACTTTAAATGGTCAATAAACGCAAACGCCTCTTTTTGTCCACCTTTGATATTAAAAGTAAAGATGCTGCCGCCACCTCGCTTAAAGTAGCGAACATAGGCCTCATGATCCGGATGCTCTTTTAATAAAGGATGATTGACACGTTCTACCTTTGGATGTTTTTGTAAGTATTCTACAACCTTTTTTGTGTTCTCAAAATGACGTTCCAATCGCAATGATAGTGTTTCCGTCCCCTGTAATAGTAAGAAGGCATTAAACGGAGAAATGGCAGCACCGGTATCACGAAGCAAGATGGCACGAACATAGGTTACAAATGCGGCCGGTCCGGCTGCCTCGGTAAAACGGACACCGTGATAGCTTGGATTAGGTTGGGATATGTTCGGAAATTTCTGACTTTTTGCCCAATCGAAGCTTCCTCCATCAACGATTACGCCACCCAGGCTTGTTCCATGCCCACCAATGAATTTGGTTGCCGAATGCACAACAATATCCGCTCCATGCTCTAATGGTCGAAACCAGAAAGCCGCTCCAAAGGTATTATCCACAACGACCGGAATGTTTCGTTCATGCGCCAATTTGGCAATGGATTCAAAATCCGGAATATCACTATGCGGATTGCCGAAAGTTTCCAAATAGATGGCTTTCGTGTTTTCCTGAATTGCTTCTTTGACTTCCTGTAAATCATGAATGTTGACCAATGTCGCATCGATACCAAAGCGCTTATACGTATGCTCTAATAAATTGGAAGTACCGCCATAAATCGTTTTCTGTGCCACAATATGTTCCCCCTGTGCTGCCAATGCCTGAATCACATACGATACAGCCGCTGCCCCAGAAGCAACAGCCAGTCCGGCAACACCACCTTCTAAAGCCGCAATACGCTCTTCAAATACACCTTGTGTCGAATTGGTCAATCGACCATAGATATTCCCTGCATCACGTAACCCAAAACGATCGGCCGCATGTTGTGAGTTGTCAAACACATACGAAGTTGTCTGATAAATCGGCACGGCTCTGGATCCTGTAGCTGGATCTGGTTGTTCCTGCCCTACGTGCAGCTGCAATGTTTCAAACTGTAATTTTCTTTCTGTACTCATGTCTATTTACCTTCTCTTTCTTTTTGGATGGTTTTTGTGAGTGTATAAAAAAAGACCCATCCCTTAGGACGAGTCTATTGATTCGTGTTACCACCTAATTTTATCATCACCTTACGATAATGACCTCACCAAGCACCATCATGCTCTGTTGCGATAACGGGCAATCCCGTGATGACCTCATCGATCATCCGACTCCAAGACCATGTTCATCCTGCCTTCTGCACTTCTTTTCACCAACCAGAAGCTCTCTACGCCATCCAACAAAACTACTCTTCTCTTCTTTGTCTTTTCTTATGGATGAATACATATTATATAACTAGGTATTGAATGTCAAGCGTTATTTTCATTTTCTTTCAATTATTTTCATCCCTTTTAATTTGTATATGATTAATACTTCAAAAGAATCAAGAAATAATATTTCGATGATATTGTAACTGATTAAGTATATACAACAAAGTTCCTACAATTGATAAATTTAAAAATCCTATCCAAAGTGGATAAACCTGAAGTCCTTCTGAAATTGAGGCAAAAGAACGAAAATTCATAGGATTTGAAAACTGTAAAGATTGGTCGTGACCAGCATCAAAATAACACTTGAAAGCACTAAAAGTCCAATTACAAGAATTGTTATGATTTTATTTTCTTTGTTCAGTAAAAATACTTGAATCAGGAAAAAAACAAGTAATTTTTCTATCGATTTGTTAGTTTGATAGTTAATAGTTCGTAAGGTCCAATAGAGTTTGTCAGTTCTTTTACATTTTCGTTTGCATCGACAACACTAACTTTATAAGTTGATTTTAATCTAGATAAATTAACGTCTTTTTTTTGCTTAGTCAAGTTTTTAATCTGAATTAGGAATGAATCCGAATCATACAGCGATGGAACAATCGAGAATACATCTAATCCTTCTAAATCTAATAAATCACATTTATTTTTCAAATCTTTGGGATAATTCACCAACAGTTTACTGTCAAGTCTACAAATAAATTCATTAAAATGTTGGAGTTGGTAGTAAATATCCTGTTGATGAAAAGTATCAGATGCATGTATTATTTGTTCAGCATCAAAATTACTTTCGCTATAACTTACCTTAAAATCATATTCATAAACCCCTAACAATTGTGCTTCAGGAACTGATAAAGGAATATGTCCTTTCTTTGTAGTATCACCACTTGCCCTGCCTGGTCGATATAATAAATCAGCTTTCCCTAGCTCACCAGTAGTTGCTAAAAGTGTCAAATAGATTCTGTCCTCAACAATCTGATATTCTTTTACTCCTTTAGAATATACGGTACAAATATTTCTATTATCAGTTAAACTCACATTTTCTTCCATCACTTCCAAGTCTACCGGTATTTCTGAATATCTGCTCTCCCAGTTTTTTGGTACCTCTTTTAGAACCGGTCTTTTTATAAATCCAAACGCTGTTGATGCAATGGAATGATCTGTACAAATATCTGTTTTTATTCCTAAACGAAGTCTATGACTTTCAACAGTATTATTTAACTGTACCTGAATTTCTGGATCCGAATCACCTTCACGTAAAACTATTCTAATCTGAATTTTAATGACATTCAGATTGCTACCTTTTATACGGTTTTCTAATTTTTCCGGTAAAGTCATCTTCATTTCCACATCCATGATCTGGCGCATAGAACCAATACATACCTTAGCTACTTCAACATCAGAAAAATATAGTGGAGAATCGTTTCTTAGAGGAGAAAAATCATAAGTATCTCCATCATTTCCGCAATCTTCAAAAATTAACCAATCCTTTATAGTTTTATTTCCGACTTGTAGATGCAATTTTCCATCAATAACTTCAATAATATATTTATCATTTTGAATTTTTTGAATGTCAGACTTTTTGATTCTTACTGAATCTCCTTCTTGGATATGAATTACTCTATAGCCAAATTTTGGCATTTCTGTTTTTACTTCCACTTCATACTCATAATAAGCCGGCTCATCTACAAAGTAATTTCTATTTTTTCCTTCCACCATAATATTATTGCGAGCCGGATGTTTAATACACTCTAAAACTTCAATTTGAGATACCTCTGGAATAGAAATTGAATCATATTTTGAAAATATACGAATTATTTGTGATTGTTTCAATTCTTTTCCTGTAACGTTAAACAACAAAACCTCGTCTTCTGACAAGCCTAATCGTTTAGCTATTTGATTTTTTATTCGATTTTCAATGCCATCACATATTTCATTGGCTTGTTTATAACGATGACGTATATCTTGTGCAACACTGTCAGTTACACAACCGGCCATACCATCATGAGCTTGTCCTTCCATGACTTTCTCCCAAGCAGCTATTAGTAATTCTTTAGAAATTGAAACTCCAATTTGTTGAGCAAGAACCATCAGAGGCTCAATACGCCGCACTATTTTTTCTTCTGTTTTTTCGTTTAATAGTTTTAGGTCCATCCTTACAGAGCCAATAGTTTTATGAACTCTACCAGTTGTCGGTGTTCTAAACTCTCCTTCATAAATTTCCAAAGAATCTTTTTGTTCACGTAGATAATTTATAAAATCATCAAGTGTACTACTAATATACTCACTCTCTGATTTTTTATTAATCTCTTTAAGTTTTTTTGTGAAATCATGAGATATTGTATTTTGATCATTACCAATTGGGATTAAAACTTCTTCCAAATCTGTTTTTGCTCTCAGTTTTTGTTCTTGAGCAAATATCTTATTTTTTAAAAAGTCGTCGTCTGTGAACAGCTGCGGAATACTCCCATACCCATCAATCAAATTCACTGCATAAACTTTTGAACTTCCTAATCCTTTCCATTGGAAATAGGGGCTTTTAATTTTTGTATAATCAATTCCTCTCCAAAAAATCGCAGAATCTATCCCACAATGATTATAGATAGTTGGCATTTGAGAATTAAAACCAAATGTATCCGGTAAATATCCGACATATAAAACTGAGCTAATCTTTTGGGCCTCATATATACCCACCATTAAATTTCTTAAAATGGAAATTCCACCAACTAATTGAGCGTCACTTTGAGTATACCAAGGACCTAAAAATAATTGTCCTCTGTTTACTAATTCTTGAATATCGCCTTTCCATTCGGGACGGATACTTAAAAACTCTTTAACGATAGAAATCTGACCGTCTAAGACAAATTTAGCTTCTGGATGATTTTTCAGCTCTTGTAAAACATCCAAAAATACTTCATCACTAAGGACAAGAGAATCCATAGTTGAGAAGTACCATTCTCTATCCCAATGTGTATGGTTAATTAAATGTACTTTTTTCATTTTAATCTCACTTTCTTAAGATTGATTTCCAAACCTTATTGAAAACACCTGCACACGGTCCTACTAGTAATGTAATAAAAATTGTTCCAAGTCCAATTGGACCTTTCAATAAGAATGCAATCAACAATCCACTGATATCAACAACTAATTTAGCTTTCCCGATATCAATAGGGTATCGTTCTGTAAGAGCTAAGGTAAAATCATCTAAGGCATTTGGAGGTAATCCGCTTTGAAGGTATAAAGCGAAACCGATACCCGCTAAAAGTATACCCAATGCTAAAAAAGGATATACCCTCCAACTTTCACTTGGAATGGTAAAAAATGAAGTAATGAAGAGGCATATATCTGTTCCAAACCCCATACAAAATGCAGTAATTAATGTCGTAAAGCGAAATCTTCCTTTTCTAATCACGCCAGCCAATATAACCATGATTACACCAACCGTAAATGAAGCTAGACTTATACTAGAATTAAATAATTTAGAGATTCCTAAGTTAACCGAATCCCAGCACCCCAATCCTAGTTCAGTGCGAACTTGTATAGCCACTCCCATCTGTAAAATAAAGATTCCGCTAAAAAAACATAATAACTGAGATAAAGTAAAAAGAGGTTTCTCCCTCTTTTTACATAACACCATCGATATCTTCCTCGTCAAAACCTTTTCCTAAGAAAATAGCACCTGCAGCAATTATAGCTGTACCAGCTATGATACCCAAAATGTAGATAGGCCAATTACTTACAAGTAACCATCCGTAGCATCCAGAAATCGGGATTTCATTTACGGCGCCTCCCATTACCGCTATAGCGGACCCCACAGCACATCCAACCATATTAACAATCATCAAACGAGTTGGATTTACTAATGTAAATGGAATTGCCCCTTCAGAAATACCAACCAATCCCATGATAAAGCTTGCTTTTCCTGCTTCTTTTAACTCATTAGAAAACTTTTTCTTAGCAATAAATGTAGCAACTCCGTATCCTAATGTAGGAATGATAATTGCAACTTGTGCTGCTGTATTCGCCAAAAATAATCCTTCTGTCAATAAAGCCATTGCAGTTGTTACAGCTGCTTTGTTAACAGGACCTCCCAAATCGCAGCCAACCATTGCGCCAATAACTATAGCTAAAATCAATGCGTTACCACCATTTGACATCATAGAAACCCAATCAACCAAAGCCTGGTTAATAGCTGCAAATGGAGCCCCTACAACATATTGCATAAACAATACAGTAAACAATGTACCAAACACAGGTAAGATAAATACAGGTAATACACTTGAGGCACTTTCTGGCAAATGAATTTTCTCTGCCATGAATTTAATTAAATAGCCGGCAAATAGACCTGAAATCAACGCACCTAAGAAACCAGTCCCTAAATTACTAGCCAATAAGCCACCAACAATACCAGCAACTAAAGCTGGGCGATCAGCTACTGAAAAAGCAATGAAACCAGAGAAAATCGGCAACATCATATTCAAAGCCAATCCACCTAAACCATCTAGTGTATTAAAGAAAGGAATAAGTCCTGCATCTGCTTGATGAGCTGCATCCCAAATATCTGTTACACCATAAAACATACCACCAACTCGGGCAATGCCCATAATAACTGCACCTGCGATAGTGAATGGGATCATGTAAGAAACACCAGTTAAGATGTGCCCTTTCATGTCTTGTAAAAACTCTTTCATTTTAAATTCTCCTTATTTTCGATTATATTTTTTCCAATGCATCTTCAATGACAGCTCGTCCGTTTTTAATTGGAGCCGACACACTAGTTTTATGAATAACCTTACCTGCAAAACGTTCTTCTTCACGAACTTTCTGATCTACTGAAAAAATTACAACATCTGCCTGCTCAATTTCTTCTTTAGTCAAACGATTTTGAATACCTAACGCGCCCTGCTTTTCAACTTTAATTGTATGTCCCATTGCAGTTCCATGCTTCATTAAAGCTTTAGCTGCCATATTTGTATGAGCAACACCAGTAGGACATGAAGTTATTGCTACAATTTTCATAATTCTTCCTCCTCGATAGCTACTTTTAACACTTTAAACAATTCTTCTTTATTTTTGGCGTTGCGTAATCCTTCAGTAAATGATTCTTCCATTAGATTAGACGCTAATTTGCCAAGTAGTTCTAAATGTAACGTACCTGATAAAGCTTCTGGTATAGCTAAAGCAATCACAAAATCAACGGGTTTTCCATCCATAGCTTGCCATTCTATACCTCGATTTAGCGTGATAACAACAATAGCTGCTTCATGTATTGCACTTGACTTGCAATGTGGAATCGCAAAGCTATCACCAAAGCCCGTTGTTCCTTCTGATTCTCTTGCTATATACCCTTCATAAACTTTTTCTTTATCATCTATGTATTTGTTAGCCCATAAAACTTCACCAATGAAATGTAACACTTCATCTTTAGTATTTAGTTTTTCCTTAAGATATATATTTTCTATACATAGCATTCTGCCTATTTCCATTTTACCTACCTCAACAATCTAATAAATTCTTGATACGTTTTTACTTTTAATATAGAGAACACTGTACTTTCATCGCTTAAGATTTCATACATCCCCTCAAAAATAGTTTCGAAATCTTTGAATAATTCTTTGCGAATACTCAATAAAATAACCAAACGAACCTTCTCTCTTTCCCATAAAAATGGCTTATCATTGATTAATATAGCTACTTTACTAATTGGAGGATCCAGTTCTATCGCATGTGGAATTGCTGTTAAATTTCCAATCTCTGTTGATGATATATTTTCTCGTTTATAAAACTTTTCAATATCCTCTCTATTCAGATATTCATTTTTAACCATGTTATCCAAAATAAAACCTAACGCTTCTTGACGTGTACTGAAATTCGTGTTGTTAAAAAATAGCTTTTCATCTGTATACTTCAAGAAATCTAAATAAGTTTTTCTATCTTTTAGAATCTGTTCTTCCACATACTTAATATCTTTAGTCGATAAAATTACAGGAATCCTAAGTACTTGTTTCCCTAAAAGGCCATATTCCTTTGAATCAATATCAACTGTTGAGAACACAACATCAAAACTTTCTCGATCAACATTCTTGAGCTCATTTAATGAAATCACTTGGGTAACTCCTACCCATTGAGAAAAGTGGCTTTTAATCTTTGCCGATAACAATACAGCCGTTCCCAATCCAGATGCGCAAACGATGATTGCCCTTAATTTTTCATTTTCATAAGGCGTCTTCATTCGCTCCAATGCTGCTCCAAAATGTAAAGCTATGTATCCTATTTCATCATCATTCACTTTGACAGTAAGTTGTTCCTCAATATATTGAGAAGCCACGCTAGCTATCTTATAAGCAAACGAATAATTTTTTTGTATATCAACCAGCAAAGCATTACTCACATTCATTCCAAAACGAATTCGATTTAAGGCACTTTGAAGATGTACCGTTAATGAATTCACTAAAATCGAATCTCGGCAAAAATCTAGATCCAATTTTTCTTTTAGATAAACTAAAGTTTTCTTCACAATATCTTGATAATCTTGATTCATTGATATTTTTTCATCTAGATTCATTATTGACACCTTTCGAGTTAACAAATGAATTGTGATGTAATAAACTTCTTCGTCAGGCAATTCAATTTTCAAAGCATTTTCTATATCGCGTTTAATATCTTTTGCAACATGATTTTCTTTTGTTTCGAACAAAGATTCATCATGCTCAACAACAGATATCAAATTTTTTGAACGTACTCTCTGAATTGAGATAAGAATATGCATTAATAAATTTACATAACCTATATCCGTAATAGTTAATTGATGCCTCTCCAAACAACTTCTTAAAATTTGATCGGCTAGTGTCGTTTCCTCTTCTCCGAAAAAAGGAATAATAGATTTAAAATCAATCAAAAATCCTTCTTTTTCTCTCGATATATAATAATGCAACGCCTTTCGAATATCTTCTTCTTTTCCCTGTATTCGAATTCCTTTAATACCATCTTTGACGATACTCAAATTAAAGGATGAAAGTATTTTACGTACATCTGCCATATCTTGTTTCAAAGTTGTTAATCCAATGTACAAACTCTCACAAAGAACACCTTGAGTAACAATCTGATGATTATCAAGTTCTTTATGCAATAATTTGAGTATTATGTAATTAACTCTCCCTTCATGACTAGTCGGAATCATAATTGAAGAATTAATCTGATCTGCTATCAAACCATCCTTAAAAGATGAAAACTGTTCAAGATCGTTGATTATTAACCGATACCCTTTTCCTTTGATACCAGATATAGTTGCTCCAAAAGTAATCAAGGTACGATTCAAAATATGAATATCATTACGTAATGTCTTGGATGAGATTTCTAAGAAAGTGGCCAATTCTTTCCCAGATACGTACTCATTTTTGTTTTCAAGAAACTTAATAATTTTAATTTCTCTTTGATTTAGCATGAATATCATTCACCTCATCTGTATAAAGTATAATAATTAAACTTAACTTATCATAGACGCACTATTTCCGTTGATAAAGGAAATCAAACGCTAGATTAATATCCTATCAATAAAAATTGAAAAACGCATCTTAAACACTAGATGTATTTATAACAGCCGTATTTATAACAAAACAAATCCGAAACCTCATTTATTATGTAAATAGTTTAAAATGAATAATATTTTTAAATCATTCAAACAGCATTTGAAGTACTCGATTAAGTTCGTGATAACATATAAGGCGTACTTAAAATATTACGTTAGAAAGGGGTGATGCTATGAATGATACATTAAATGCATCAGAAGCCAGGAAAAAATTCTATCAAATTATGGATGAAGTGAATTTTGGATTCAATACAGTACGTATTGTCAAATCAAATGACAATAATGTTGTGATGGTTTCTAAAAAGAATTGGCTGAAATTATGGAATCAATTAGTATTCTAGATAGTCCTGGTATGACAAGAGATTTAATCAAAAATGCTGAAAATGAAGATTTTAAAGATATGAGAAGATATGAATCAGATACAGAATTTGTCTATGAAATTTATTTTTCAAAAACAGCATTAGAAGGTCTTAAACAATTAGAAAAATTAAATCTTATAAATCAAGCTAGAGACCTTTTGGAATTGATTCAAAAAGATCCTTTTGCACAGCCACCACAATATAATAAATTGGTTGGTAATTTAGATGGATTCTATTCACATAGAATCAACATACACCATAGATTGATTTACAAAGTGTATGAAGAAGAAAAAAAGATTAAAGTTCTCCAATTATAAATTCTATTTTTAAGAAACTTAAAATTTCATTAGGTACAAGAACAAGAACCTTACTCCTTTGAAACCTATAGCGGAAAAGTTCTTCAACTTTTCCTTTTTTAATACCACCTATTCTTAAATTCCTACCATCTATCTTTGTTTTATTGTATCTATGGACTTGCCTTATTATAATGACTTCAGAAAGGAAAGTTCATGAAAGTACAAATTCAAATTGAAAAAGACTGTACGGAAACACAAGTGATCATCATCACAAAAGCTTTGAGTGCATCCATTCAAGAACTGGCATCTCGTATAGAAAAAGAGCCGTTATCTGTATTAACAGGTATACAGGATGAAAAACATGTTCTCATCAAGTCGGAAGAAATCTT
The DNA here is from genome assembly GCF_052121255.1 of Faecalicoccus sp. LCP19S3_E2. NCBI lineage: Bacteria > Bacillati > Bacillota > Erysipelotrichia > Erysipelotrichales > Erysipelotrichaceae > Faecalicoccus > Faecalicoccus sp. LCP19S3_E2. The sequence goes on along the minus strand of NZ_JBQKEP010000005.1, from coordinate 18,889 downwards.
TCGTATTTATGCTGACCATGGAAAAGTTTGGATACAAACCAAAAAAGGTCTTTTTCAAATACGAAAAACGCTTTACCAGATAGAAGAGTTGTTAGATGAAAAACAATTTATTCGTATTTCGCATTCAGAAATCATTTCTATATCAAAAATTGTGAATTTTGATCTAAGCTTGAGTGGAACTATCTGTGTAAACTGTATCGATGGTTCAAAAAGCTATGTATCTCGTCGATATGTGCCAAAAATCAAAAAAATATTAGGAATGTGAGGATTGTATGAAAAAAGAAATAGTAAAACGTAGTTTGATGGGAATACCTTTAGGAATCACAATATCCTATTTGTTGTCAATCATAATCTCTTATTTAGCAGGAAGTGAAGATTATATCCCCTGTGCTCCGGCTTTTCTGGCATTATTTGAATCTTCACTGCAAGCGATTTGTGTACAAACTCTATTTTCGTCATTGATGGGTGCTATTTTCAGCGCAGCCAGCCTAATATGGGAAATCGAGTCTTGGAGCCTTTTGAAACAAAGCTTTATACACTTTTTATGTATGAGTATCACCATGTTTCCCATCGCATGGTTCATGCACTGGATGTCTCATACCGCATTCGGTGTTTTAGCATACAGTGTTTTATTCTTTATCCTTTATCTTTGTATATGGCTTATTTTGTATCAAATCCAAAGAAAAGAAATTCAGCGTATGAACCAACATCTTAAAAAAAAGAATGAAAAAAGGGCTGAGCAAACTTCTAATCTTTGATCAGAGTTTGTCACAGTCCCTTTTACCTTATCGCATCACAACATCAACCAGTTGTTTGACCAAAGCGGCATCCACTTGATCATAATCCGATTCATGAGGTGCATCCATATAGGCGTAAGTCACATATTGTGATACTGTTGTTGGATCTTGTGCATAACTTTTACAGGAAGAATGAATCTGATGCACTTGTGCCTTCTCTAACATTTCTTTGGCATTTTGTACATTCATTCCGCTACCCGGTAAAATTTGAATCTTGTCTCCATATGTTTTTTGGATATGTGCAATACATTCGATACCTTCCATCGCTTTTGCCTTTTGTCCGCTGGTCAAAATACGATCCACACCACAGCGAATCAAGCATTGCATCGCTTCATCAATATCAATCGTTACATCAATAGCACGATGAAAAACCGCTTCTTTTTGATACGACTTGATCAGCTTGACCATATCTTGTGTCTTTTCTTCATCGATCGTTTTATCTTCTTTTAAGAAACCAAATACGATTCCATCAGCACCTTGCTCCAATAACATTCTGGCTTCTTCCATCATAATGTCTGTATCCGTTTTGTTGTAACAGAAACCACCGGCACGAGGACGCACCATGCACATCACTTTTAGATCCGTCTCTTTTTTCAAGCGTTTTAGTGCAACTACACTCGGTGTTAATCCACCCACACTTAAAGCGCTGTTAAGTTCGATACGTTTGGCACCACCTTTATAAGCGGCAATTCCATCCTGATAACTTCCACAACAAATTTCTACCTGATTCATCTTATTCACCATCGGCTACCCGTAAAATGCTTAACGCATAGATTTTTGCGTTTTTGATCAAATCACTTCGATCCATCCATTCATTGGGGTTATGGCCGATTCCTTTCTGTCCGGGAAAGCTTGGGCCAAAGGGTACGATATTGGGCATGATCTTGGCATATGTCCCTCCGGTTGTCGTAACCGGTGTCCCGTCCATTCCGGTTACTTTTTCATAAGTTTCTTTTAAAGTCTGACACAAGAAACAGTCTTTTTCAAAGCGTACGGGATCATAATTGCTGGTGCAAGTCAGCTCCAAATGATCAGAAAGCTTTGAGCGAATTTGTTTTAAAATTTCTTCATTGGTGATCACAGCCGGATAGCTTAAAGAAAATTCAAATACTAGTTTTCCTTCATCATCGACCAGCTTCTTGTTTCTTAACTGCATGATACCAAACTCGTCATCTTGAATATCAAGCCCCAGCTTATTGGCATGATCATCACTGGATAACAGGTATTCATTGACAAAGGCATTGAATTCCTTTTGATGATTCATATCGGCTTTGATCTGATAGACACCTCGTCCACGCTCGGCATAGACAACCGGATACTTACAGTCAGGTGTCCAGCCCATGATCGGTGGCTTTTTTACTTTTAAATAGTGCTCCAAATCATGAAATCCTGTTTCTTCATTGGTCCCAAATAAGACCCATACCGGATGTTTGAGCTGAATTTGCAGTTCCTTAATGGCATATAACGCATAGAGATTAGCTAAGATCGGCCCTTTATTATCTAAAATACCACGAGAATAGATTCTTCCGTTTTCATCTTCATAGGCTGAGAATGGTGGCTTCTTCCATCCATCGCCCACCGGTACAACATCTAAATGCCCCATGATACCAATGTAATCATCATCGGATCCATATTTGGCAATACCGACCATATGATCGACATTTTCTGTTTCAAAACCTAATTCATGAGCCAGCTTTAAAGTTTCTTCCAAGGCATCATTGACACCTTTTCCAAAAGGCATATCTTCGCATGGTGTGCCTTCCACACTATCGATACGAACGATTCGTTTGATACCTTCGATCATCTGATCACTGATTTCATCAATTTTTTCTAATAGTTTTTCTTCCATGATAAGCCTACTTACGAACTAAGGGAGCGGTTCGTGTCTTCATATAATTATCCATCCATTCCTGGCTGGCTTCTTCAAAATATTGTTTTCCGTTTTCATCAAACTTTACTAAGTAAACAGTCGGTTTTAAATCTCTTGTAGCCACAACAAAAGAGAACCCTTCAATATTGGTAGCACAGCCCCATTCCCCTTTATTATTCATGGCGATCAAAGACATATCTCCGGCTTTTCCTCGTCTTTCTTTCAACTCTTGATCAAAAGACTGTACCGCAATCTCACAAGCTTCCTGCGGTGTCTTTCCTTCCTTCATCAATCGCACGATCTCATACGATACACAGCCTTTCATCACATCTTCGCCTAAACCGGTCGCACTGGCTCCACCGACCTTGGAATCCACATAGAAACCGGAACCAGATACCGGGGAGTCACCTACACGCCCGGCATGTTTCATAAATAAACCGCTGGTACTGGTTGCACTGGTCATATGCGCATCGGCATCCACACAAACCATACCTACCGTATCGTGTCCGGAGTAAGGTTTCAATTCACTGTCGGCACTTGTTTCTTTAACACGGTTATGATAATGAATCTTGGCTCGTTCCGTTAACATATTTTTTCGTTCAAATCCATGACGATGAGCATATTTTTCTGCACCGGCGCCGACCAGAAAGTTATTGACCGGCTCTTTGGATAGAGCTCTTGCGATACTGACCGGATTGGCAAAATCCTTGATAGCTCCCACACATCCAACATCCAATGTATCGCCATCCATAAAGGCTGCATCCAGTTCAACTTCCATTTCTTCATTAGGAAGTCCACCATAGCCTACACTTTTATAGAATTCAAAATCTTCCACATCTCGAACAGCAGTTTCAATGGCATCCTTGGCATTGCTTCCTTCTTTTAACATCGCATCAGCTTTTGTGATCCCTTCCAAAGCCATGCGCCATGTTGCGATAATTCCGTACATACGCTTCCTCCTGTATTCTAAAAAATCGCTGTTGACAGCGACTATTTGTTTTTAAATTTTTTCATCTGTACGATGGCTTTTTTCAATACCTTTTCGGCATCCATCATACCATAATCGGCAGCATCAATAACCATAACCGGAATTTTGTCCCCATATTTATTGTTGATTTCGTCATACAAAAATTTTGTCTGTGGACCGATCAAAATACAATCCAGTTCGACTTCTTCCAATACTGCATCGATTCTTTTGTATGAATGAGCTTTACATTCAATTGGCAAATTATGCTTGTCTGCCACTTCCTGCATTCTCTGTGCCATCATACTTGTGGACATTCCCTGATCACAAAATAAATATACTCGTTTCATTGTTTCTTCCTCCTATCCCAATTTGTTTTCTAATGCCTGAAACTTCTTAAAAATCAGAATCTGTTGTTGGGCAAATGCTTTAAAATTCTCAGCAGCCATCAGCTGATCTTCTGCATGCATCAACAACATCGTTGGTGATACACCCTGACCGGCTGCTTCCTGTTGAATCAAAGAAGCATGAACTTCATGACCTTTGACCATCACTTCATCGGCTTCATCGATCATATTTTGTGCTTTGGCAAATTCATAGTTTTGCGCCAGCTTTGCCGCTTCGATAAACATAGATTTTGCTGTCCCAACACTGGAAATGATTTGGAAGCAAATCAGTTCTAATCCTTCCATATACTTTTCCTCCGTTTATTTACCATCATTTTACAATAACTACCTTCCCTTTTCTACCAACCGTATTTCCTAGCACCTAGGAAATATAGCGGTAAATCAAGCATTTAAAGTCGTTTGCTTATGCATGACTACAATCCAAAACTTGTGACATTGAATCCATCATAAAATAATAAGCTTTAAATGATCTCACGATCGCAACTTTTATAGTCAGAACCATCTTTAAGCGATAATTCATGCTGTTATAAATGCCAATCACTCATTAAAACAGGCTTCTTCCTTTATGAAAGATTATAGCCAAGGTTTACTTCCTAATGATAGGAAATGGATTCACCCTCTTCTCTTTTAAAAGATGCCTATAATAAAAATAAAGAAAAAGGAGAATCTTTATGTCTAAATCAACCCATTGGAGCCTGGATGCCCTATATACCGGCTATCAGGATCCTCACTTTCAAAACGATGTACAGGCTTTAAAAGAATTATCTTCTAGTTTACTTTCTTTTTGTGAAGACTTGCAGAAAGAAAAAGAAGAATGTATTTTACATGACGGTCTTAAAAAACTGGAGGAGATCCAGGATCTTTGTTATCGATTAAAGATGTACACACAACTGATGTTAAGCGTCGATGCCAACAATACCGATAACATTGCCTGGTCCAACAACATTTTATCTTTGTGTTCCTCTTTAAATCTGTATCAGTCTAAACTTTGGTCGATGATCTTAAACATTGAAAACTTAGAAGAAAAGCTACAGGACGATGAGTTGGCAAAATCCTACTCTTTTATCATTAAGGAAAAGCTTTCGAAGCGATCCCATGCGTTAAGTGACGAACAGGAACAAATCTTATCCATGGTCTATCCGACCAGCTTAAAAGCTTTCTCGGATATGTATTATGCTCTGACCGGTAATGCTAAAGCCTTTTATAATGGCCAGTGGCTGCCTTTGACACAGGTTAAAAATATGTGCCACGATACGAGTTCAAAAGTACGTAAAGAAGCTTATGAAGCCGAACAAAAAGCTTACGAAAGCATTGCCCAGCCATTATCCTTTGCGATCAGTGCCATCAAACAACAACAATACAAAGAATCCCGATTGCGTGGCTATAAAGATCCATTGGAAAAGATGTTGATCGATTCTCGTATGTCTGAAAAAACGTTACAGGCAATGACAGAAAGTATCGAAGAATACTTACCACTTTTTAGAGATTATTTAAAAACTAAAGCTAAACTTTTAGGATATGAAAATGGACTTCCATGGTATGAGATATATGCTACATTAGGAGATTGTGATTTCAACTTCTCCATCGATGATTGTGAAAATTATCTTCTTAAACACTTTAAAAATGTCAGTGAAAACTTATATCGAATGACGAAACAAGCCATTGATGAACATTGGATCGACTATCCAACACGTCCTGGTAAACAACCAGGTGCTTTCTGTGAGAATTTAGGATGGATCCGTCAAAGTCGTATTATCACAAACTACAACAATACATTAAGTGATATCGTAACGGTAGCTCATGAATTAGGGCATGCCTTTCATGGCATGATGATAGAAGACCAGCCTGTTCTTAATCGTGATTATTGTATGCCTTTAGCCGAAACCGCAAGCACCTTTAATGAGAATCTGATCTATAATGCCTTAGCTAAAGATATGGATGAAAAAAATCGTTTGCTGGTCATTGATTCACAATTATCTGCGCTATGTCAAAATATATTAGATATTTATGCTCGATTCCAGTTTGAAAAATCAGTATTTGAACATGTACAACATGGATTCTTAAATGCCGATCAGCTTTGTGATTTGATGAAAAAAGCACTTTTAAAATCCTTTGGAGATGGACTAGATCCAAATTGGATCCATACATACCGTTGGATCACAAAAGTGCATTACTATATACCGGATATTGCTTATTACAACTTCCCTTATACATTTGGCGCCTTATTCTCCAGAGGTTTATATGCCAAATACCAAAAGGAAGGACAAGCCTTTATTCCAAAGTATGAAGCACTTTTAAAGGCTACGACAACCAATACCGTAGAAGATGTAGCCGCCATTGCCGATATTGATTTAAGTGAACCAGATTTCTGGAAACAAAGTTTACAGTCTATCGTAGATCAAATGCACGAATTTTTAGAATTATCCCAGGGAGAAAAGGCATGATATTCGCAAATCTTCACGACGATATAGGCAATGATCTTTTCGATCATAAAGACAGTGATCCTAATCGTTTAGATCACTTTCATTATCCTCGTTTTCGACAAGGAAATATGAAATTTTCGGCCATTGTATGTTGTTTTGATGGAAACCAAGATTGGAAAACCATGCAAGAGACAGTCAGCTATACAGAAACATGTATATTCAATAGCCGCTACTTTTCCTTTGATCCAGATAAAGAAATTCAAGTCTTTATCGCTGTAGAAGGATTATGTGGAATCACAGAAGATCCTGAAGAAAAAATAGAATGGTTGTATGCGCATCATGTACGTATGGCCTCTCTTTGTTGGAATGATGAAAACGCTTTAGCCTGTGGTGCAAAAAAGGGCAATAAGCCTTTAACCGATTTAGGAAAACGTGTCATTCATACTATGAATACCGTTGGCATGGCCGTAGATACCAGTCATTGCTGCGAATGGAACTTTTACGATATTGCCAAAGAGAGCATAAAACCCATTATTGCTTCCCACAGCAATGTCAAAGCACTTTATAATCATTATCGTAATCTTAGCGATCCACAGCTTCAGGTCATCAAAGAAAAGAATGGCTTGGTTGGAGCTATTCCGGTACGCTGGTTTGTCAAAAAGAAAGAAGACAATGCAACGCTGGAAGATTTTATAAATATCCTCATCTATTTAAAAGAGAAGATCGGTATCGAACATATGGCACTAGGCTTTGATTTTATGGATTATATTGAAGGTATGGAAGATAGCAATGTCGTTGGTATGAAAGATATCACGCAGATTCAAAACATTGCCGATGCATTAAAGCACTATTCTTTTACGCCAGAAGAAATCGAAAAGATCTGTTATAGAAATGCATATGATTTTATGCAAAAGTACCTGCAGTAATATAGCTACAGGTACTTTTTATTACCAATTACATTTTTATGTACGAACTTTTGTGCTTGCACTACACTTTTATGTACGAACTTTTGAAAAGCTATGTGTTTTTTTCACAGAGCTTTATACGCAGTTGATAAAATAGTTACTATTCTTCTTTCATGGCTTCCGTACAAAATCTATTCTTCTTCGATCTTGTGGACAATCTTTAAAGATATCTTCATTATGTTTATTCAAATACTGATAAAACATTTTCGGGTTTTGTTTGAGCTTCTGATACAAAGAAATTAAGTTAAGCCGATCCGTAAAAACTTCTTTCGGTGCTCTTTGACAAAATATCATCGCATCATCAAAATCATACGTTTCTATTTCCAAATCCCATTCTTTTACTTTTATATGGATCGTGAGTACATAGCTTTGTCGAATAGTTGCTCTTCGCCCACAAACCGACAATTCCAACGATTCAATATCTGCATACGAAAAAGAATACTGCTCCTGTTTATATTTCAGTAAGAATCCATGCTCATCATACTCTACATGCACATAGCCGGGATACACTCGATATGTCATTTCAAATGGTGTCCTGGAATAAGATCCTGTATAAATAGATGCCAATAAAATATACTGTTTTGAAAGTTCTTTTAAACTCATTTTTTATCTCTTTCTTTCTGTTTATTTTTCCATTTCTGATATCTAGATGTTTTATGCCATGGGCGTTTTTCCCAAAAGTAGTCATCTAAAAACTTATAGGCCTTTTCATGCGACATCTCCAGGATTTTATCTAAATGTTTGGGATCGATCCATTTGGGCGCTTTATCATGTAATACACGGAACACCAGCATAAAGTGTTCTTCCCCATAAAACAGATTGGAATCCAAACGAATGGCTCGTTCAACCTTCGTAAATAAAATGATAAAGAAAGAAAGAAATAAAGTGATTTCCTCCTGTAATCATACCTTTGGTCTGTGCATCCACTTTGACCGCCACCAAATCATCAAAAGATACAAATTCCATACATGATAAATAATCGTTTTTCAAAATATGTATAAACAAATCCCATGAAGAACATGGCGATTGTTTATCCAGATAATAGATACCACCTTCACGAAGTTCAAAGTAGGTAGTCTTACACATATAAACAGACATCAAAAATGTTAGGATAAGCACAAGAATAAAGATCAACGAATTGATCATAGGCTGTGAAAAATTTCCGGAATTCTTCAATAATGTATTCAAAAGATTGCCTAAAAACAAATAACCTAATACAAAAAAATATTAGCAGTCCGGCAATACTATTTATCAATACAGCTCGCCGACTCAATCGATTTTTCACATTACTGGACAACAAGCGACCATAAACCGGTTTTTTGGACCTATATCTTTTTTCTTGTAACGTATCTTCTATGAGATTGGTTACACTGCTGCTTAATGGAAGCTTTTGATTTTCTAACTGCTCACACATTTGATAGATTGCATCCATGTCTTTTCTTTGACGATTCAGCTCTTGTTTACGCTCTTGAATAATCTGATAAAAAGTCTTCTCCTTTTTAAAATACGCTTTGATCGAATCAATGCGGATGCCAAGATTTCGCAATGTGCGAATTTGTTGAAGTCTTTCAATATCTTTCTTTCCATAATCCCGATATCCATTATCAACTCTTGTTGCCTGAATCAAACCTACTTCTTCATAAAAGCGAATATTTCGTGGTGTCATTTGACACATTTCCGCTGCCTTTTTGATTTTCATATCCTTCACCTCACCCTTATAAAACACCTTACAGTTGATGGAAGGTCAATCACTTTTCTAAAAAAGACGAGATTTTGATCTCGCCTAAAATTGTTTTAGTTGTTTTAACAGATTTGTATCCAGACGACGAGCAAATTCAGCCATCAGTAAGACAGTCTGCCAGTAATCCTTTCTATGAATGATCAGACGATGCGAATGCATATAACGTGTGGGAATGGAAAGTGTCATGGTTATAACACCATCATGCGCCTTATGGATATTGTCAGCATCCGTTCCACCGACTGTCATCATATCATAGTTGATATCCAGATTTAAATCTTTACAGATTCGCTCCATTTCATACAGGAAATTTTTGTTACCGATGATACCGGCATCCATCACACTGAGTATGACACCTTTTCCTAGGCCATTAGCTCCTTGATCCATCGGAGTATCCATGCTTGTGGTTACATCTAAAGCAATCGCCACATCCGGATGTAACATATTGCTGGCAGTTCTGGCTCCTCGTAATCCAACTTCTTCCTGTACTGTACCTACACCATACAACGTACAAGCGTGTGCTTCTTTTCGAAGCATGCGCATAACATCGACTACCATAGCAGCACATAAACGATCATCCCATGCTTTTCCCATCAAATAATTAGGGTTATTCATGACAGTAAACTGTGTATCCGGTGTAACCATGTCACCAATCTGAATCCCCAGATCATAGATTTCCTGTGCATTTTCTACACCCATATCCAAAAACAAGTCTAACGGGTGAATGACTTTTTCTTTCACTTCCTTGGAAAGACCATGTGGTGCACTGGAGCCGACGACCCCCTGATATCGTTTTCCTTCCCGTGTTGTTACGACTAGTGTTTGGCTTGGTAGTACATGTCCCCACCAGCCTCCAACCGGCAACAATCGAATAAATCCATTCTTATCAATTTCACGAACCAGAAAGCCCACTTCATCCATGTGACCGGCAATCATCAAAGATACATTTTCTGTACCTTTTTGCACACCGATAATAGAACCATTGTTGTCGTAGGTAATTTCATCGGCATAAGGCTGCATCCATTTTTTCATGATGCGGCTGACTTCTTTTTCGTTGCCACTAATACCATGGGCTTCGCTGAATTCCTTCAGCATCTCTAAATTGATATCTCCTATTGCTTCTTTTGTCATAGAAAACATCCTTTCTAGCGATTATATTCCTTAAACTTCTGTATCTTCTCTTCGTTTAAGCCTTTGACAATTTCAACCAATGCCTTTTTGGCACAATCCAGATCATGCATATCAATTTCTACATTTCCGGTATGAGAGTTTCTGGCACAAACACCCAATGTCAAAGTAGGACAGCCGCTAAACAGCTTATGTACCCAGGCAGAATCCGTCAGTGTCATCGTGTAGTAGTATTGCGAATCGATCTTGTTTTCTTTACAAACTGTTTCCAGTTCTAACAATAATCCACGATTTGGCATCATTCCTTTATCGTAATATCGAATCAGAACGCCTTTTCCTAACTGTCCGACTTCATTGTCTTTTCCTTTATAGTCACTGGCTGCTCCACCATCTAATACAATGCCAAGATCCGGATGAATCAAACCGGTGGCTGTGGTTCCTCCACGTTGTCCAACCTCTTCCATGACGCTGGCACCCACATATAAATCAAAATCCAGTTCTACATCCTTCAATGCCTGTAATAATGCAAGACCCAGTACACAACCGTGGCGAGCATCGGCCGCCTTGGCCATGATACGATTTTGATGTAAGGTTGTATATTCACCGGTAAAAACTGCCGTATCCCCGGCCATGATGCCTTGTGTCTGTACTTCTTCTTTACTGTCTGCTCCGATATCGATGCGCATTCCTTTTACATCGTTATTTTTTATCGCATCTTCATCGGCTACGATTACACCGATCAATTCTTTTTCGCGTGTCTGAATACGCACTCTGCTTCCATATAAAGCCTTTTCTTCAATTGGCCCGATCTTGATAAAAGACAATAATCCATTCTCCTGAATTTCTGTGATCATCAAACCAACTTCATCCATATGGGCACAAACCATCACACGTTTCGCATTTTCTTTTTTACTTTTCTTGAGCGCAAATACCGATCCTAAATTATCATAAACGATTTTATCGCATAGTACTTGATAAGCCTTTGCCAAGTAACGAGAAACTCTTTTTTCATCACCTGATACACCTATGATCTGTGTTAATTCTTTCATCCATTCATTATACATAATTAAGCCACCTTTCTCTGTCAGTTTTATTATAGGCTTTTTTCGTTTCTTCATATTTTAAGGTTGTTTCCTAGCTTATAGGAAGTCAAAAAAAAGAGGTCTGTGGATAGTGGAGTGACCTCTTTGGAAAGTTTAATTTTAATAGGCGTGTTCCTGAATAAACGCTGTCGTATCTTCTTTATTCGCTAACATACGCGCAAATACGCACATTTCGCTTAATGCTTCGTTTAATCCGGTTCCACCTTTTTTTGGCATTTTCAAGATCGTAACTTTATCTTTGAATTCTTCAATGGCTTGTTCACATTCTTTGGACATGATCGCAAAAGCCGGAATATCCGTATGCTCGTTGATCGTTAGTGCTGTCTTGGCTGCCATCCATCCATAGCCTGGATAGTTAAAACATGGCCCACAGATCACTACATCCGGATTAAACTTTTTAGCCATGGCCGCAAACTTCCTGGCATTCGTTTCCGGATCTTCTTTGAATGTTCCATCTCCACAATACAATGTGGCAATGATCTTACCATCATTTTGTTGCATAAAACGTTCAAACATTCCACAGGAGCCAATCGCCATTGCCTTTCCTCCCATCGCAAGATCCGGGCTTTCTTTACCGCCTAACCCTGCCTGGGTCTGATCAAAAATCATCATTACTTTCATCAGTATGCCTCCTTATCGTTATTATACTATATAAGCACAAAAACAGGCATCAGGATAGATGGCCTGCTTTTGTATCAATCTTATAGATCGTCTAAATCTAAATCATCAAAAGAAATGTCTTCTTCTTCGCCACCGGCAGCTTCCGCATTAGCCTCATCCTGCAGATATTTTTTATCCAATGTCTTTAAGAATGGGAAGTAGATCAACATGTTCAGTACCAGTAAGAACAACTGCCATACACTGGCTGTCCAGGAACCGGTAGAAAGCCATCCGGAGAATCCGATTGGGGTTGTCCAAGGCAAGTTTACACCGGTTGTCTTTGGAATGATTTCCCAAAGTGTGGCAAAATAAGACAATGTCAGGTTCAACATCGGAGCCAGAATGAATGGAATCGCAATAATTGGGTTCAATACAACTGGTAAACCAAAGATGATTGGTTCGTTGATTCCAAAGAAACCTGGTACGATAGACAAACGTCCCAATTGTTTGATTCGCTGTGACTTACAAACCGTACACATCAAAATCACAAGACCTAATGTGGAACCTCCGCCTCCAAAGTTGGTAAAGAAGTTACTGAATGGGTTGGTAAAGATATATGGTAATTCTTTTCCAGCTTCAAATGCCAATAACTGCTGTGCCGTTAATACATTTCCGATGAAGTAAACAGAGTTACATACAGCCGGACCGTTGATACCAAAGAACCAAAGGAAAGAACACATGAATGTATATAGTGCATTAGCTCCTAATGTATCACCTAAACCTTGTAATGGTGTCTGTAAGATTGCAACAACAAAGTCCTGCATTGTTCCAAATTCTGTAAAGGAAAACAGAATTCGAATCAGGAAGGCAGCTGCCATAACCATTGCACTTGGTACTAAAGCGGCAAAAGAATCGGTAACTGCCGGAGGAACACCCTTAGGCATTTTGATCGTCCATCCTTTTTTATAGGCAAAACAGAACAACCATACACCTAAAATCGCACAAATCAACGCCATGAAGATACCATCTGGTCCGATGTAGTCAAAAGACAAACCGGCAACGGTAGCACCTTCTACCAAATTACCATCTGCATCGCTGGCAATGTGTGTCGTTGGCATTAAAATAAAGAACGCAACAACCGCAACAGCTGCGCCCTGAATCTTATCGCCGCCAAATTCACGAGCCATCGCATACCCTGTACCTAAAGCTGTTAATAAACCGGTACAGTTAAAGGATGCCTTAGATACTGCTGTAAACCATCCTGTCCAATCTGGACCTAATACAGATGAGATTGCCTCATTCCACCCTGGAATAGGGAAGTTTGCGATCAACAAGAAAATAGATCCAACGATCAACAATGGTGTCGTTATCAAGAATCCATCTCGAATCGCAATCAAAACTCGGTTTTTCGTAAGAATATCTGCCATTGGCATGAGCAGTTTTTCGAGTTTATCCATAATATACCCTCTCTTTCTTGAAATAACGTTAACATTTTGTGAAAATTCATACAAAATAAATGATTTCCTATCTCTAGGAAATCAATTCTCATCTTTTGTACTAATAATATGCGTATGCGCAATAAAGTCATGAATCATCTTTCGGGAAGGACTGGCCAGTCCAATCAAAATCGAAACTGCGGAAATGATTCCAAATAAATAGACCGCAAGATCCATGATATTAAAATCGGTAAACAGCTGCAGAATCTGACGAAGATAGCTGGAACTGTTAGCTAAATACCCTTCGACAATCATGATTCCCAAGCCTTCTCTTAGTAGGATCGTTTTAAAATCCACATCGCTTCCATCATCTTTTACGACCTTCAGCTTAAAGATACGCTTTCCAAAGCTTTGTCCCTTATAGACTTTTAGCTCTACAACAAAATAATAGCCCAGATAAAAGACGATAGCTAAAATACCGGCTATAACGGCCCAGCCTAATGGTAAGGTACTTAAATCCTGTGTGATCGTTGTATTATGATTGATCGATGTGGCAATCAAAGTAATCGGAATACCGGCAAACATCGATGCGATATACCAGTCAATCAAATAGGCACCTACACGAGAAAAGTTATTCACACTCGTCTTCTGTAGCTGTATCCCGGCCCTTATATTATGTTTTTTACTCATGATAGTCCTCCTATTCAACGATCTTGGCGACAAAGTCGTCGTAATCTTTTGTTTCCAGTAAAGCGGCAAAATGATTGGCATTGTTGATCATACCGCTTAACCACTCAAAGAACATGATCAGAAGATCCTGATGTTCTTCATTGACCGCCAGCAGCAAAACCATCTTGACATCAAATTCGCCCCATTTGATTGGACGCTTTAAGAAACCAACAGAAATGGCCGGCCGAAAGCTTGGTACATTCAAAGAATGCGGTACCGCAAAAGAATAGACAAAACTGGTGGCAGCCACTTCCTCTCTTTTCAAAACCGCCTCTTTAAATGAAGAATCGCAATAGCCTTTCTTCTCCAAATTATCACACATATAAGTAATCACTTCCGTAGGTGTGCGCAATTCCAGATTCTTATAAAACAGCTCCGGTTCAATCAGATCAATTAACTCATCTTCAAATTTTTGTTGATAGCGCTTTTTATCCAAAGCATTCAATGCCTGAAAGATCTTACTTTCATCTTCGGTACTGATAAACAAAGAAATCTGAATCGTTGAAATATCTAAATTGTGCTGCAGCTGCAGTGTTGTCAAAATCAGATCCGGATTTAACTCTTTGATCATCTTTTCTTCAAAGAAACTGGAACAGTTAATTACTGTCATTCGCTCCGAAAACAGCGTATCGACTTTTCTTAACAAGATATCCCCAAAAGCCTGATCGACCGGATAGATCATCACAACTCGATACTTTTGAAAAGAATGCGATCTTTCATAAGCGGCTCCTAAATGGAGTGCCAAAAAACCAACTTCATTTTCTGATACCTGCATATCTAATGTTTCATTTAAGATTTGTCCGACATGAATCGCCAATTCAAAGACAAGCGGATATTTTCTCTTTAATTCCTGTAAATATAGATTCGATACGACAATATCCTTTTTCTTTCGTTCGATCAAGCCTTGTATATGAAGAGCCAAACCGGTTCTTAGATCGAGATCTTTGACAAAATCGATATCAAAATCTTCTTTGATCATCGTGACGATCTTTGTCACCAGATCATTGACATTGATGCCATCGGTTACGCTTTGTACAAGGTCGTTATGCATCGTAATTGCTTTCTTCCCTCGCAACAAAAGTGCCAGTAACACGACTTCATTTTCATTGACATCGATATGGATCGATTGTGCCATCGTATCAAAGAACTCTTTGGTGATGCTGTATTCCTTGGTGTTTCTAAGCTCCGGTGTATCTCTGGAAGTTTCCACATAATTGTGGTGGATCATTCTCTCTAATGCTATTCCTACATGAATCATCAACATAGGTTTTTGCATTTCACGAACATGAAAATTGTACTTTTTAAACATCTTGTCCAAAACTTCTTTGGCATACTCCAAATCTAAATCATGAAACATACTGGAAAGTCGGTTTAAATTCAAAAAGTTTCCCTGTGTTTCTTCAAACAGTAATTGCTTATAAAGTTTCCGTTTACTTTCTTCACTGCCATCCAAACGAATACAGTTTTTAGAGCGAATCAAAGAAAGATCCTGGTACGGCTCCAACATCTTTTTGATGCGTTTGATATCATTATCGATAGAATATCCACTAATAAAAACTTGTTCCTGAAGATCTAACAAGTTGATTTGTTTCTTTTCTAAAATTAACTCCTGCAAAATATATGTACAACGCTCATCCGGTGTCTGCGGAATCGATACCGCATTGAGTTCGATTGGCAATGTCGTCAGTATTTCTTCATTGATTCGATAACCACTGCGTAAATTCGATTCAATCAAATGCGCATTGTATGTACGATTGATCGTATCGATATCACTTCGTATCGTTCGATCTGAAACATTCATCAAACGGGCAAATTCCTTACCCGTGATCCATTTCTTCGAATCCTGCAAGAGCATGATGATTTTTTCCTGTCGTTTATTTAACATAGTCTAATCCCTTACTTTATTGTATGCATCCTCTTTATTTTGTCCATTTTTCCTGTTTCCTAATATTAGGAAATAAAATCTTTGCGGTTTTTCCTTATCTGTTAGGAAGACAATCTGTGATAGAATCTCTGTATTTTTCTCTATAATGGCTTCTGTACTAAAGGAAGGTTCATTATGGCTTCTCAGATTCATCAACTTCAAAAAAACAAAATCACACGTTTTATATTTTCGGTCCTTTTGATCCTAAGCAGTGCATGGATGCAGGTTTATATCATACAGGTTTTTATGAATCCTTGCGACCTGCTTTCCAGCGGATTTACTGGTCTTTCCATTCTGATCAATCGCATCACTCAACTGCTTGGCATTGATTTTTCCGTATCCTTGGGCATCTTAGTTTTAAATATTCCAGCCGCTCTTTTGTGCTATAAAAGCGTATCCCATCGCTTTACATTTTTAAGCTGCCTGCAGTTTGGTTTAGTTTCTCTATTTCTTCAAGTTTTTAATTTTACACCTTTTTTCTATGACAAGATGTTAAATATACTGTTTGGAGGTTTTTTATACGGTCTTTCCATCGTTCTTGCCTTAAAAGCCGATGCCTCAACCGGAGGTACCGATTTTATTGCTCTCTATGTATCCAATAAAATCCATAAGAGTTTATGGGATTATGTATTTTTATTCAATGCTACTTTGATATTGATCTTCGGTGCTCTCTTTGGTTGGGAAGCAGCCGGTTATTCCCTGGTTTTTCAGTTTATCTCAACCAAGACCATTTCTGGTTTTTATGATCGTTATGCCCAGGTAACTCTGGAAATCACCACCGATGATCCGGAAACGGTCAGTGATGTTTTTATCGATCATTTCCGTCATGGCATGACAATTTTAAAAGGGCAGGGTGCTTATAGTAAAAAGCCTTATTATGTCTGCAAAACCGTTATCAGCACCTATGAACAACGTGATGCTATTGATTGCATACGTAATGTCAAACCCGATGTTTTGATCAATGTCTATAAGACGCATCACTTCTACGGTGCTTTCTATCAAAAACCCATTGAATAAAATAAAAAGTTTTGAAGTTCGATACCTCTTTGAAAAAATGCGTTCTTTTAAATATATAAATAATATCGAATAAAATGTATGATTTTGTCTATTTTATGCGTATTGATTAATAGGTGGTTTAATCATCTCACATTTAAACGAATTAGGTCATATTTTGGAACTGGACAAGCAGTATTTTGATGCCCAGTCCAAAATCATTCTTTCTTTTAAATTGCTTCAAGCTGTTCTTCTTCAACAATGTTTAGACAAATGTAAACATCTTTCCCTGCAAGAAACAGCTTCTCTGATTCAGCCAGTCTCATCCCTTCCAAGATGAGCGATGCATTCTGATTCGTATTGAAGCCCAAGATGAAGAATACTATACGTATCGTCTTTTCCGCCGTGGTCTTTAATATGCCTATCAACTCATTGCCGGCCAACAAAACCATTCTCCAGGATTTCAGAACATATTGTACGATGAGGGCTCGATGTTCGATCGATTTGGATCTGCTTGCGCAATGCGAAGAAAAAAGATAGCTACTGGTTAGAATATACAACCGAAGAAAAGAAAGAAAAACGAAGACTTTCGATTTGATCCAGAGATCTATGGAATCTCAAAAGATATCATGGAGTTATTATCTTTACTGTTTCTATCCGACAGAGAATTCAACCAAATTCTATTAATCCTAGAAAAGATTCATGTTTGAGAAATGTGCACATTTGTCCAGGGCGCTTTTCTGGCACGGAAAAAGAAAGTTGGATAATTTAATTGACAACATTTCCATTTTATTGGAAAGTAGCACAATTTCAGATATCCACCAAGCTTTTTCTATTCTTCATGTTCAAAACGAATTACAGCCTAAAATTCTTGAACAATTGAATTTTCATTCATCCTTTTAATATATAAAAAATTCTCCTGGTCTATTTTCATTATCCGGAGAATTTTTTGTGTGTAGCCACTTTTTAAATCAAATTCAATTTTCGTAACGCCCAGCTGATTCCTTCTTCTTTGGCAGACGGAGCTTTTAGATCGGCTAACTCTTGTAAATGCGGGGCATGCTTTCCAATTAAAACACTGCAGCTTGCTTCCTTTAACATCTCCATGTCATTATCACTATCACCAAAGGCGATACTTGTAGAACATGGAAGTGATAATTCTTTCAACAACATGCGCATACCACTGGCTTTCGAGTGCCCTTTTAAAACAGCCTCCGCTTTAAGATTTGGGAAGTTGATGAAGTCAAAATCTTCCTTTAATAGATTTTCAAATTCATCTTTTTGTTTTTGATCTGTATAATAGAGACTCATCTTAGAAAACGCAAAAGAAGGATCCTCTGTAGACAACATATTTACATTCATTCGTTTAAAAAAGGAAATCACCTGGTTCAGCTGATCTGAATACGTCTGATCGACAAACAGGCCACCATGACCTTCTAAAAACGCATCGAGCCGACATGTGCGTAAAGCCTTGAGCACACGCTCTTTTTGAATCGATGTAGCTTGTACTTCATATAATATCTGCCCGCGATATCGAATATACGTGCCACATCCGCAAATAACACCATCTAGCGGTAAATCTCTTGCCTGTCCTTCCAAAGAAGAAAAACAACGTCCGGTATTGATAAAGATCAAGTTGCCTTCTTTTCGCAAAGTTCTTAAATTCTGTATTGTTTCTTTTGAAACTTCATTGGTTTCCGGTACACGTAAAGTACCATCAAAATCAAAAAATAATGTATGCATAAAGATTCCTTTCCAGACAACTTATATATTATAGGCTATTTTTCTAAAATCAAAAAATAAGATTTTTCC